>JALSNC010000263.1 GCA_026987195.1 Desulfobulbaceae bacterium | reverse complement strand
CTTCGCGCACAAATCCCTCCAGCAGGTCGCGGACCAGCTCGGGGTGGCTGAACAACTGCTTGTAGCTGTGGTCGTGATCGGCCATGACGGGAAGACTCCTGCCCGGGGCAACCGGGAACAACCATTGCAGATATTAAAATATAACCATGGAGATAAGGAAAAACAAGGATATTGGAGGGTGGTCAGGGCAGAAACGATTGAGCCGGCAGGGAGGGACTAAGGGAAGAATGCCGGAAGGTCGGAAACCAGGAGTCTTTGTGCCGCCTGCTGCGGATACAGGGAGTTCAAACCAGTCACAGCGAGTACTTATTGCCTTTCTTCTATTTCCCGAAACAGCTTGCCGTTAGCGGCAGCTATTTTGAAATGTCACCACCTTTTTGTGAAAGGTCAACAGAGCGTCAGCTGTGTGTGATTGAGGCCGGCCGGCGGGTAGCGAACATGGCAATACTTCGATAGCCGCACTATGCGGGCAGCCGCGAGCGCGTGCAGGCAGATGGCGTGCTGCTGAACTTTACGTACTGAACGGCGTGAGGCTGCGCTTCGATCCGCTCTTTGCTTATGTCTGCTGCCGGAGCAGTTGCAGCAGTTCTTCGCCCGAGAGGCGGGCGCTGATGTCGCCGCCGGCGAGCAGCGAGTCGGCCAGGTCGCGCTTTTCATCGTGCAGGCGGACGATCTGTTCCTCGATGGTGCCCTGGGTGATCAGGCGATAGACGGTGACGGGCCGGTCCTGGCCGATGCGGTGGGCCCGGTCCGAGGCCTGGTCCTCCACGGCCGGGTTCCACCAGGGATCCATGTGGATCACGTAATCGGCCGCAGTCAGGTTGAGGCCGGTGCCGCCGGCCTTGAGGCTGATGAGGAAGACCTCTCCTTTGCCGGCCTGGAAGGCCTTTACCCGTTCCTCCCGCTGCCTGCGGCCGGTACTGCCGTCCAGGTACTGGTAGTCGATTTTCCTCTCCTCCAGGTATTGGCGGATGATCTTCAGGTGATCGACGAATTGGCTGAAGACCAGGGCCTTGTGGCCGCCGGCCAGCAGCTCCTCCAGGGTGTCGCCGAAGACCTTGAGCTTGGAGGAGGGGATGGTGGACTCCGGGTCCACCAGGCGGGGATTGCAGCAGAGACGACGCAGGCGCATGATCTCTGCCAGGATGCGCAGGTGGCGGCTGCCGGCGGCCTCCTCCTCGTCCCGGGCCAGCTTTTCCAGGGCCTTCTGCCGGTGGGCCTCGTAGAGGGCGGCCTCCTGCGGGCTCATGACCACCTTGAGGACGATATCGGTGCGTGGCGGCAGTTCCTGCAGGACCTCGCTCTTGAGCCGGCGCAGGAGAAAGGGGCGGATCAGGCGGCGCAGCCGCTGTCGGGTCTCCAGGTCGTGTCTTCCTTCGATGGGCAGGACAAACCGTTCCTGGAAGGATTTGCGCGAGCCGAGCAGGCCGGGGTTGAGGAAGCGGAACAGGGACCACAGCTCGGAGAGGTTGTTCTCCAGGGGCGTGCCGGTGGTGGCCAGGCGGAAGCCGGCCTTGAGGCGCCGGGCGGCCCGCGCCCGCCGTGTCTGGTGGTTCTTGATCGCCTGGGCCTCGTCCAGGATCACCATCTGCCACTCCACCCCTGCCAGCCTGTCAATCTCCGGGGCCAGCAGGCCGTAGCTGCAGAGGACCAGGTCAAAGGACCCCAGGTCGGCCAGGGTGGCGTCCCGGTCGCCGGGGCCGAAGAGTCGCACCTTGAGGGTCGGCGCAAAGCGATGCGCCTCATCCTGCCAGTTGGCGATCACCGAGACCGGCGCCACCACCAGGACAGGGCCGTCCGGCGCCCGGAGCAGGGCCGTGGCCAGGGCCTGCACGGTCTTTCCCAGGCCCATGTCGTCGGCCAGGCAGGCGCCAACGCCCCAGTGGGAGAGCCGGGCCAGCCAGGCAAATCCCTCCGCCTGGTAGGGCCGCAGCCTGGCCCGCAGGGTGGAGGGGATCTCCGGGTTCACGGGCTGGCGCAGTCGGGCCACGTGTTTCTTCCAGGAGTGGTCGGTGGAGAGTGATCCGGCCTGTTTCGTCAGCTCGTCCAGGGCCAGGGAGGCCAGGGGCGGGATGCGTACCCCCTTGCCGTGGAACTCGCCATAGGCCCGCAGTTCGTCGACCCGCCTGCGAAATTCCCGGGTAAGCGCCAGGAAGGAACCGTCATCGAGCTTGACGAAGCGTCCCGGTGAGCTTTCCAGCAACTGCAGGAGCTGTTTCAGGTCCAGGGCCAGCTCGTTGTCGATCTGCAGTTTGCCCGTTGCCGCAAACCAGTCGCGGTCCTTTTTCAGGCGCAGGGAGAGCTTGTCAAAGGAGGATTCGCCCCTGACCCGGAATTTCTCGCCCCTGGGCCACTCCAGGACCACCGCCTCGCCCAGCTTGCCCAGCTCCAGCAGCAGTTCCAGGCATTGCTGGGGATCATCGACCTGGTAATGACCATCCATAGGTTCCAGCCGTTCCAGGACAGGACAGTCACGGATCACTTGCTCGCAGAGCTCCCGCTCCCGCGCCAGGTCGCGGACCGCCATCACCGGCTGTCCGTCCACCTGGAGGAGCATGGATTCCCTGCCCTGGCCCGGGCTGCACCAGGTGTCGGACCCGGACAGGGGCCGGACCAGGAACTCGGCCTGCAACCCCTGGCCCACGGGCAGCAGGTGCAGGTGGGGCGTGGGATCGCCCTGTTCCCTGGGGATGTCGGCTGCGGCCGGGTCCATGTCGGACTGGATGGTGACCAGGGAGGACAGGGAGGAGATGGAGGAGAGCAGGGAGTCGGCCGCTTTCTCCGGCAGGGAGAGGGGACGTTCCAGGACCTGGTAGAGGCGCTGCTGGCCGCTGTCCAGGCGATAGAAGATGTAACGGGTCGGGGTCTCGCGGACCAGGGCGCCATGTTCGAAGAGATCCCTGGCCGGCGGCACCAGCTCCAGGCGGACCCGGCCCTTGTCGTGGCGTATGTCCAACCGGGGTTTGGCCGTGGTGATATCCATCCTGATTTCCGGAGATTCGGCCAGGAAGACCAGAGGATGCCTTGCGAGCAGGGGCAGGGCCTTGACCGGGTCCAGGGTGTAGACGGTCCTGGCGTGGTAGTAGCGGTAATCCCTCTCCCTGTGGACCGAGATCAGCGAGGCCAGGGAGCGGTCCAGGTCGCTGAGGCCCTCCATGGAGTCTGCCTGCTCGAACAGGGTCTTGATCGCCACCACCCGCCCCTTGCTCCAGCGGCCGTTCTTGCCCAGTTTCTGCAGTCTGGGCTCCAGGCGGACCCTTGCCGGGTCCCTGTCCGGGGTCAGCAGCCAGACCAGGCGCTGGCTGCCGGTCCGGTTGCCCTTGTCCGTAGAGGTGTGCGCCAGGGCCTGGAGGGCGAGCAGGGTCTTCTGCCATTTCTCCAATTTGGGACAACTGTCTGACAGGCAGGCCAGGCCGGAGGCCTGCCGGATCTCGCGGACGATCTCCGTGTTGGCCTTTTTGGCCTGGCCCAGGTGGGCAAGGATATTGGCCGTCTCCGCAACAAGCCACAGGTTTTGGCTGGCCGTGGCCTGGTCCAGGATGTTATTGAGCAACCTGATATGCTTTCTTGCCTTGGTCGGCCTGGTCCAGGAGAGGATCATGGCCTGGAGCAGGTTGGACAGGGTGAGCTGCCGGGCGTTGATCCTCAGATCGACCAGCCGGTCCTCGGGGCGGAGTGGCTGGCCCATCCGGTCGGCAAAGACCTCCTGCATGGCCAGGCTGAGATATTCCTCGCTGCTAACCTCTTGCGCGGTCAGGCTGCGGCTGTGCCGGTTGATGGCGTCCATGCCCTGGTTCAACCGTTCACCGTCACCGCTGCGCAGCAGGGTACAGAGAAGGAGGAACTGGGCAAGGCCCGGCAGGCGGACAAACCGCTTGCGAGTCTTCCTGCGCAGATTGCCGCTCCACTGGTCAAATCCTGCCAGGGCCTCGCTGGTGCGACCGGTGAAGACCGCGAGCAGGACCTGCAGAGGCAGGAGATCGCAACCCGCCATGGCCGGATCCTCGAGGTAGGTCTCCACCAGGTCGTTACGGCCACAGAAGAGAAGATCCACGACAATGCCGACCCGGGTCTCGGGCCGGCAGCGGTCGCTGGCGAGCAGGCTGCCGAGCTCTCCGGTCCTCTCCAGAGGGAGGATGTTTTCGGCAATCTCCCGCAGGAGCCATGCCACCGTCTCCACGGAGCCGGCGGCAACCAGGTGCGGCAGTATCTCCGGCCGGTAGGGGTCCAGGAACAGGCTCTGCAGGGGATGCATGCCGTAGTGGCCATAGAGAAAATATCTGGTGGCCGCATCCAGGAACGGCTGGACCCGTTTCTCCGGTTCCCCGGTCAGGATGCCGATTTGCAGGTTGCGCAGCAGGTCGGCCGGCTTGAGGCTGCTCAGATGGTCGGGATCCAGGTCACGGGGATTGAGGAGATCGTTGATGGCCCGGGCCCGGTCGGCGAACCAGGGCTGGTTCAGACTGTCCAGCAGGGCCGTCATGCGCAGGTGGCCGGACAGAAAGAGCCGGGATGTCTCGGTTTGTACCAGTTCCGTCTCCTGGAGGTCGGCAAGGGCTTTGCGAACCTCGGCAATCTTCCAGGCGGTTTTGTTCTCCTTCCGGAGCGACAGGGCAGAGAAGCTCTTCAACAGCGAGGTCTTGTGGAAGGAGCCGTCACCGCCAATGGCGATGATCCGTAGCAGCTCCCGCTGCAGGCGGGGCAGTTTCTTATAGAGATGTTCGTATGTTTCCTGGTTGCTGTCGTGCATGTTGCTTTGTTCGGTGAGCACGGCCTTTCTCCGGAGAGACCGTGGTCTGCCCCGGTCGGTGGGCGGGGTCATTGGCAGGAGCATGATGGGGCCAGTGCTGCCGATGGTACCCGAGCCTGTTGCGATTGTAAATCCCGAATTCAACGGCTCTTGGCTGTCGTACCAGGGCGATGTCGGGAAGGGGATGGTGTTTTTGTCCCGCCGGGCGGCAATGGCATTTTTGTTCCTTGGATGGTATCATGGCGGCATCATGGAAAACGACAACGCCGGCAGGGGCTGGAATGATGCGGACGGTTCATGGCCCGCATATCAGGCCGACGGGAGAGAGGATGACTGTGGCAGGGAACGGAACAGGGACAGCGTACGTGATCCGGGTCAGCGACATGGCCTGCGCCGCCTGCGTGGGCAGGGTGGAGCAGGCGATCCTCGCCGTGGACGGGGTGAGGTCGGCCTCGGTGAACCTGGTGGAAAAGGAGGCCCTGGTGGAGGGGGGCGACCCGGAGGCCGTGGTGCGGGCGGTGACCGGGGCCGGTTACCAGGCCGAACTGGTCCAGGGCGGCGGGGCGCCGCAGCAGGAGGAGCGGGGATACGAGATCGGTATCCGCGACATGGCCTGCGCCGCCTGCGTGGGCAACGTGGAACGGGCCATTCTCGAGGTGGATGGGGTGGAGTCGGCCACGGTCAGCCTGGTGGAGAAGAAGGCCCGGGTGCAGGGCGGTGATCCCGACCAGGTGGTGGCCGTGATCCGGGATCGCGGTTATGACGCTTATCCGATCGAAGAGGCGCGCAGCGACACCTTTTTTGTCGATTTTGCAGGCCCTGTCTCCGATGAACAGCGGCAGGAGATCGAAACTCTCCTGCGCCGGGAGGATGCGGCGATTCAACTTGCCTGGGCCGGCGACCGGCTGCAGGTGACCACCATCCTCCATCCGGCCCGGCTGGTGCTGCTTCTGACCGGTGCCGGCCTCGAATGTGCCATTGTCGAGCAGTACGAGGACCCGTCCGTACGCCAGGCCGAGGAGGCCCGCCTCGAGATCCGCCGCTCCTGGCAGCGGGCCATTGTCGCGGCCCTGGTGGGGTTCGGGATCATGGCCGGCGACATGTCGGGCCTCTTTCCCACCCTGGATGAGAACCGCGCTTTCTGGGCGGCCATGGCCCTGCTCTGCCTGGCCACCATGTACTTCAGTGGCCGCAACTACTATATCACCGCCTGGAAACAGGCCCGCCACCGCAGCGCCAACATGGATACCCTGGTGGCCCTGGGCACGGCCGCGGCCTGGCTCGCCTCGGTGCTGGTCATCGCCAGGCCCGATTTCATCCCCGGCCGCAGCCATCATCTCTACCTGGACGCCTCGGTGATGATCCTCGCCTTTCTCCAGTTCGGCCATGCCCTGGAGGTGCGGGCCAAACGGACCACCAGCGAGGCGATCTCTTCGCTGGTCGGCCTGCGGGCCCGGTCCGCCAAGGTGGTCATGGACGGGGCCGAGGTCGAGGTTCCGGTCTCCCTGCTCCGGGTCGGCGATCTTGTCCGGGTGCGGCCGGGCGAAAAGGTGCCCATCGACGGCGTCATCAGCGAGGGCCGTTCCCTGGTGGACGAGTCCATGCTCACCGGCGAACCCGTGCCGGTGGAGAAGGGCGAGGGTGACACGGTGACCGGCGGCACCATGAATCGCTCCGGCGCCTTCACCCTGCGGGTGACCAGGCTCGGCTCGGAGACCACCCTGGCCCGGATCATCACCATGGTCCGGAACGCCCAGCTCTCCAAGCCGGCCATCGGCAGGCTGGCGGACCGGGTGGCCGGCGTGTTCGTGCCCACGGTCATCTGCATCTCCATCCTCACCTTCATCACCTGGCTGCTGGCAGGACCGGAACCGCGCCTGGCCCACGCCCTGACCACGGGAATCGCCGTGCTGGTCATCGCCTGTCCCTGCGCCCTGGGCCTGGCCACGCCCATCGCCATCATGGTCGGCACCACCCGGGCGGCACAGCTCAATATCCTGATCTCCAACAGCGACGCCCTCCAGTCCGCCTCCCGCCTGACCCGCCTGGTGGTGGACAAGACCGGCACCCTGACCATGGGCCGGCCCGAGGTGACCGGGATCGAACCGGCCGCGGCCATGGACGGGGACCGGATCCTGCAACTGGCCGCCGGCCTGGAGGTCTCCTCGGAGCACCCCCTGGCCGAGGCCGTGCTGGCCTCCTGCCGGAACAGGGGGCTGGAGCCGGCCGCTCTTGCCGGTTTTTCCTCTGTGCCGGGCCGGGGCGTGCAGGGTGTGGCCGGGGAGCGGCGTTATTTCCTCGGCAACCGCCACTTCATCACCGACCAGGGGCTGGAACTGGACCGGGATCTGCTGGCCGCCGCCGACCGGCATGCTGCTGCCGGCGGTACGCCGATCTGGCTCGCCGACCAGGAGCAGGTCCTGGGCCTGCTGATCCTGAAGGATCCGGTGCGGCATGATTCGGCCGCTGCGGTCAGGGCCCTGCAGCGCCAGGGCGTGCAGGTGGTGATGTGCACCGGTGACGCTGAAAGGAC
>JALSNC010000262.1 GCA_026987195.1 Desulfobulbaceae bacterium | reverse complement strand
CCCTGGGTCCGCCATCCCACGGACTTTGACATGGGCAATACCGCAGCCGGGTCCGAATACCGCAACTACGGCGGCGCCGGTGTCAATGCCTATGTTGTTGCCGCGCCGGTGGCCAGTGTCGACGTGTCCATGGTCCTGTCGACCGTTACCTTCAATGACGATACCATTGTCACCTGCATCTCCTGTCATCGTGCGCACGGGACCCCGTATCCAGATCTGCTGCGTTGGGATTACTCCGCGATCTCGGCCGGTGGCGGCGGTTCCGGCGGCTGTTTCGAGTGCCACACCACCAAGAACTGAGAAATGATCAAAGGCTGTTGCCGCTGATTTCAGCCGGTTACGAATTGACACTCCCCCGGCTTTAGAGTAAGAGCAGGGGAGCGGTCACCTGCGGCCCTGCTGGCGGGACAGCGGTGTCCGGCCCTGGCAGGGCAGTTTCCAGCAAATAATGAATCACGGTGGCCTCAAGCCTTTCCCCTCTGTGTAACGTGCCCGGAAAAAGACATCGCCACGCCTTGGCCTTCCTCTTCTGTCGGGTGCTTTTTTTCTGCCTTCTTCTGTCGGCCGCCGTTGTGCAGGCCGAGATCGTCGGTCTGGATGCCTCCTGGCAGGTCAACGAGATCGGCAGAGATTCCGAAGAAGACAATCTCAGTTCCTTCCATCAGCGGTATCACCTGCAGTGGAATCCCCGGATAACCCGGGCCATATCACTGGATACCAATATGGATTATTCCCGGAACTGGACCAGCGGCTCCGGCTATCGGGAGATTATATCCCCCATGGCCGACCTCCAGGTACGCAACGATCTCTTCACCGCCGAACTCAACGGCCTGGTCACCAGGACCAACAACTCCGAGGCCAGGGATCTGGACAGTCACAGCTGGGAGGCCGTGCTCAGCTCGAACTGGGACTACCTCTACTGGCCCGCTTTCTCGGTGCTTTTCGGCAACAACCGGATCACCGACGGTGAGGTGGTGCATCTCACCGACAACGACAGGCGCTGGGCCGAGTACGTCGCCCGGTGGGCAGCCCACGACGTGGAGCTCTACTACAGCTATTACCTGCAGGACAGGACAGACTATGCCCAACAGAGCAGCACCGACGAGCGGACCCATTTCGGTCGCCTTGACTACAACCATGCCTTTTTCGGTAACCGGGTCCAGGTCGGCTTTTCCCAGCAGGTAACCCGCTCCACCACGGAGTTCAATGCCCATCCGGGATCGGATGGCACCGCCAAGGTCGGGGTCAGCCTGTCCGCCGGCATGGCCGGTATCGACAACACGCCCGACCTGGGGGGGCTGCCGGCCAATCCGGCGCTCATCGACGGCAATCGCCAGGATCGCGCCTTTGTCATCGGCCTGCATGAGGTGGCCAACATCGGTGTCCGGACGGATTTCCAGGCCGTCGATCTCCTCTATGTCTACACCACTGCCCTCGACCCTCTGCTGGTCGGAGATGCCACTGCCCTGCGCTGGGATCTTTATTCCTCCGAGAATGGTATCGAGTGGCGCCGGGAGACGGTTAATCCGGCCACCATCTACAACCGGGACGAGAATCGCTACGAGGTGAGCGTGGGTGGTCTGCAGCGTATCTACCTGAAGCTGGTGGTCACCGGCTGGCCGCCGGCCCTCAGGATCCCGATCACCGAGATCGTCGCCTACCGTCTGCAGAGCGGCACCGGTGGCCGGGTCAACGATTACCAGCAGTATACCAGGTATGTCAGCGATCTGAATCTGCGCTACGATCCGACCCTCAATACCCGTCTGACCTACTCCCTGGTCCGGGACAACAGTGACTACAATACCGGCAACGACCGGCACCGGCTCTTTCAGACCGGCAGTCTCAGGTGGCTCTACAACCGCTACTTCATTCCCACGTTCACCATCAACGACACCACGACCACCAATTCGGAGCTGACCGATACCATCCAGCGTTCCTACGCCCTGGTGATCCAGTCCACCCCGGTGCCGACCCTGGAATCGAGCCTTGGTATCACCAGGAACGAGAATTACGAGGATGACGAGCTGATCAATATCAATCACACCATCAATTTTCTCAACTCGGCCACCCTCTACCCCAACCTGGACACCACCCTGGATCTGAGCGTGATCTTCAACAACAACAGGGAGTTCGACACCACTAACCAGGCCATGTCCGTCCGCTGGACCCTCACCGGCCGCCTGCGCTCCACCCTGATCGCCGATCTGATCGCCGAATATGGCACCAATACCCTCGATTTTGCGGAACTGATCAACAACGAGGATGCCGGTGGCCGTACCACCCTCAATATCAACTGGCGCCCATCGGACCTGGTGTCGATCCTGGTCAATGGTTCGCAGGGGTACGGTGAGAAGTGGGTCAACTACCGCTCCTTCCTCCTGGATGCCAAGTTTTCAGTGGTCAGGACCACCAGGACCCAGGTGATCCTCGGCTACCGGGCCAATGCCACTGCCGATGAAACCATTCAGAATTTCAGTTACAACTGGAGCTGGAACATCAGCACGTACTTGACGTTGCAGTCCATTGCCAGTTACATGATGACCGAGGAGGAGAATATCTGGGCCGTCAATGCCCGCCTGACGGCCAGATTCTGAGTTGCGTCCCTTGCCAGCGGACGGCCGGAAGCGCGAACAGTTGCGGTGTCGGCAATCCAGGGATGCGCGTTATCCCGCAGGCCGGAGGATAGAGCAGAGTAAAAGTCCCGGTATTTCAAAGTGGTTGTCGATATCGGTGAACTCTTACAGAGCTGAGGAGAGAGAAGAATATGCTGATCAGGAAAGCTACCGCCGGAACCCGCCCCCGCGGCAGGTCCGGAAAACGAGCCTGCGCCATGGTCCGGGCCGCGCTTCTGGTTCTCCTGCTTCTGCAGGGCTGCGCAGGCTCTGATAGATCGTCCCGCACCTTTGTCCGGGAAAACGTCGACCTGGCCTATATCACCAGGGTGGCCGTTCTCCCTTTTGCCAACAATACCCAGGACGACTTTGCCGCCCAGCGGATCAGGGATATCGCCGCCACGCAGATCCTGGCCATGGGTATCTTCGACGTGGTGGACCGGGGGATCGTGGACAGTGGCCTTCGGGAGATGGCCATTGACAAGGATACGCCCCTGGATGTGCCGGTGGTCAAGCGGCTCGGCCAGCGCCTTGGCGTACAGGCCTTTATCCTGGGGACGGTCAACAGTATCGGTGAGAATCGTCGCGGTTCCTTCACCTATCCCGAGGTCTCGCTGACTCTGGAACTCCTGGACGCCGATTCGGCCCAGGTCCTGTGGCGGTGCAGCGATACGCTCAGCGGTTACTCGCTTGCCGACAGGCTCTTTGGCCTGGCCCCCCTGGACGCCTTCCAGATCACGGTGGACCTGCTGCAGCGGATGCTGGCCACAATTCCGAAATAGCGGTCAGGGGACGATAGCGGTGAACGTACCCCCTCACGGGATGAAGAACCATCTCTTTTTCCGAGAACAGTGGTGCACCCCCTCTCCGGGGCCGCGGATTCGGAGTCTACGCTTACCTCTGCAGGCGTGCCTGACCGCAGGTAAGCGACCGCAGGGAGACTCCGATAGCCTCCCTATGCGGGCAGGCACGACCGTGCAAAGAGGTAAGCGCAGACTCCGTGCGGTTTCTGCGAGCGATTACCGGTGAACTGGTCCATTGTTTCATGAGTCGCCTGAGCCTGAGTCTCTGCTTTCTGGCCCTGCTCCTGTCAGCGGCCTCGAGCCGCGCCGCCACGGTTGCTGTTCTGCCCCTGCAGGACGTGACCGTGAGCAGGAACGGTGTCAACTATACACTGACCGGTTACGTGCGCAGGGAACTCGGGACACGGGGCTTCACCCTGGTTGCCGAGCCCAGGATCATGGAGTTTCTGGTCCGCCACCGTATCCGTACCCTGGGCCGGCTGGGCAGTCATCTGGTCGAGGCGGCCGGACGGGAGCTGCAGGCCGATCTTCTGCTGCAGGGGACGGTCTGCCAGTTGCAGGAAAGACCGGCGCCCGCTGTCAGCCTCAGCCTGGAGTTGATCCGGACCAGTGATGCGGCCACGGTATGGGCCAACACCGATGCCCTGTCGGCCTCGGATCTGACAAGTCTGCTCGGCCTGAACGATCCGGGTAATCTCGGTGATCTCTATGCGGTCTTTTTCCCGCGCCTGCTGGCGACCATCCCCGCCGAGGTGCCGCCTGCCCCGGAAGCGGGCACACTGCTTGACATCGATTCGGTCATCCTCCTGCCGCGCCACGTCAGGCCGGGCAATGAGGTCTCGTGCCGGGTGAGGATCCGGGACATGGAACAGCGGATTACGGAGCTGCCGCAGCTCGTTGCCCGGGTGGGGAAACGGGAATATCCCCTTTCCCCTGATCCTGACGGATACTACCTGGTGGCCCGCTGGCCCGCCGCCGACACCCCGGGGGAGTACACGGTGAGCCTGGCCGGTCGTTGGGCCTCGGGGCGGACGGAACATGCGGTCATCGGGTCCTACGTGGTGGACGACCATGCTCCGGAGGTGCAGCTCCACCTGGTGGGGAGGGAGATCGACGGCAAGGTCTTTTTCAGCGATCGGCTGATCATCATCCCCACCCTGGGAGATCCTGAACCGGTGCGCCGCTGGGAGGTCCTGGTCATCGATGCGGACGACGAGGTCATTGTCCGCCAGGGAGCGGCGCAACGACTGCCCCGACGACTGACCTGGCGGGGTCAGACAACGCTGGGCACCCTGGCCCCGGACGGAGAATACACGGTGGTTTTCAGGGTATGGGACCGGACAGGTCTTTCCTCCTCAGCCTCCAGCGACGTCTCTTTCCGGCGGACTCCACCGGACATCAGTATCGACCTGGTGCAGGAGGGGCGGCGCTTGACCGTGAAACTGGCGCGTAACTCCGGTATGCCTCTGGCCTACTGGTGGATGAAGGTTTTTGCACCTGATGGTGCCCTGCTCAGGCTTGCCGAAGGCCAACAGCTTCCCGCCCACTTCAGCCTGGAGCCGGCCGGGAAACCGGAAGCGGCCCCCCTGGAGAGCCTGCTGGTGGCCGCAGACATCCTGGGAAACAGGATCCGCAAGAAGATCAAGGATCTGCGCCGGATCAGCATCCAGGATGAGGCAGGGGAGATGGAACTGGAAAAGGAATGGCTGGAGGAGTTCTAGATCGTGAACCGGCTGGGTCGTCTGGGGGCGATGATCATCATTCTGCTGCTGGCCGGCTGCGGTCGCCAGGTACCGGCGCTGTACCGGTTCGCGGATCTGCCTGTCCGCGGGACCTGCAGGGTGGCGCTGCTGCCCCTGGTTGACAAGGGTGGCTATCCGGGCGGTGCCGAGATCCTCTCCCGGGTCCTGCTGTCGGAGCTGGTCACGAGCGGCCATTTCCAGGTGCTCCGGGAGGGCGATGTCCTGGAACTGTACCGGCAGCTGCTGCTCTATCCCAACCGCCAGCCGAACCAGGAGCAGCTCCGCATCATCGGCGGACGCCTGGGAGTGGGGCTCTTTATCGGCGGCGATATCCTGGAGATGCGGGAGGTGAAATCCACTCCTGCTCCGGAGACCGGACTGACCATGATTCTCAGGATCTATGACGGAAGCAGTGGCCGGCTGCTCTGGACCACCTACCACCGGCGGCGGGGCAGCCGTTACCAGAAGGTGCTCCACTTCGGCCGCATCAACACCATCACCGGCCTTGCCCGGCGGATGACGCGCGAGGTTGTCCGGCTCTGGCGCGACGAGGGTATGCAGCCATGTACAAGGTAACGCTGGCATTGAGCCTCCTCCTGGTCCTGGTCGGGCTGGTGCCACGACCATGCCATGGCGGGGCCGGCGGCGAAGAGACCCTGGTCACCATCGACGGTACGCCGTACACCACCGGTGACTTCCTGGTGTGGTGGGAAAACTGGCGGCAGGACGGGCAGGCGCCTTTTCCCGGGACCCCGGACTCCTTTGTGGACTGGCTGCTGCTGTTCCGGGAGGCGGAGCGGATGCAGCTCTACAAGGATCCGGGATACAGGAAAAAGGTGCTCACCTTTCTCAGGGCCAGGACCCTGATGCTGCTCAAGGCGGAAGAGATCGATTCCCGGATCACCATCAGCGACCAGGACCTGAGGACCCGTTACCGGCGGGACTATGTGCCGCTCTACCGGGTCAATATACTCTTTTTCCGGTCCAGGGAACCGGCCAGCCGGCTTCTTGCCACCCTCGGCGCCGGTCCGGTTAACGAGCGGAGGCTCCGCCGCCTGGCCGCTGGCGGGGACGCCCCCTTCACCCTGCAGAGCGGCTGGTATCGTCCCGGCGGCATTGACCCGCAGTGGCGCCGCATCCTCAGTGGGCTCGGGCAGGGACGGATGAGCGGGCCAGTGGCCTGGAAAAAGGGCGTGGTGGTCCTTCACTGCCAGGAGGTGCGGCCCGGTGACGAGGAGGATTTTGCCGAAGTCCGTGAGCAGGTGCGCCGGGTTCTCTGGAAAGAGGAGGAACAGCGGCTGACCATGGCTCTTCTCCGGAAGCTGCGGCGGAAGTACCATGTCCGGGTGGACAGGGAACGACTCCGGCAGCTGGATATCTCCCGTCAGGATGACGATTTTTCCGACCAGCCGCTGATCAGTACCGATGGCGGCGTGGTCACGGAAAGGCAGTTCATGCTGCAGGTGCGGCGCATGCAGCGGTTCAGGCGGCGTAACGGTTTCAGGGAGGACACCAGTGACGCCTTCAGGGAGCAGATCCTCAATGCCATCATCGACCAGACCCTGACTTCCTGGGAGGCCCTGGCCCGCCACTACGAGAAAAAACCGCCTTTTGCCGCCACCTATACCTATTACTGCCGGCACCGGATGATCCGGAGCCTGGAAGAACGGATCTTGCAGGACCGGACCGGGATACTGCCGGATGATGTTCGGCGCTACTACAGGGAGCACCGGCAGGAGTTCACCCGGCCGGAGATCATCCGCATGGCCATTGTCGAGGGGAGCGAGGAGGAGATGAACGAGCTGTGGACCGAGGTCGCCATGGGAGGTGATTTCCTGACCCTGGCCCGGCAGCGGCTCGGCCATGCACCCCAGGTCCGTGATATTCCGGTGGGCCATCTGCAGCCGCAGGTGCGGCAGGTGGCCGCCAGGCTGACCAGGGGCGAGCTGAGTCCTGTTTTTTCGGTCAACGGCCATGTGAGCCTGCTCCTGCTGGTGGACCGGACCCCGGCCCGGCTGCAGTCCCTTGCCGAGGTCGGGGAACAGATCCGCCGGCGTCTGCGAAAGCAGCGGCGGGCAGCGGCACGGAAGGATTTCCTGGCGCGGTTGCGGGCCCGGTCCTCCATCGGTATCAACAGCGGG
>JALSNC010000261.1 GCA_026987195.1 Desulfobulbaceae bacterium | reverse complement strand
TCCCTTATTCCCTGCAGATCACCAGGGCGGTCTTCAATATCCTGGTCACCCTGGCCCTGGCCCTGGTCTTCTGGCGGGTGGTCTCCTCCTATATCGAGCAGAAGATCATCGAGGCGACGCCGGAAGAGGAGGAGAACGAGGAACAGGACGATGAGTGGGGCGCTGCCGCCACCCGGGGGCGCAGCTACACCCTGCTGCCCATGGTCCGCAAGTTCATCGGCACGGTCCTGGTGGTGATGGTGACCCTGATCGTGCTGTCCTCCATCGGCGTCGATATCGGGCCACTGCTGGCCGGCGCCGGCGTGGTCGGCCTGGCCATCGGCTTCGGTGCCCAGAAACTGGTCAGCGACGTGTTTTCCGGTTTTTTTTACCTGCTCGACGATGCCTTCCGGGTGGGCGAATACCTGCAGGCCGGCTCGGTCTCGGGCTCGGTGGAGGCCATCACCCTGCGTAACGTCATGCTCCGCCACCACCGGGGAATGCTCCAGATCGTACCCTACAGCGAGCTCGGCTCCATCACCAACTTCATGCGCGGCGGTATCGTGGTCAAGTTCAACCTGGAATTTCCCTATGACACCGACATCGACAAGGTCCGCAAGATCATCAAGAAGGTGGGCCGCGCCATGCTGGAGGATCCCGAGTTCGGTGATGATTTCATCCGGCCCGTCAAGTCGCAGGGGGTACGCGAGATCACCAATTCGGTGATGGTGATCCGGGTCAAGTTCACTGCCAAACCGGGCACCCATTTCGTTATCCGCAGGGAGGCCTACCGCAGGATCACCGAGGCGCTGGCGGCCCAGGGAATCCACTACGCCCATCGCAAGGTGATCGTCGAACTGCCGCAGGATGAAAACGGATCCCGCCCGGAGAGCGCCGGGGAGGAACAGCAAAAGAAGATCGCCGAACTCGGGGCTGCTGCCGGCCTGGCGGCCATGGCCGAGGAGGAGGCGAAAAAGGCGGCCAGGGACGAAGGAGGCGGTTCCGGCCCGGCCATGCCGGGAATGTGAAAGTACGTAACAGTTCAGGGTGCGGAGGAGGCGATGCGGAAGAGGAGGTCGTCGATCTCTTCTTCGGGGAAGTCCTGGTCACGGAGGGTCTGCCGGTACTGGCCGAGCAGCTCCCTGGCCTTGAGCATGTTGCCGGTGCGCAGGAAGAGGGTGTAGAGAAGCGAGATCAGCCGGTCCTCCATCCTGTTGAATCGCAGGACCCTGGTCAGCACCTCGATGGCCTCCTCGGTTCGATCCGATTCCGCCAGGATCACGGCCCAGGTGTGTCCCATCCTGGAGAGCAGGGCCAGGAGCCGGTCGCCATACGCATCCATGCGGGTGCTCAACAGGTCGTCCGATCCCGGCGGACCATGCCACAGGGCCATGGCCCTGTGGAAGGTGTTGTCCGCCAGCCAGTATTTCTCTTCCCGGGCCAGTGACAGGCCCTGCTGTGCCAGGCGGCTGAATTCCACCCCGTCGATCCGGCAGTTCTTCAGGCTGATGATCCCCCTCTGGACAGTGAGATAGGTTTTTGCAGACACCGGCAGGACAGTGGCCAGGACCCTGCGCAGCCGCATTACCAGGGTGTCCAGCTTGGAGCGGGTCTTTTCCGGCGGACTTTGCGGCCACAGCTCCGCCTGGATGGCCTCCTGGCTGATCTGGAGGCCGTTGCTGGCCAGGATCAGGCTGAGCATGTGGCGCTGCGCCGGGGTGAAGTCGTCACTGGTCAGGAGCAGCCTGCTGCCGTGGGTAACGCGCAGCCCTCCCAGCAGCGAGATGGAAAGGACCGGGCAGGGAGTGTTGGTGTCGTCGAAAAACAGGTCCAGCCGTTTCCTGGCCAGCCGGTCGGCAAACGACGCCTGGCCTGCTGCGGCGCCATGGACCAGGAGTTCGCGCATGAAACCGGGTTCCCAGCTCCAGAAAAAGGTGAAGCCGTTGCGCTTCATCAGGGCGAGCCCCCGGCCGAGGTCTTCTCTCATGGCACCATCATCTTGCTGCCGGAGGTGCAGCCAGGCGCGGTGGAGCAGGCCGGCGGCGAGGAGATAGTCGGAGGGCATCCGGGCGGCCTTCTCTATCCCTGCCGTAAGCAGGGCGTCGGCCTCCTCCCGGTCACCCAGGCGGGCATGGGTCGCGCCGGCGATGATGTTGTAGAAGATGGCATAGTAGTGGCCGCCTGCCCGGGCCCGGAGCCGGCCGGCCTCCTGGATCTCGGCCCGTGCCGCGTCGGCGTCGCCCTGCAGGGCGTGGATATAGGCCTGCCACTGGAGGAGCTGGCTGTGCATGTGGGGACTGGCAAAGGGGGGCGAGAGGCGGTTGCCCTGCTGGAGCAGCTCGGCCGCCTTTTCCAGCCTGCCTCTGCCGATCAGGCAGGTGCAGCCCCAGATGTAGAGATAAGGGTGGGCAAAGGTCTGCCGGACCACCTGCGGATCGATGGCATCCCGGAGCATCTTCCGGTGGCGGTCGAAGTTGATGTCATCGCCGAACTGGGCCAGGCAGTTCAGGTGCAGGACTCGCAGGGAGAGCTTGTTGGAGGTCCCGACAAAGGGGTCGTGCAGCAGGGGATAACTCTGCTCGATCTCCTGGAGGGCCTGATTCGGATGGCCGGTCATGGCCTCGGCGTAACCGAGGACGAACAGGCTGGAGGCGAGGCTGTTGCGGATATTGTGGCTGGAGGAGAGGCTGCGGGCCATCTCCGCATACTCCCGGGCCTGGCGCAGGTCGGCGATGAAGAAACAGTAGCCGGCTGCCAGGTTGCGCGCCACCATGATGGCGGCATGAATGGGCATCTGGTCGCGGTGCCTGGCAAAGAGTTCCTCGGCCCGCCTGAGGAGCAGAGAGCCGGTATGATAGAGCCCCGAGACCACGAAATGGAAATAGATGGTGTGGGCCAGGGCCAGCAGTTCGCCGATCTCCTCGCCCTGGTCGGCGAACCGTTTTTGCGCCGCCTCGAGCAGGGGCAGGATCCGGCGGGGGAAGAATTCGGAAAAGACCAGGCCGGCAAAGAGGGCCAGCCAGGGATGGCGCAGCAGGTCCTGCTCCGGGATGGACTGGAGCAGGGTCAGCAGGGTCACGGTCCGGTTCCGGGCCAGCAGCAGCAGTCCTTCCCGGCGGAGGATCTCCTCCACCGCCGCCAGGTCGCCCTCTGCCCGGTGGCAGGTGAGCGCCTTTTCGGTAAATCCCCTCTCCATGTAGTATTGCGCCGCCTGGCGGTGCACCCGCCTGATATCGTCGGGATCCATGGTCGCCCCTGCCTGGTACTGGAGGAATTCCTGGAACAGGTGGTGGAGGCGGAAGACCGTATGGTTGTCGTCCAGGGGATAGACGAAGAAGTTGGCCAGCATCATGTCGGTGAGGGCCTGGCCCATATCCTGCCTGCCGGTGATGCGTATGGCCAGCTCCACCGGGATATCGTCGAGAAAGGAGAGCCTGAGCAGGGGCTCGTGCATGGCCTGCGGGATGTGGATCAGGATCTCGTCCCGGAAGTAGTCGAGCATCTGGCCGGCGGTGAGGCTGGCCGGCAGGCGCTCGGAGGAGGCCTGCCGGCGTGCGGCGGCAGTTGTTACGCCCGGCACGGGGCAGGCAGCCAGGAGGATGCCCATGATCCATCCGCCGGTACGTCTCCGGATCTCTTCGGCATCCCGGCGTGATATCTGCTGCCTGAGGACCCTGCTGAAGAGGTGCTCCACCTCCTGGGCGGAGAGGCGCAGGTTGTCGTTGTTGAGGTAGCAGACATCGGAGCTGAAACGCAGGGTCTTGGAGTTGATGGTCAGGGGCCTGCGGCTGGTGAGGAGGATATGGAGATGGGGCGGTGATGTGTCGAGCAGGTGGGCGAGGAGGCTGTTGGTCAGGGGCGCCTCCTCCACCAGGTGGACATCGTCGAAGACAAGGTAGAAGTCGCCGGCAAGAAACCGGTCCAGGTCGCCGAGAAGGATGTTGGCGCACCGCCTGATGTCCAGGGGGCCTATCTCCCCCTGGTGCAGGATGCGGGTGAGCTGCGGCAGCTCGAAACCGGGAAGCCGCTTGCAGAGATTGGCGATCAGGGCGGAAAGCAAAAGGACCGGGTCTCCATCTTCCGGCCCCATCTGGTACCAGGCGAAACGGAGATGGTGGTGGCGGAGAAACTGGGCGGCAAGGGTCGATTTGCCCTGGCCGGCCTGCGCCTCGATAACGATGATCTTCTTGTTGAGGCCGGAGGCGGCAAGCGTCTTGTTGATGAGGTCCGAGCGAAAGAGATTGCTGCTGTCGTCAACCCTGGGGGCATAGAATTTATTGGAGGGAATTTCCTGTTGCAGGTCAGCGAGCTGTTGCATCGGATAGTCTGCGAAATCAGGGGTTCACGCGGAGGTTCTCTGCCGGTGGCGGGATGGCTGCAGAGGCGTGGCCAGCGGCGGCCCGAAGCGGCCCGGTCAGGTAACACCTCTTTTTTACAGCTTTCTTCTTAACTGGATTTCCGGCGGATGTCAAAAAAAAACCCGGAGGCGGGCAGCCTCCGGGTCGGACGGACGGGAGATGGTGCTTTGTCAGGTGCCAGGTGCCAGGGGCCAGGGGACAGGTGCCAGGTACCAGGTGGTTACCTGTCTGCGGCAGTGAGACGATGGTATCTTCTTGATTTTCATCGGTTGTCGTGCCGCCGGAGGTATGGCGGATTTATCTCTCTATTGCGTCAGGATGGCGATGTAGCCGGCAACCTCGGTGGTGTGGGAGGTCTCGCTATCCCTTGACCGTTCTTCTTCCACCATGACCTGCATGGCGTCGGCAGTGCGGCCGGTGGTCCGGAGGCTGGCGGTATCGCCGCCGTCGGTGGTCTGCATGTCCGTGATCAGCAGGGGTGGGCGGGCGAAATCCGCGGCATAGGCAATGGTGCTGACACCACTGGTGACACTGTTGGTGCTGCGGCCGACAGCAAACCGGATACCGGCGATGGTGGTGGCCGAGGGTTCCCAGGCGATGTAGGCCACCGACTCCGTGGCATGGACCTGCGGGTTGGCTTCCTGTTCCTGCAACCTGAAATCAAAGCCCTCCAGGTCGATGTTGCGGAGGCGGCCGGTGACCGCGTCGGCCTCATTGTCACTGACAATGGCGGTGACCACCACCGGCACCCGGGCAAAGGGGCTGCTGAAGGTCTGCCGGCCGGGCACGCCGGTTGCCTGGCTGTCAAAGATGCCGGCCTCGATCTGCGTGCCGTCGGCCAGGGTGTAGTGGCCCGCCTCCATGACCAGGTAATCGACCTGCTCGGAGGTATGGGTACCGTCCAGGTAGTCATATTCCTGGAGCCTGATGTCAAAGCCGGTGGCAGAGACGTTGGCGATGCGCAGCACCGAGGGGTCGCCGCCGTTCCTGGTGACCAGCCTGGCAACAACGACCGGCCTGGTGAAGGAAGTGGCCAGGTCCACATGGACCCAGTTGTGGTTCAGGGTGAGCTCGCCGGCATCCATGGCCGGGAAGGCCGGGGCCGAGGCCGGGTCGCCGGGATCGGTGCCCTCGGCCACCTCGGTGCCGTCGCTGATGCCGTCACCGTCGGCATCGCCATCCAGCAGGTTGATCAGGCCGTCACCGTCCAGGTCAGCGTCCCAGGCAGAGCCCTGCTCCTGCCAGTAGCTCACCTCCCGGCCGTCGTCCATGGTGTCGCCATCGGTGTCGGCAAGGCCCGGATGGGTATGGTAGGTTTCTGTCTCCTCGGCCGTGGTGAGGCCGTCACCGTCGGGATCGGCAGCCGGGTCAATGGCGCAGAGGGCGATCATGCCCCCGCGCTCGGTGGTGTGGTACTGCTCGGCGTCGCGGGAACGTTCCTCCTGGATCATGAGGGTGGCGCCGGTGACGCTGTTGGCCGTGACCCGGAGAACCGCGGTGTCCGCTCCGTCCGTGCTTTCCATCTCCGCCAGCAGGAGGGGCGGCCGCGGGAACTGTACCGAGTATGTCATGTTGGCGGGATTGTGAGTGATCTCGTCGCCGCTGGCAGTGACCTCGTAGAGCATGTCGCCCATGGTCCCGGCCGAGGGTTCCCAGGCAATGTAGCAGCCTGTTTCCGCGGCATGGGCGGCCGGGTTGGCCTCCTGTTCCTGCATCATGATCTCGAAGCCGAGCGCGGTGATGTTCCTGAGCCTGGTGGTCACGGCATCGGATTCGTTGACCGTGTCGATGGCCGTCATGACCACCGGCACCTGCTGCATGGGCTTGACAAAGGCGACAGGGGCAAAGGTGCCGACCGCAGTTGCCGGGAAGCAGCCGGCCTCGATCATTGTGCCGTTGTCAAGGCTGAAACTCCCCTGTTCCATGGCCATGTAGGTTACGGTTTCGGCGCCATGGTCACCGTCCAGGCTGTCCCATTCCTGGAAACGGACCTCGAAGCCGGTGGAGGTGACGTTTCTCACCCGGATGACACCGGGGTCGGGATCGCTGAGGCCTGTTGCCCGCGCGATCACCACCGGCTGCCGAAAGGGGGCGTCAAAGGCCACCGGCTGCCAGGCCGAGGTCACCTGCAGTTCCCCGGTCTCGAAGCGGAGAGTTGCCGTCACCTCGCTGATGGTGACGGTGACGGTGGCCGGAGGGGACTGCGCATGGCCGTCGCTCACCGTGAACGAGAAGGTATCGCTGCCGGTGGCGTCGCTGTCGGCCTGGTAGGTGAAGGACCCGTCGTCAGCCAGGCTGACGGAACCCTTGCCCGGACCGGTGGCCAGGTTGAAATTCAGGGGGTCGCCATCGCTGTCCGAGGCAGAGAGAGTACCGCTGACCGTGGCACCCTGGTCGACGGTGATGGCGGTGCCGTGTGCTGTCGGCGGATCGTTGACCGGGTTGATGGTGACGGAGACGGTGGCCGTGGCCGAAGCAGAGCCGTCGCTGACGGCAAAGGAAAAGGTATCGGTGCCGTTGGCATCGGCCGCCGGGGTATAGGTGAATGCGCCTGCCGGGCTGATGGTGACACTGCCTCCTGCCGGGCTGGTTGCAAGGGTGAAGGTGAGGGGGTCACCGTCGGGGTCCGTGGCTGTGAGCTGTCCGGTGAAGGTGGTGTCCTCGTCCAGGGTGATGGCGGTGCCGTGTGCTGTCGGCGGATCGTTGACCGGGTTGATGGTGACGGAGACGGCGGCCGTGGCCGAAGCAGAGCCGTCGCTGACGGCAAAGGAAAAGGAATCGTCGCCGTTGGCATTGGCGGCCGGGGTATAGGTGAATGCGCCTGCCGGGCTGATGGTGACACTGCCTTCTGCCGGGCCGGTTGCAAGGGTGAAGGTGAGGGGGTCACCGTCGGGGTCCGTGGCTGTGAGCTGTCCGGTGAAGGTGGTGTCCTCGTCCAGGGTGATGGCGGAGCCGTGCGCTGTCGGCGGATCGT
>JALSNC010000260.1 GCA_026987195.1 Desulfobulbaceae bacterium | reverse complement strand
CATAGAGCTCGTAGCCGGACCAGGCCATGACACCGCCCCCCACGGTGGCGAGCCAGAACCAGACCTTCTGGCCGCCATTGAACCTGGCCGCCGGAACCGGTCTTTTCTTTTTACTCAGGTAGCCACCCAGGATGAGGAACCAGGCAAGGTCCCAGGGCATGGGCAGCATGTCTTTGAGCCAGGCAAGGAACATGGGAATCACGCAGACGATAAAGACCGGCGCCGCCACCAGGTGGACCGACCTGGCTCCGGCCACCAGCGGTCCGCCGCCCAGGAGCCTGCCGAAGATGACCATCAGGCCGGTCAGCACGAGAACGGTGAAGCTCGCCGCCACCAGCCAGTGGATGAGCCGGACCAGGAGGCCGAAGAAGAGCACCCTGCCGCTGGTGTGGTCAAACTCCTTTGCCCCGATGGCGATGTAATGGAGCAGAAAGATGGTCGAAGGCACCAGCACGACCAGGAGAAAGAGCCTCGGAAACAGGGTGGCCTGCCAGCCGGTGAAGAGCTGGCCGTAGCGCTGCCAGTCGCCGGTGGTGATGGCGGCGAATTCACGGAATGATTCGCTGGAGGGGCTGGCGGCAAAGCTGGTGAGCTGGAGCGGGTCAGCGGCCAGGGCCAGGGTGGCGAGGAGTGATGCCAGCCACAGGATGACGACCGCAACATACGGATATTTCATGATGTCTCCCCCCTGTGGGGGCAAATGGCGAGCTGCCATGCCTATTTGCCCCGGTAGGCCCTGTCCCAGCCCCAGGCGTTGGCACCGGAGCCGCGCCTGAACACGCGCTGCCGGTAGATGTCAGCGATGGTGTCGGCGTCACCGGCCATCAGGGCGCGGGTGGCGCACATGGCCGCACACAGCGGCACCTTGCCCTCGGCGATCCGGTTCTGGCCGTAGAGGTTGCGCTCCTCCTCGCTGAAGGTCTTTTCCGGGCCGCCGGCGCAGAAGGTGCACTTGTCCATGGCTCCCCGGGCCCCGAAGACCCGGTCGCCCGGGAACTGGGGCGCTCCGAAGGGGCAGGCCATGAAGCAGTAGCCGCAGCCGATGCAGGTCTTCTTGTTGACGAGTACGATTCCGTCGTCGCGCTGGTAGATGGCATCCACCGGGCAGACCGCGATACAGGGTGCGTCGGCGCAGTGCATGCAGGCGACCGAGATCGATTTTTCCCCCGGTTTTCCCTCGTTGATGGTCACCACCCGCCGCCGGTTGATGCCCACCGGCACCTGGTTGCCCTCCTTGCAGGCCACCACGCAGCCGTTACAGTCGATGCAGCGTTCCACGTCGCAGAGAAATTTCACACGTGCCATGGTACCCCCTCAGCCGTTACGCCTTGTTGACCCGGCACAGGCCGTCCTTGGTGGCCTGGATCTGGGTGATGATGTCATAGCCGTAGTTGGTGACGATATTGCCCGGTTCGCCCAGGGCATAGGGAACATGCCCCTCGGGATATTTCTCCTTAAGCGATGTGCCCATGAAGAACCCGGCAAAATGAAACGGCAGGAAGATGGTCTTCTCGTCCACCCGTTCGGTGAGCTTGGCCTTGACCCTGATCCTGCCGCCCTCGGGTGATTCGATCCAGATCATCTCGCCGTTGCGGATCCC
>JALSNC010000259.1 GCA_026987195.1 Desulfobulbaceae bacterium | reverse complement strand
ATGCGTTCCGGATCGTTGCGATATTCGGGCTTGAGTCTTACGAAGATGTCAAAACGCTTAAGCCCTTCAAAGATTTCGCCCACGCTCTTTCCGCCCACGCCGATCTCTATCACCTCCTGGACATCGGAGACATTGAGGCCGTAGCGGGCAAGTTTCTCCCGGTTCGGGCGGATGAGGAGCTGCGGGGTGCCGGAGATCTGATCCACCTGGACATCCACCGCCCCCGGCACCGTGCGCACCACGGAGGCCACCCTGTCGCCCAGTCGTTTCAGGGTCTCGAGATCCTCGCCGAAGATCTTGATGGCGATCTCGGCCCGCACGCCCTCCATCAGTTCGTCCACGGTCATCTCGATGGGCTGGGTGAAGTTGGTGAGCACCCCGGGAATCTCACCCAGTTCCCGGCGGAGGAGATCCACCAGCTCCTCCTGATTCCTGACCCGCCAGGTCTCACGGGGATGTAGAAGGATGTACATTTCGGCACTGTTCACCGGGTCGGTGTGGGCACCCACTTCGCCCCTTCCGATCCGGGAGATGACGCTTCGCACCTCGGGGATCTTCATGAGGCGGCGTTCCACGAGCATGGTCAGGCGCTTGCTCTCGTTGAGGGAGACCGAGGGAGCCATGGTGAGACGCAACACGATGGTGCCCTCCTGAAGCTTGGGCACGAACTCCGAGCCGAGACGGCTCCCCACGATTCCCCCGAGAGTTATCAGTATCACGGCCACCATGATGGCCGCCAGAGCATGGCGCACGAAGAACCGCCCCAGGGGCCGGTAGAGGCGTTCAAGGTTTCGAATTATACGGTCACCGAAGGTCGGGCCGACTTTTTTGTTTCCGCGCATAAGGTAGGCAGAGAGCGCCGGAACGATCAGGAAGGCATAAATCAGGGAGCCCAGAAGGGCCAGGATAACGGTGTAGGCCAGGGGCCGGAAGGTCTTCCCCTCAACGCCTTTGAGGGAGACGATGGGTAGAAAGACCAGCACGATGATGAGGAGGGCGAAGGCCACCGGACGCCCCACCTCCGCGCAGGCCTCGGCCACCACCGAAAGTCTCGAGCGGTCCGGATTTTCCCGGAGCTTGCGGTCCACATTCTCGGCGAAGACGATGGCTCCGTCCACCAGCATACCGATGGCGATGGCCAGCCCCCCGAGCGACATGAGGTTGGCCGAAAGACCGAATTTACGCATTCCCAGGAAGGCCAAAGCGATGGAGAAGGGAATGGCCAGCGCCACCACCACGCTGGCCCTGAAGCCTCCGGTGAAAAGCATCAGCACCGCGACGACCAGCACCATGCCCTGGCCCAGGGCCGAGGTCACGGTGGAGATGCAGGCTTCCACCAGGCTCTTTTGCTCGTAGTAGGGCACGATGCGCACGCCCTCCGGAAGGATGCGGTTAATTTCCCGGATTTTTTCCTCCACCCGATGGATCACCGTGGAGGAATTTTCGCCGTAGAGCTTGATGACCTGTCCGGCCACCACCTCGGTCTTTCCGTCCCTGGTTTGAAGGCCGCGCCTTATGGCCCCGCCGATCCTGACCTCCGCCACCTGTTCCAGGTAAACGGGGGTGCCGTCCACAGATTTCACCACGATGCGCCGCAGATCCGA
>JALSNC010000258.1 GCA_026987195.1 Desulfobulbaceae bacterium | reverse complement strand
GTTTCCTGTTGCCCTTCCATGATGGATCCGTAACATGTCCACCACACGCTGAAAATGATGGCGTCGCAAAAAGTCCGATCCACTGCGTTGCAGCGGGTACGGCCAATACTCGACGTACCAGATGCATGCCTGCGCCTGGCCGACACCGCTACACCTTGTATATCGAACTGTTATTCCTGGCCATCTTTCGAGCCACCGCACGGCTGATCGAGGCATGCCAGTAACACGAATAGTAACATCGTATCACCTACCACGCCGCACGCGGGCTCGTCAACAAATGAATAATATTTTTCCAGAATACATCACACCACATGACTGCTCTCCTGACCCTGCGAGATGACAAAATCTTCCGGACCGGGCAACTGTTGCAACAACATGTCATGTTCAGGTCGGGCAGGCCGAAACATCGGCTGCAGGTGAGTGGAACGTAATTTTCCGGACCGGTTCCAATTTTTCCTTTGCAACATCCTGCTGATGCTATAGGCTTGGGCCGAAACTCCATTCCGCATACGGTTCATGCGGAATTATTGCAACCCCATCACGACATGCTGGCATGAACGAAAAACAGACCATCCCCGAGGTGCGCCAACGGATCGACACCATTGACGACACGATCCTGGACCTGCTCAAGGAGCGTCTCGAGTGCGCCAAGACCATCGGCCGCCTGAAATCCGAGACCAACCGGGCCAAGTGGGACCCGAGGAGAGAACGCGAGATCTACGAGCGGCTCCTGAAGAACAACCAGGGCGTCTTTCCCGACAAGGCCCTGCGCTCCATCTTCCACGAGATCATCACCACCTGCCGGCTGTCGCAGAAAAAGACCGCTGTGGCCTACCTGGGTCCCGAGGCCACCTTCACCCATCTTGCCGGGGTCAAATATTTCGGCCAGTCGGCGGAATACAGGGCCATGGAGTCCATCGACGAGGTCTTCAACGAGGTGGAGAAGGGACGGGTGGAATATGGCATCGTGCCGGTGGAAAACTCCATCGAGGGGGCGGTCTTCTCCACCCTCGACTCGTTCATGAAATACAATGTCAAGATCTGCGGCGAGCTGCAGCTTGCCATCTCCCACAACCTGGTCTGCCGCTCGGGCGACATCAGGGATATCCAGACCGTGGCCTCCCATGCCCAGCCCCTGGCCCAGTGCCGGGAATGGCTGAAGAAGAACCTGCCCGACGTTCCCACCCTCCAGGTCTTCTCCACCGGTGCCGCGGCGCAGATGGCGGCCAACAACCCCAATATCGGCGCCATTGCCTCCTCCCTGGCCATCAAGACCTACGAACTGCAGGTGGTGGTCAAGGGCATCGAGGACTACCAGGGCAACACCACCCGCTTCCTGGTGATCGGCAACCAGTCGCCGGACCGGTGCGGGGCCGACAAGACCTCCCTGCTGCTCGGCCTGCTGGTCAACCGGCCCGGCGCCCTCAACGAGGTGCTGACCGTGCTCGCCACCCGCAACATCGACCTCACCAAGATCGAATCACGGCCCATCAAGGGCAAACAGTGGAAATATCTTTTCTTCCTCGATATCGCAGGCCACATCGACGATCCCATCATCCGCGAGGGCTGTGATATCCTCAAGCAGATCTGCGCCTACTACGAATGGCTCGGCTCCTACCCGCGGGCCGACAACCTCGATCTGACCAATGGCACCTGACGCCTGCTCGCGGCCGCATCTCCGGATGTCCCTGACGACCCCACAGTGCTGACGAGAAACAGAACAAGAGAATGGCTTTCCTGCTGAACTGCCAGGAACTTGGCAAGAGCTTCGGCGACCAGCGGTTGTTCGAGGCCATCAACCTGGTCCTGGAGCCCGGTGACCGGGTCGGTCTCATCGGCCCCAACGGATCGGGCAAATCCACCTTTCTCAGGATCCTCTGCGGCCTCGAGGATGCGGACAGCGGCCGGGTCATCCTTCGCCGCCACGCCCGGATCAGCTACCTGGCCCAGAGCGATTCCTTTGCCGAGGACAGGAGCGCCTCCGACAACCTCTCCCTTGCCCTGCAGAAGATGGACCTGGACGAGGCGGAACGCTACCGGCGGGTGCAGGCCATCCTCAGCCGTGCCCGATTCCCTGACGCAGACTCTCCTGTGCGCCTGCTGTCCGGCGGCTGGCGCAAACGGCTGGCCATCTGCCGGGCCCTGGTGGTCCACCCGGATATCCTGGTCATGGACGAGCCGACCAACCACCTGGACATCGAGGGCATTCTCTGGCTGGAGAAGATGTTGAACCTCACTTTGCCGGAAAGCCCGGAGGCCTTCCTCCTGGTGAGCCACGACCGTCGTTTTCTCGAAAACTCTGTCAACAGGGTGGTGGAGCTGTCCAGGCTCTATCCCGAGGGCTCCTTCCAGGTCAGGGGCAGGTACTCGACCTTTCTCGAAAAACGGAAGGAATTCCTGGCCCGGCAGGAAGAAGTGGAAGAACGACTGGCCAACAAGGTCCGCCGCGAGACCGAGTGGCTGCGGCGCGGCCCCAAGGCCCGGACCAGCAAGGCCCGGTTCCGCATCGATGCGGCCCACCGGCTCCAGGACGAACTCTCCGAGGTACGCTCGCGCAACCGGAGCAACTCGCAGGTCCGCATCGCCTTCGATGCCACCGGGAGAAAAACAAAAAAACTGCTCACCGCCCGCGGCATCGGTAAATCTTTCGGTGAGCGGGTCCTGTTCAGGAACCTGGACATGGTCCTCTCCCCCGGCACCAGGTTGGGGCTGCTGGGTCGCAACGGCTGCGGCAAATCGACCCTGATGCAGATCCTGGCCGCAGCCGCGGATCCCGGGGGCCCAAGGCCCGACACCGGTACCATTGTCCTGGCCCCGGGTGTGCGCATCGTCAGCTTTGACCAGAAACGGGAACAACTGGACCAGACCCTGACCCTGCGCCGGGCCCTGGCACCGGACGGCGACCAGGTGGTCTACCAGGGACGCGGCATCCATGTCGCGGCCTGGGCCGGCCGTTTTCTTTTCCGCAGTGACCAGCTCGAGACCCCGGTTTCCCGTCTTTCCGGAGGCGAACAGGCCCGTATCCTCATCGCCCGCCTCATGCTGCAGCCGGCCGACATCCTGCTGCTCGACGAACCTACCAATGACCTCGACATTCCCTCCCTGGACGTACTGGAGGAGAGCCTGCACGAGTTTCCGGGCGCCCTGGTCCTGGTCACCCATGACCGCTTTCTGCTCGAGCGTCTCTGTGACCGGATCCTCGGCTTTGACGGCCAGGGAGACGCGCAATACTTTGCCGACCATGAACAGTGGCTGGCCGCACTCATGCAGGTTCGGGAGAAGCGGAAAGGGGAAAGCAGCCCAGGGAAACAACAGAAAAGAAAAAACAGCCGCCGGGGACGGCTCTCCTACCTGGATCAGCGGGAATATGACCGGATGGAGGAGACCATCCTTGCCAGGGAGGAGGAGCATGACGAACTGCAGCGCCGGATGCAGGCGCCGGAGGTCCAGGCCGATGCGGAGCTGCTCCAGGAGTACTGGCAGCAGGCCCGGAACCTGGAGGAGGAGATTGAACAACTCTACGAGCGGTGGCAGGAACTTGAGCAGAAAAAAGCCGGAACAGGGTGACCTGTTCCGGCGCCATGGATGAGGCTCCGCTGTTCAGCAGTTCCTGCAATCAGTCATCATATTTCCAGAAATCCTCCTTGGCCGCCCCGCACTTGGGGCAGACCCAGTCATCGGGAAGATCCTCGAACGGGGTTCCCGGATCAATGCCGTTTTCATAGTCGCCTTCTTCGGGATCATAGATGTAGCCGCAGGGGCATTCCCATTTCTGCATGACTGTTCCTCCTAAAATATTCAAGGGATGGGTGCCATGCTGCGTCGTATGTGACTGCACCATGGACGAAATCTGTAGAGTTCATGTCAATCCGGCACAATAGAACCATATATGATAACCGGTTCCATTAACATTAACGATTTTTTCCAATCTGTCAATAATTACTGACAGGGAAAATCCACCATCTCTCCGCCGGGAGTAGCGCTGCCACGGTACCAGTTCACCGCTCTTGGCAACCACCTGAAAATAGCGATACCTTTTCCTGCCACGTGCGTCGTCGCGCTTTCCCCCGCCCAGTGCCCGGTTCCCGGAATCCTGATATCCGTCCTCGCCGGCATCCGATTCCCGGCAAGGAGAAATTTCCGGAAAACCTAACGTTTTTATTGCCGAGTGTTGTTCTTCCGACTAAACTGCACCTGTTCCGCAGTCTGCCAGCGGCCCAACCCGGGATCGGCAATGGACAATCTCCTGCAACGCATCAATCGCTCGCTGCCCGCCAAGCTGATCATCACCATCGCCCTGCTTCTCATCGTCGGTGTCGCCATCTCCTGCGTCACCCTGATCATCAACGGCCGCAACACCCTCATGCGGTACACGGTGGATCATATCGCCAGCTCTTCCGAGCTGGTGAAACGGAGCATCCATTACGGTATGCTGACCTTTGACCGCGAGTCCATCCAGCGGATTATCGACTCCATCGCCTCCAAGGAAAATATCCTCGGCATCCGTATCTTTGATTCCCGGGGCGAGATCTTCTTCTCCTCGTCGTCCGAAGAGATCGGCAGGCTGGTCGACCGGAGTTCCTTTGCCTGTACCGGCTGTCACAGTGACCCGGAAAAACCGTCTGCCACCCTGACCGCAGACAAACAGTGGGTCATCTACGAGGACCGGCAGGGCAACGACATCCTCACCTTTGTCGATCCCATCTTCAACGATGTCTCCTGCTCCACAGCCGACTGCCACGTCCATCCCCCGGAGCAAAGGGTACTCGGTGTCCTGGAAAGTGACTTCTCCCTGGCGCCCCTCAACGAGGTCGTTCGCAGCCAGATCGTGGACACGGTGGTGTTCGCCCTGCTCTTCATGGTTTTCATCTCTCTCCTGCTCTACTTTGTTCTCCGCCGTTTTGTCCTCAATCCCCTCACGGTCCTGGCCGGGGCCATGCGCAGGGTCGGCCGGGGCGAGCTGATCCAGACGGTCCCGGTTCCCTCCCCCGACGAGATCGGCCTGCTGGCCGAGACCTTCAACGAGATGACAAGAGAACTGGAGATTGCCAGGGAAAAGGAAAAAACCTGGACCGAGACCCTGGAAGAGGAGGTGGAAAGAAAGACCGAGGAACTGAAAAAATCACGCGACAGGCTCATCCATGCCGAAAAGCTTGCCTCCCTGGGACGGCTCACCGCCGACGTTGCGCACGAGGTCAGGAACCCTCTCATGTCCATCGGCGGTTTTGCCAGGCGTCTGAACAAGTGCCTCACCGGCGGCAGGGAAAAACAGTATGCCGAGATCATCATCGGCCAGGTGGACCGGCTGGAGAGCATCCTGCGCGATGTCCTCACATTTTCGCGTGGCGTCCAGTACCGTTTTGAAAAACGCCACCCGGAGAAGATCATTGCCACGGCAGTGGAACGGTACAAGCACCTGAGCACCGAGCTGGGCATCACCATCCGGGTAAGGAGCGAGGGATCGGTTCCCCCTGTGCTCATTGACGAGGAACAGGCTGTGGAGGCCCTGGGCAACCTGGTGGTCAACGGCATGGACGCCATGCCCGGCGGCGGCGTCCTGACCATCACCGTGGGCACGGAACCGCTCAACATGATCACTTACGTCTATATCCGGGTGGAGGACCAGGGCCAGGGGATCCCGGAGGACGAGCTGCCCTATATCTTCGAGCCCTTCTTTTCCACCAAGGAGATCGGTCATGGGACCGGTCTCGGCCTGTCCATCACCAGAAAGATCATCGAGGAACATGGCGGCTTCATCAAGGCCGAGAGCCCGCCGGGCAAGGGAGCTGCCTTCAGCCTCTATTTCCCGTACCAGAGCGACGAAGAGGCGGCAAAGACTCCATGCTGGGAGCTGATGCAGTGCGGCCGCGACCGGGACGCCAGTCTCAAGTGCCCGGCCTATCCCCATTTCGGCAGGATATGCTGGGTCGTGGCCGGAACCTTCTGCGAGGGCAAGATCCAGGGAACCTTTGCCCAGAAGAGTGAAGATTGTCAAAGATGCCGCTTTTTCCATCTTGTCGCAAAAAAGAAACGGCCTGCTGGTTCCAGCTGACCATTTTGGCCCATTCGGGCCAGTGCAGTCCATTTTCTCACTGCCTGGACCGCGTTTTTCTCCTGCAAATCGGCTGCAAAATAACCGGAGCAATAATTACCACTTTTTTTACTTCCAAGAAGTTACCAGATATATTTCCTTCTCAGATCCCCTGATTTCTCCTGCAGGCCATTAAAAAATTACAAAGCGAACGTTAAAAAAAATTTCTTGTTTTCCGGATACCGTGATAGCATACCATTAAAATGAGAATTGGTACTGGTCCAGGAAAGCCGTAACTGCGACATTGCCCTGACCAGCAAACCGTACGGAAAAACGGAAATAAACAACGGGAACCGGACAGAGGGCCTGGTGCAGTGCAGAGCGATGCAGCAAGGCTGAGGTGCAGCGGTCCAGTCTGCATCTGCACTGGCCGCCTGTATTGGCCGGGAGCTGACTCTTCACCTTTCCGCCGAAGGCGGCACGAAGATTCCTGGCCACTGGCCCTTGGTTTTCTGTTCAATCAATGCGGACTGAAGAGGAGGCAACATGAAATTCAGAGACCTGACCATCGGCACCAAGCTGGGGCTCATCTTCACCCTGGTGCTCCTGCTGCTCATCGCGGTGGGCAGTATGGCCATCCTGGGCATGCAGCGTCAGGTGGAAGAGAGCAAGAACGCCCAGTATCTCGACAGCCTCGAGGTCAACATCACGGCCAGGGAGGTGGACCACCTGCAGTGGGCCAACGCGGTGATGCGTTTCCTGCTGGAAACAGAAGAGCACCAGTTCGGCACCCTTGCCGATGAAAACAATCACCGCCTCACCGTCGAGACAGACGATCACAAGTGCGCCCTGGGCAGATGGATGTATGACAGCGAAACCATTGATCTCCTTCGTACCAGGGCCCCGGAAATCCTGACTCTGCTGGAGCGGATGAAGGCGCCGCACAAGCGGCTGCATGACTCGGCAATCGCCATCAGTGAGATTCTGGCCAGAAACAACGGAGATAAGGTGGCGGCTGGCCCTGCCATGCTCAAGGTCTTTCAGGAAGAGACCAGGCCGGCCCTTGAAGAGGTGCGCAGCCTGATGCACGAATCCGTTGCCACGGCCCGGAAACTGACCGAGGAGGAGGACCGGCGACAGGAGGAGCTGACAGCCGTCACCAGGCGCAATGTGATCCTGCTGACCCTGGCGGCCCTGTTGGCCGGCACGACCTTGAGCTTTCTCTTTGCCCGCTTCCTGAGCCGGCAGATCAACCAGGTCACACTCTTTGCCGGCCAGCTTGCCGAGGGTGACTTC
>JALSNC010000257.1 GCA_026987195.1 Desulfobulbaceae bacterium | reverse complement strand
GATGCCGGGCCCATGGTGGCCCGGCTTTTTTGTTGGCGGACCATTCATCCGGTCCGAGAGCTGCGGGAGCGGTTGATGGCCGGGCGTAGACGTCGTACACACGGGGCTGCTGTCTCGGCCCTGAACCGGACACTGCGCCGGCCCGACCTGAGCATCCTCGGCAACGGGATCCGTCACCTGCCGCCTGCCCAGTGGCAGGACCGCATGTTTTTCCAGGGCGTTGCCGACACCGACCTTCGCCACCATACCAGGGACCGGTTTCCCGCCACCCTTCGTCCGCACATGGAGACCCATCCCGTTTTTGTCCTCCAGGTCAGGCCGGAGGGCCACCTTATCTGTCCCTGTTCTTCCAGGGGCGACAGGAAAACTGACTGGTACATCCGCAAGGGCTGTTGCCTGGAGATGACAGGGCATGTCATGGGCCGGGATTCGTTCCTCATTTATCGCTGCGCTTTCACCCTGCCCCTGGACAGCCGCTTTTCCAGAAAATTGCGATTTCGGGGGATCGTTCCGGAGAATTGTGTCTGCGGGGGCAGGCCATGAGCGCGGCCACGCGGGCCGCAGAGGCGCTCATCGCCCGGCTGGGGGAGAAGGACGGGTATACCCACGTGCAACGCCTGGTCCGGAGCCGCGCCATTCCGCAGATACGCGGCAGCGCCCTGGCCGTCTATCTCGGCCACCGTTTCGGCCCGGCACCGGACGGGCTTGCCGAAGAACTGGCCCACGAATTCGTGCGCTATCTTCTGGAGAAATTTCTGCCCCGGCTTGGTGAGCATCCCGATCTGGTAACCGCCATGTTGAATGGCCAGTCGAACAAGGTCCTGGGCCGGGCCCTTGACCATTTTCTTCTGCAGCTCCGGGATACGGCACGGCGAAAGGCCAGCAATCCCCGCGCCTACCTGTACCGGTGCGCACGGCAGGTCCTGAGGCAGGACAGCGGATTCATCCTTACCGATGACGGCCGGAACTATCTGCCGGCAGATGTCCACGGAGAACCGATCCAGGACCCTGCCGCCTTTGCCGGCCTCGAATACGGCCGCTGGTCCGTGCCCCCTGATCCTGGCAACATGGATGCCCTCTTCTCCGCTGCCTACCTGGTCACGGCGGCCCGGTTCTTTCACCGGCTGAGCAGCGGCCGCCTGGGGGCGACCGTGATGGTTCCTGTCAGGGAGCTGGTCCGCTACCTTGCCGCCCATCACGCCTGGCTCGACCGGTTGCAGCCCCTGCAGCTTACTGATGATCTTCCCTTGGCCGCGGCGGTCAGTGACGTGGAGGAGCAGGTCAGCCGGACCCTGGCCCGACCGGCCATTGCCGCGCTTGCTGTCCAGTTCGCCATGGGCATGGACGAGACCGCCCGCAGGGTCTTCTTCTGGCGGCTGGGCGATCCTCCACTGCCTTTTCGTGAGATAGCCGAACGCCTCGGCCTGCCGGACCATAATCGAACGTATCGTATATACAGCCAGACGGAGAAAGCGCTGCGAAACTTTGTCTCCCACTGGTCCGGCCCGCCCCTGGACGAACTGCCCGATGATGTCGGCCTGACCTTTATCGAGGAGCTGCGCAAAATATGCAAAAAATCCCTGTCCTGACCGTAGGGAAAGATAACGGT
>JALSNC010000256.1 GCA_026987195.1 Desulfobulbaceae bacterium | reverse complement strand
CCCGCTGCTCCAGGGCGTAGCTGAAGAGGTGGTTGACCGCGGCCTTGATGTGCTGGTCCGTGGAGCTCAGTTCGGTGGCCGAAGCCAGGCGCACATACTGCTCCAGGTTGCCGATATCGACGGTGGCGCCGGCAGTGGCGGTGCCGAACTGGGTCTCTGCCGCGGTGATGGAGCGCTGAAACCCGAAGAATTCGGCCAGGATTTTCTTGATATCGGAGCGGGTGGAGATGTAGGGCCGCACCTTGACCTGGTTGGCCCGCTCGATGTCTTCGAGCACCGCCTGGCTGTCCGGGCTGTAGATCACCACCTCGAGGATGCCGTCCGTCATCTCGAAAGGCAGGATCAGGTGGTTGATGGCAAAGGAGCGGGGGATGGTCTTGGTGACGATCTCCATGTCCAGTTCCAGGGGATCGAGCTTCTTGAACGGGATCTTCAGGGCCCGGCCCACGGCGCGGACCATGAGTTCCTCGCTCAGGCACATCTCCTTTTTGCCGGGGATCTCCAGGTTCAGGGAGATAATGATATCCAATAGGTCGGGAAAACCGCGGTCCAGTTTACGGCTGTCCCCCTGGCGGCGGCCGCCGAACTGTTTGAGCAGCTTCTGCCGCTGCTTGCCCTTCTGCAGGATGATGAACTGCCGCTGCTCGCGGGAGAGGAGTCCCTGGCGGACCAGGATATCAAGGAAGGCGTCGGAGTTGTAGAATGCCATACCACCGCTGCGGGGCAGAGAGAATCTGAAGGACGGCGCCCCTGCAACCATCCGCATGGGCGGGGAACCGGGGCAGGAACGGCTGCGATAACGAATCGTTCTCTCTATCATCTCGCCTCTGCCGGCGAGAATCAAGGATTTTCTGGAGCAGGGAGCCGGATATGATGCCAGAGCCGCTGGCTGCGGGAGGAGCCACGTATCTCCCCGGCTACCGGCCGGAGAGAAAGGTGGCGGACGCGGAAGTCAGCCCTGCCAGCCATGGGCGCCGATCAGGTTGACAAAGCGCACCTGTTCAATGGTCCGCACCAGGATCTCGCCCTCCCTCTTTTCAACGAGTTGCAGACTCTGGCTCGCCTGGTCGCCCACCGGGATCACCATCCGACCCGGATCGGCCAGTTGTTCCAGGAGCGGCTCTGGGATCCTCGGCCCGGCCGCGGTGACCAGGATACCGTCGAAAGGCGCCTGGTCCGGCCAGCCGATGGTGCCGTCGTCGATACGGGAGACGATGTTGTAGTAGCGCAGCCGGTCAAAGACCTTGCGCGCCTGTCGCAGCAGGGCGTCGATCCGCTCGATGGTGTAGACCCGCTCGCAGAGCCGGGAGAGGACCGCGGCCTGGTAGCCGGAGCCGGTGCCGATCTCCAGGACCCGCTCATGCCCCGTAAGCTGCAGGGCCTGGGTCATGAGGGCGACGATATAGGGCTGGGAGATGGTCTGGCCGCCGCCGATGGGCAGGGGATGATCGCCATAGGCCTGGACCTGCATGGCGTCCTGGACAAAGAGGTGGCGGGGCACGGTGCGCATGGCGGCCAGGGTGGCGGGATCGCTGATGCCGCGGGGAATCAGCTGCTCCTCCACCATCCGCTCCCGGTTGATGTCAAAGGTGGAGACGGCGCTCACTTGACCTCTTCCCAGGTAAAATCGTTCACCCAGTCCCGGTCCGCCTCGTTGAAGACCCGGTATTCGCAGCCGGTCACCAGATCCCCCTTGAGGGTGATGACTATCATCTCATATCCCTCGCCGCCGACCCAGGAACCGATCACCGGCGTCTTGCCGAGCAGTCCCTTGCGATCCTCGTAATAGACATACTCCTCCACCCCCGGCGACACGGTGCGGTGGCCGTTGGGCTCGCCCAGGTAACGCAGGACATCGTTGCGGGTCGACACGCCGGGCTTGATCAGCGAGGCATCCGAGGCCAGATGCCGCACCGGCTTGGACGAACAGCCGCCGAGCAGCAGCAGAACCGCACAGAGCACAATCAGCACACGACGCATCGGATACCTCCACTGATGACCCGCGCCACCAGGGCCGGGCTCGAGAAAAAGATACAATCCTGACTTTCTCCAGCCATCGCGGCCAGGGGGAAAGAACAAAAGGTCATGTTCATATATCGTGAACACGACCTTTTTTCAAGGCAAGAGTCCGCCCGGCCGACCAGAGCGCCTATTTATCGGCAATGCGCTCCATGATCCGGTAACTGCGGCCCACCATCTCCTGGGAATCGACCAGCAGGCCGGCCTGGATCATGGCGTTGTCGTAGATCTGCTCCACCAGCATGGCGGCGAAGTCGCTGTCCGTGCCGTGCAGGTCGGCAAGTTTCCTGATCAGGGGACTGGCCGGGTTGATCTCCATATCCTTTTTGCCGGCCATGGCCGGCCCGGCATCCTGGCTCGAGGCCTGCATGATCCGCTCCATGGTCGAGGTCATGAAACCGTCCACATTGACGATCATGGCCGGGCTCTCCACCAGGCGGCTGGAGGGCCTGACCTCCTTGACCCGGTCGCCGAGCACCTCCTTCATCCAGGAGCAGAGCTCCTTCACCTGCTCCTCGGGCAACCGCTCGCCGTCTCCGGCCTTCTTTTCCTCTTCCCCGCCGGTGGTCTCGGGCAGGCGCAGATCGGCACGGTCGGCGGAGACCAGCTTCTTGCCCTCGTACTCCCGCAGGTGACTGAGGACAAAGTCATCGATGGGCTCAAGCGTATAGATGATCTCGATCCCCCGCTTCCTGAACATCTCCACGTAGGGTCCATGCTCGATGGCGGCCCGGCTGGGACCGTTGATATAGTAGATCTCCTCCTGGCCCTCCTTCATGCGGCTGATGTAGTCGTCCAGCGAGATCAGTTCGCCGGGCTCGCTGGCCGAGGACTCGAAACGCAGCAGGCGCGCGATCTCCTTCTGGTACTCGAAGTCCGTGGTCACCCCCTCCTTGAGAAAGATGCCAAAGGTCTTCCAGAACTGCTGGTACTTTTCCGCATCCCGCTTTGCCTCCTCGTCCAGGAACTTGAGAAACCGTTTGGTCAGCACCTTGCGCAGCTTGATGACCAGGGCATTGTCCTGCAGGGCCTGGCGGGAGATGTTGAGGGGCAGATCCTCGGAATCGACCACGCCCTTGAGGAAGCGGAGCCATTCGGGCAGGATGTTCTCGCTGTGCTGATCGATGAGCACCTTCTGGCAGTAGAGGTTGACACCGGGCTGCATCCTCCCCATGCCCAGGGTCTCGAAGTTCTCCTTTGGCACGAACAGAACCGCGTTGATGGCCAGGGGCGCATCGGCGGAAAAATGGAGCCGGTACATGGGCTCGTCCACCGCATTGGCGATGAACTTGTAGAACTCGGTATACTCCTCGTCGGTGATCTCGTTTTTGGACCGGGTCCAGATGGCCTGCACCGTGTTGACCTTCTTGCCGTCCACCTTGACCGGAAACGGAATAAAGGTCGAGTACTGCTGGATGATCCGCTCGATGGTGAACTTGTTGGCATACTGCCGGGCGTCGTCCTTGAGCTCGAGGATGATCTTCGTTCCCCGGTGCAGTCCCGGACAGGGGCTGATGGTATAGGTGCCGCCGCCGTCGGAGACCCACTCGTGCCCCTCGGATCCGTCCCAGGAACGGGTCTTGACCGTGACCTTTTTCGCGGCCATGAAGGCGGAGTAGAACCCGACCCCGAACTGGCCGATCAGGTTGACATCCTTCTTGGCCGCCTCGGCCAGTTCCTCCAGGAAACGGCCGGAACCGGAATGGGCAATGGTGCCCAGGTTGGTCTCCAGCTCTTCCCGGGTCATGCCGATGCCGGTGTCGGTGATGGTGAGGATGTGCTTCTTGTCGTCACAGTCGATGTTGATCTCCAGCGGCACATCGGCATCGAACCCGGGTTTTTCGGTGAGGCTTAGGTGCCGGTACTTCTCCAGGGCGTCGGCGGCATTGGAGACCAGCTCGCGGACAAAGATGTCCCGCTCGGTATAGAGCGAGTTGATGACGATATCAAGGACCTTCCTGGTTTCCGCCTGGAACTCCCTGGTTTCCACACTCGTCTCGGTCATGATCGGTTTCCCTCTTTTTTATGGTTCGATTCAGGATTATTCTGTATATCAGGTGAGAGCGGCCGGCGGAACGTGGCGACAGACCGGTCCCGGCCGCCATCCAAGCCGCAGCCCTGACGGCTCTTTTCGGCCAACATGGTAAGCACGATTGCGCCCCTGTCAAGTCAGGCCGCCCACGGTGGCCGGCCCGACCGGGCAGCGCAAGGCGAGGCATGCGAAAACAACAAGTTACAACCCAAAGCAACAGACCGCCGACACTGACCCCATGACACCTCCTGCCCACGATGTCCTCATAATCGGCGCCGGCCTCTCCGGTCTCGGCGTGGCCAGCTTTCTCAAGGACAAGCGGCCCGATATCCGCTTCCTGGTTCTGGAGAAGGAGGACCGGCCCGGCGGCGCCATCGCCAGCCACTGCGAAGAAGGCTTTCTCGCCGAGATCGGCCCGCACGGTTTTCTCGACAACTGCCTGGAGAGCCGGGTCCTGGTCGGCCTGGCCGGACTGGGCCGGGAGGTGGAAAAGGCGCCCCTGCGGAAATTTGTCCGCTACGTCTGCCTGAAGGGGCAACTCAACCTCATTCCCCAGCAGCCCCTCAGGATACTGCGCGCCCCCCTGATCTCCTGGCCGGCCAAGCTGCGCATCCTTGCCGATCTCTGGAAAAAACCCCTTGCCGGCGAGCCCTCGGTGGCCCGCTGGGTCAGCTACCGCTTCGGCCCTGCCCTGCTGCCCTTTGCCGATGCGGTCTTCACCGGCACCTATGCCGGCGATATCGAGCGGCTCAGTATTGACGCGGTGATGGCCGGTGTGCGGGACCTGGAACAGGAGCACGGCTCGGTCATCCGCGGCCTGTGGGCGCGGCAACGGCGGAACAAGGCAGAGGGACAGGAGAAAAAGGGCGGCCTGCCGGCCATGACCAGCTTTGCCTCGGGCATGGCCCGGCTGCCGCAGGGGCTGGCGGCCGGCCTGCAGGTGAACCGCGAGATCATGTTCAACACCGAGGTCAGGACGCTGGTCCGCGAGGAGGACGGCTGGCTGGTGCAGACCAGGCGCAACGAATTCAGGGGCCGTCACCTGGTCCTGGCCCTGCCGGTCAACGCGGCCCTGGCCCTGCTTGCCGACATCGATGACCTGACCCCGCCGCCCGTGTCGGCGATCCCCGAGGCGCGGATCGTCACCATTGCCCTGGGATTTTCCGAGGAGGCAAAGATCCCCTTCGGTTTCGGCTACCTGGCCCCGGAATCGGAGCAGCGCTTCGCCCTGGGCGCTCTCTTCTCCTCGCACATGTTTCCCGGCCGCGCCCCCATGGGCCACCAGTTGCTGGAGGTCCTGGTCGGCGGCAGGCGTCATCCCGAACGTCTGGAGATGGAGGATGGGGAACTCATCGAGGCCGCCTACCAGGACCTGCGCCAGCTCATGGACCTGCCGGAGCCGCCCGGCTACGCCCGGGTCCTGCGGCCCGGTGGCGGCATTCCGCAACTGGAGCGGGGCTACCCGGCCCTGCTCGCCTGGCGCAACAGCCTGCAGGCGGCAGCAGGCAACCTGCACATCTGCGGTTTCGGCTGGAAGGGAATCGGCATCAACGACATGGCCAAGGAGGCATGGGCCGTGGCCCGGCGGATCCTCAGCCAGCGCCTGGAAGAGGAAGAGAACCAGGTGAAGGGGGTCTATTTCTAGCAACAGTCCCGGGAGTCCAAGGGAGTTGCCGATGGCGCTGAACGGTTACTCTTTCCAGGCGCCTGCGGGCCAAGGAGCGACGGCAGCCGGCTATTTTTTCAGCTTGCTGCAGAGCAGCTCGATCTGCTCGCGGGTGGAGGGCTTGCGGGATATGTCGCGGGTGATCACCTTGATGGCGTGCAGGACCGTGGAGTGATCGCGGTTATAGAGGGCGCCGATATCGGCCAGGGAATGATCCGTATACTTGCGGGTCAGGTACATGGCCACCTGGCGCGGGTAGGAGATGGCCCGCTTCCTGGAGCGGGAACAGAGATCCTCCACACTGACCCGGAACTGGCAGCCGACAAAATCACGGATCGTCTCGGCACTGATGTCGCCGGAGTCGCCGAGCAGATCGCGCAGCACCTCCCGCACCAGGGCGATATCCGGCGGGTTGTCGAGCAGGCAGGACTTGGCCCTGAGTCCGATGATGGCGCTCTCGATGCGACGGATATCGCCGTGCAGGTGCCGGGCCATGTAGTCCACCACCTCGTCAGAGAGCTCAAGATCGTTGAGACGGGCCTTATGGCGGATGATCCGGGCCCGGGTTTCGTATTCAGGCGCCTCGATGCCGGTGACCAGGCCCGAGGTCATGCGTGAACGGAAGTCCTCGTCAATGCCGGCCAGCTTCCGCGGCGCCACGGCCGAGGTCAGGATCACCCGGCGGCCCGAGCGGATCAGGTAATCGAGCACCGTGTTGAGTTCCTCCTGGGTCTTGGCCTTGCCGGTCAGGGTGTGTACGTCCTCCACCAGGAGGATATCGCAGTCATTGACATACTTTTTCGAGAACTGCTCCATGGAGTTGGTGCGGATCCCCTTGACCATCTCGGCGGAAAACTGCTGCGCGGTCAGGTAGTGCATACGGGTCGAGGGGGCGCTGTCCAGCACCTGATGCACCACGGCCTGGGTCAGGTGGCTCTTGCCGAGACCGGTGGAGGAGTTGAGGAAAAGACAGTTGCCGTAGCGGCGGTCGCCGCGGGCGATGGCCTGGCAGGCGGAGCGGGCCAGCATGTTGGACTCGCCGACCATGAACTGCTCAAAGGTATAGCCGGGATGCAGGGAGCGGAGCCTGGAGGCGCCCGAGGAGACGCCCGGCAGGCGAAGCTGGCCGCTCTGCTCGCTCTCCACGGGCAGGGCCGTCTGGTCGGCGAGCCGGAGACGGACGGCCGCCGGCTGCTCTCCCTGTTCCCTGAGGATCGACTGCATCAGGCCGAGATACCGCTGCTCCACCCAGGCAAGAAAAAAGCGGTCAGGTGCGGTCAGCTCAAGAACCTCTTCATCCTGGCGCCGGCAGACAAGCGGTTGAATCCACAAACCATACTCGCTCTCCGGAAGAGCCTGCTGCAAAGATTCCCTCACGCGTTCCCACAACATTGGCATAATTCCTTTTGCTGGCTGTTTATCAGAAAATCAGAAGGTCAGGAGGCCAGAAGCCGGGAGTCTTCGCGCCGCCTGCGGCAGAGAGATGAAGAATGAACTCCCGGCGATGCGGGCGATCCTCGAATGCAGAGCGACCTGCCGCACCTCAACCTCGCCGTATCGCTCCGCGGTGCAGCGAAGACGCCCTCTGGCTGATTTTCATGGTTTGTTCTGCCCGCTCCTGCGGGCATATGGGTTTATCCGAAAATCACCGCCCGCAGTGACAAGGACGGCATACCTCAGGAAGATCCCGGATCAGGCTGATGGGGCAAGAGGTACTGAAAAACCGGTGGAGGGTCAAAAACGATATGGATTGATTTCAGGTGGCCGGGGAAGATATTTTTCACAAAATTCCACTTCCTGCAGCAAACAGAGTTTACAATGGATCAATCTGCCAAGGGTGCCAAAAAACGTCCTTTTTCCCGCTGAAACATACATTTCTTTTCAAAACAATATGTTACGCCAGATGCCCAAAAGTTATCAACACCATATCCACAATAACAAAACTCATTGATCCTAAAAATATCTTAACCATACTCTAAAATACTCAAAACAAATCTTACGTCCCCCACCCCGGTTTCAACCGCCCTTCACTCCAACCTTTGCGCCGGTCGTGTGTCGTAAAAATTTTTTTACTTCTTCTGCAGGCGCCGATGGCCACATTGTGTCGCCTTTCGGCGTCCCGAAAACCCCATGAATCCGCAATAACGAAAGAACACGGTCCGCAGCCACGGCCCCCCCCGACTGTCGCCATCCTACAGGCTGCGCGACAGGGTAAAAACCTCGACCCGGACAGCACCCGCACGTCGCAGGACAGCAACACACTCGCGGACCGTGCTGCCGGTGGTGAAGACGTCATCCACCAGCAGAACCCGGCGGTTGTCCAGCCGTCTGTCCCGGTACAGGGCAAAGGCGCCCCGCAGGTTGCGCCGCCGGCTGGTGCCGGTGAGACTGGTCTGGGGCACGGTGGGGCGCCGGCGGATCAGCAGGTCGGGGTCGATCCTGGAACGCCACCGGGGAAAGCAGGCCCGGGCGATGAGCAGGGACTGGTTGAAGCCGCGCCGGCGCAGGCGCGCGGGATGCAGGGGCACCGGCAGCAGCAGGTCCGGTTCCGCCAGGTGGCGGGCGACCCCGGAGTTCCGGACAAGGCAGGCCATGGTGGCAAGGGGCGTTGTCAGGCCATGGAACTTGAGATCCTGAATCAACCGCGGCACGGGCCCGCAGTAATGGAGGGCGAAGCGGGCCAGGTCAAAGCCGGGCTGATTGCGCAGGCAGTGGCCGCAGAGATGATCGCTGCCCGCCGCAAAGGGCAGGCCGCAGCAGGTGCAGCAGGGGGAGCGGCCGAAGATGAGGGATCCCCGGCAGTCGGGGCAGAGAAGGGGCAGACTGCCGGTGGGCAACGGACATCCGCAGCCCAGGCAGAAGGCAGGAAAGAGGAGATCCCTGGCGCCCGCCAGCAGGGAGGACGCCAGGGAGATATGGAGCCTGGCAGTCACATGTTGTCGATGATGGCCTGGCCGAAGGCAGAGCAGGAGAGCCTGGTCGCGCCGTCCATGAGCCGGGCCAGGTCATAGGTCACGGTCCTGTTGGAGATGGTGGTGGCCAGGGCCTCCTGGATCCGCACCGCGGCCTCTTTCCAGCCCAGGTACTCCAGCATCATCACGCCGGAGAGCAGGAGCGAGCCGGGGTTGACCTTGTCCTGGCCGGCATACTTGGGCGCCGTGCCGTGGGTGGCCTCGAACAGGGCCACGCCGTCGCCGATATTGGCGCCGGGGGCAATCCCCAGGCCGCCCACCTGGGCCGCCAGGGCATCGGACATGTAGTCGCCGTTCAGATTGGGCATGGCCAGCACCGAATACTCGTCAGGCCGCAGCAGGATCTGCTGGAACATGGCATCGGCGATCCGGTCCTTGATGACGATTCTGCCCGCCGGCGGCGTGCCGTTATGCTTTTCCCAGACCTCGTCCTCGCTGATTGTCTGCTCCGGGAATTCGTCCCGGGCCAGCTCGTAGCCCCAGTTGCGGAAGGCGCCCTCGGTATACTTCATGATATTGCCCTTGTGGACCAGGGTCACCGATGGGCAGTTGTTGTCAATGGCGTGCAGGATCGCCTTTCGCACCAGCCGCTTGGTGCCGAAGGCCGAGATGGGCTTGATGCCGATACCCGACCCGTCGCGGATGGTGGCTCCCATCTCCCGGCGGAGAAAATCGATGACCCTGTCGGCCTCTTCGCTGCCGGCCTGCCACTCGATGCCGGCATAGACATCCTCGGTATTCTCCCGGAAGATCACCATGTCCACCTTTTCCGGCGCCTTGACCGGAGAGACCACCCCCTGGTAATAGCGCACCGGCCGCACGCAGGCATAGAGGTCGAGCACCTGGCGCAGGGTGACGTTGAGGCTGCGCATCCCCTCGCCCACCGGCGTGGTCAGCGGCCCCTTGATCGCCACCACGTAGCGGCGCAGGGCATCGAGGGTGGCCTCGGGCAGCCACTCGCCCGTCGTGTCCCTGGCCTTTTCCCCGGCATAGACCTCCAGCCACTGGATCTCCTTTGCCCCGCCATAGGTCTTTTCCACGGCAGCGTCGAGCACCTTCCGGGTCGCGGCCCAGATGTCGGGACCGATACCGTCGCCCTCGATGAAGGGGATAACCGGCCGGGCCGGAACGTTGAGAGAGCCGTCCTTGTTGACGGTAATGGTTTCTGCAGTCAAATTGCTGTCCTCCTGTAAATAAAAATGTACCCCGGACCGGCGGAACACCGGTTCCCGGATCGATCGTTCACTGCCGCATCTGTCATTTCTCCGGATCGGAAAAACCGGCCGGGCCGGACCAGGAAATTCCCGGCCCCTGGCACCTGTCCACTGGCGAATCATCTCCGTCACAGGGATACGTACCGTGGAGACGGTAGGGGGCGGCCGCCGGCCGCCCCTACAGAGGCATCGACCATTTTCTCTGCCGCTCCGCTCCCATGCAGGCAGACCCGCCGCAGGCGGCACGGAGACGCCGGCCTTCCGACCTTCTGATTATCTGACAAAAAGCTGTTGATTATATGCCAAAGGCCATGTGTCGTCAACAGGACACTCCATTATCCGCATCAATCCACCGGGTTGCAGGCAGGAGCGGCGGGGACGGAAAATTTTATTTTTGGTGGATTCGGACCATTCTTATGCTATATTACCACGATGCGCAGATGACACGTGACAGTTCACCGTTATCGGCAACCATGTTGAACCACCGGTGCTTTTGCTGAACGTTCAGCAGGCAGCAATGCGGACAGTCGCGAGCGCGTGCAGGTAAGCGTTGACTCCGGATGGCGTGCTGCTGAACTTCCGCGACGGCACCGTCGCGGCCCCTCATGATGAGATGCCGCCTGGCGTAACATTGGGCCAGCAGCGTCAAGCCCGCGTTGACGTTTTTACACCATTTCTCTTCCAGCAGGCAGCATTCCCGGTGACCAGTACCAACACAAGCAACACGACATCATCTGACGGGAACCGGCGCAGGCGCCTCGGCGTACTGATCGGCGGCTCCGGCCTGATCGGCGGCACCCTGGTCCACTACTTCAAGACCAAGACCCCGGACGAGATCGAGATCCGCGCCCCCAGTTCCAAGAAGCTCTCGATCCGCATCTCCGAGGATATCAGGACCTATCTGATGCGGGTCAAGCCGGACTTTGTCATCAACACCTCCATGGCCGCCCTGGACAGTGACGCCCAGCTGGCCTTCGAGGTCAACTACCTGGGAGCGGTCAACCTGGCCCGGGCCTGCTGCGCCATGCAGATCCCCTATATCCACATGAGCTCGGCCTCGACCCTGCCCTGCGGCGAGAACCTCACCGAAGACGACCACCTGCCGCTTTCCTCGGAACTGACCAACTACGCCAAGTCGAAGCTGATGGCGGAACGGACCCTGCGCTACATGGGCAAACACAAGGGCCTGGACTTCACCATCATCCGGCTGGCCATCGTCTATGGCGAGCATGACCACAAGATCCAGGGATTCCATCGCCTCTTCTTCACCATCGCCGACGAGTCCATGCCCTTTCTGATCACCAAGAAAGGGGTGCGCCACTCCTATACCAATGCCAACAAGCTGCCCTACTTCGTCCACCACGTCCTGGACCACAGGGAAGAGTTCTCCGGCGAAACCTATCACTTCGTGGATCCGGAACCGGTACCGCTGGACGAGCTCATCCTCACCATCCGCTCCTACCTGGAGCTCAAGACCCCCCGCGAGCTCTATGTGCCCTACCCGGTGATCAGGGCGGGCAAGTATTTCCTGGAACGCCTGGCCAAGCTGCTCAACTGGTTCGGGATCACGGTCCGCCTGCCGCCGGAGCTCATGTTCCTGGAAAACTTCTACAAATCCCAGACCCTGGCATCGGACAAACTGCAGGAGTCGAGTTTCGTCGATCCCTTTCCCGACGAGACGATCTTCACCGCCCTGCCGCGGCTGGTGATCTACTACCTGACCCGCTGGGGCCACCTGAACCTGATCACCACCTTCAACGACGAGGTCTTTGGCTGCAACGAGCTGGAAGAGGACTTCCGCCTCCGCCCCAAGGACCTGCTCCAGTCCATCCATGCCGACTCCACCTCGCCCTTTCCCGAGCTGCAGAAGGTGCGCGGGGAGCCAAGGTAAATGCCGATGTCACCCTTCCAGATCCTCCGAGGTTCCCTTGCCCTGGCCGCAGCGCCTCCCCTGACCCTGCTGGTCTGCGTGGCCGCCTTGATCGACCTGCGCTTCTTCCGCAGATCCATCCCCAAGGCGCAGCAGTTTCCCCGCGCCTGGGGCCGGGTGATCTGCGGTATTGCCGGCGCCCGGGTCCGGGTGACGGGCATGGACAACATCGATCCCGAACAGACCTATATCTTTGCCGGCAACCACACCAGCCAGTTCGACATCTATGCCTTCCAGGGCTACTTTCCCCACGACTTCCGCTGGGTGGCCAAGAAGGAGCTGTTCAATATCCCGCTGTTCGGCTATACCATGCGCAAGGTCAACTACATCCCCATCGACCGCTCCCGCGGCCGGGCTGCGGCCCGCAGCCTGACCAGCGCCGCCCGCCGCATCGCCGCCGGCACCTCGGTCCTGATCTTTCCCGAGGGAACCCGCAGTCCGGACGGCCGGCTGCGCCCGTTCAAGACCGGCGCCATCATGCTCGCCATCAAGGCCGGGGTCCCCCTTGTCCCCTTAGGCTTCAACGGCACCCACGAGGTCCTGCCCAAGGGACGGCTTGTCGCCAACCGGGGCGATATCACCATCCGCATCGGCACCCCCATTCCCACCAGCGGTTACACGGCAAAGGACAAGCAGGAGCTGGCCCTGCTGCTGCAGCAGCGGGTCGCCGAGCTCCTGGACCCGCAGTACCGGCCTCTGCCACAGGCAGACGAAACCCCGACCGGGGGCTGAAACCGGGCTGTGGGGGAACAATGGGATATTCCGTTGCAAATTTCCCTGAACATGGCATAATGACCCGCAATTCATTTTCAGGCCAGGGTTCGGGGAGATTCCAATCCCTGCCGGCAGACCGGCCAGCATGTATATTCCGGCCTTCAGATTTTGTACCAGTTCCCCGCTACCGGCACCTACCTTGAACCACCGGCACTTTTACCTGATTTTCTGATACACAGGACCAATCCCATGCAGAGACCAGACCGCATCGTCCCCAGGTTCCCGGCGGTTGCCATGGCGCTTCTTGTGCCGCTGATCTTCCTCGCCACCCTCCTGCCGGCGGCCGGCCATGCAGCGGAGCAGAACACCGCCTTCCTGCCGCTGAAGATCAATGCCCCGGATGCCGCCGGGATCGCCCGCAAGGCCGACGCCATCCTGGCCAGGGAACTGGCCGGAAAAAACTTCACCCTCATTCCCAGGGCCGAGGCGGAAAAGATGGTGGACTACAACGGCGGCTGGCCCCCCCCGGCCAGGGCGCTCACCAGGGTGGCCGAGTCCACCGGCCACGACTATGTGGCCGTGGGCAGCCTGACCGTGATCGGCAACCGGATCAGCATGGACATGGAGGTCTTTGACATGCTCTCCCCGGGCACGCCCCACTCCTTCTACCGGGAAGGCAATTCCCTGGCCGACCTGGCAATGATCACCCGCGAGGCCGTCACCGACGCCCTCGGCTACACCAACCGCAACATCATCATCGCCAGCATCGCCCCGGAAGGCAACAAACGTATCGACTCCGGCGCCATCCTTCGCAAGATCAGCACCAAGCCGGGCGACATCTACGATCCGGCCCGGTTGCGCCGCGATCTCAAGGCCGTCTTTGCCATGGGCTATTTCGACAACGTGGAGATCGATGCCACCGACACGCCCAAGGGCAAGGCCATCGTCTTCCGGGTCAGGGAAAAGCCGGTCATCGACAAGATCGTCATCAGCGGCGCCGACGAGATCAGCGAAAAGGACGTACAGGAGGCCGCCAACCTGCAGGCCAACACCATCCTCAACCCCTCCCGGCTCAACGAGGCGGTCCAGAGGGTGCGGGAGCTCTACAAGTCCAAGGGCTACTACAACACCAGGGTCAGCGCCAAGCTCAGCTATCCCACCGAAAACACGGTGGAGGTCCGGCTGGTGATCAGGGAAGGCGAAAAGATGTCCATCAGGAAGATCACCTTCCAGGGCAACAGGTCCTTTGACGACGATGAACTCGAGGACGTGATCCAGACCGGCACCTGGAACATCTTTTCCTGGCTCACCGAAAGCGGTGTCCTCAAGATGGATGTCCTGCGCCAGGACGCGGCCCGGCTCGCCGCCTTCTACCACAACCACGGCTTCATGGAGGCCAAGGTGGGCGATCCGGTGGTGACCCAGAAGGACGACGCCCTCTATGTCACCTTTCCCATCGAGGAGGGACCCCGTTACCGGGTCGGCACCGTGGACATCAAGGGCGACCTGATCGAAGACAAGGCCAAACTGCTGGCCATGCTCAAGATCCGGAAGGAGAAGTTCCTCAACAGGCAGGCCGTGCGTGAGGACAGTCTCAAGCTCACCGACCTCTATGCCGAGCACGGCTATGCCTTTGCCGAGGTCAGGCCACTGGTCAGCCGCTCCAGCACCGGCAAGCGGGTCAATATCACCTATGACATCAACAAGGGCTCGCTGGTCTACTTCAACCGGGTCGAGATCCGCGGCAACACCCGCACCCGCGACAACGTCATCCGTCGCGACCTGACCATCAAGGAAGGCGGGGTCTTCGATTCCAAGGCCATCCGCAAATCCACCCAGAAGCTGCAGCGACTCGGTTTCTTCGAAGAAGTGAACATCATCCCCAAGCCCACCCTCAACGAGGACCAGATGAACGTCGAGGTCTCGGTCAAGGAGAAGTCCACAGGACAGTTCTCGATCGGTGCCGGCTACAGTTCCTCCGAGGCACTGATGTTCATGGGCGAGATCTCGGAAAACAACCTGATGGGCACCGGCAACCGCCTCTCCCTGTCCGCCAACCTGAGCAGTGTCACCACCCGCTTCAACCTCAACTTCACCAATCCGCGGGTCTTTGACTCCAGGGTGTCGGCCGGCTTCGACGTCTTCAACTGGCAGCGGGTCTACGACGACTATACCAAGGATTCCACCGGCGGCGGCATCCGGGTCGGCCATCCCTTTTTCGGCAAATGGCGGATCTTCTACGGCTATACCATCTCCAACACCACGCTCTCCGATATCTCCGAGAATGCCTCGCAGATCATCATCGATTCCCAGGACATCAAGCTGACCAGCTCGGTCCGCCTCTCCCTGGTCCGGGACACGCGCAACCGGATCTTCGCCCCCTCCACCGGCTCCAAGAACTCCATCAGCGTCAAGTATGCCGGCGGCATCCTGGGGGGTGATGCCCAGTTCACCAAGATCGAGGGCTACAGCTCCTGGTATTTCCCCATGCCATGGGAGACGGTGTTCCATGTCAAGGGCGCCGCCGGCCAGGCGTTCGAGAACGAAACCGGCAAACTGCCGGTCTATGAGCACTTCTACCTGGGCGGCATGAACTCGATCCGCGGTTTCAAGTCGGCCAACATCAGTCCCGTCGACCCGGTGACCGGCGAGCGGATCGGCGGTGACAAGATGTGGTATGCCAACATTGCGGTCATGTTCCCGCTCCTCAAGGACGCCGGCCTCCAGGGCGAGGTCTTCACCGACTTCGGCAACGTCTATGGTGTGGATGACAACTGGGACTTCAGTGATATCAAGAAGTCCGCCGGTATCGGCGTTCTCTGGATGTCGCCCATGGGCCCGCTCCGGCTCGCCTGGGGCTACAATCTGGACCGGCAGGAGGGCGAGGACCAGTCGGTCTGGGACTTCACCATGGGCGGGGCCTTCTGATCCCGGTACGTTGACTTCCGACGGGCAGAGCGATGCAGTCGATGATCAGGCGGCTGCAGGAAGGCCGCACCGTTGCCGATATCTGCGGCCTCCATGGGGGCAGCAGGGCACTGTTCCTGGCCGAGACCTGCGCCACACTTGAGCGTACGATCCTGGCCATCGTCGCCACCGACGACCTGCTGGAACCCCTGGCCCAGGACATCGGTCTCTTTGCCAGGAGTCCGGTCCTCATCTATCCCAGCTTCGAGATCCCCCCCTACACCCCGCTGTCACCGGACCCGGCCACGGTGGCCACCCGGCTGTCCACCCTGCACCGGCTGCAGGAAAACGACCGGGCGGCCATCGTCCTTACCTCGGCCGAGGCCATACTGCGGCGAATCCTGCCTCGCAAGGCCCTCAACGACCGCAGCGAACTGCTCATCCGCGGCGAAGAGGTGGAACGCGACCGGCTCATCGACAGCCTGACCATGGCCGGCTACCAGGTCTGCGACCTGGTCCGGCAGGAGGGAGACCTGGCCGTGCGCGGCGGCATCGTCGATGTCTTTGCCCCGGCCACGGAAAACGGCCAGCCCGATCCCCTGCGACTCGACTTCTTCGGCGATACCCTGGAGTCGCTGCGCTACTTCGACCCGCTGACCCAGCGCTCCATCCGCGAGGTGGAGGAGGCGGTCCTTCTGCCCCCGTCCGATATCCTCTTCCCGGCCCGCCGGGACCAGGAGCGGTGGCGCAGGTCCCTGGCCGCCACCCTTGCCGATTTCGACCTTCCCCGGGAACAGGTCTCCGGGCTCATGGAGCGCCTCGGTCAGCAGGTCCGCTTTCCCGGCATCGAGTTCTTCCTGCCCCTGCTCTACGGCGGCACCGGGTCACTGCAGACCCTTTTCGACTACCTGCCCGCCGATGCCATCCTCGTCCTTAACGACCCGGACCTGGTGGGCCAGCAGGTGGACCTTGTGCAGGAGCGGATCCGGGCCAACTTCCGCGAGGCCCGGGAGGACGATCATCCCGCCCTGCCGCCGGACGCCCTGTTCCTGGACCGTGAGGAGCTCGATCAGCGCTTCTCGACCTTCACCACGGCGCGACTCTGCACCCTGCCCGACCCTGACCGCAACGGTGAGCCGGTCACCATCCGCACCGGCGACCACAGCCTGCTTCGCCAGGAGATCGAGCTGGAGCGCAAGAAACGCGGCCTGCTCGCCCCCCTGGCCGACCGGATCATCCGCTGGCGGCAGCGCGGCGAGACCTCCATCCTCGCCTGCCGTTCCGGCCGCCAGGCCGCGCACCTGCAGGAGATGCTGGCCGGCTACCGGATCCGATGCTGCCGGCTCGAGCCTCCCCTCGACCTGGCCGCCCTGCCCGATGCCGCACAGGTCGGCCTGGTGGAACATCCCCTGTCCGGCGGCTTTGACCTGCCTGAGAGCAGGCTCCACCTCCTGTCGGCAACGGAACTGTTCGGCGAGAAACGGCTCATCGTCGGCCGGGCAGAAAAGAAAGGGGCCCCGCAGGGCGAGCCGGTCCGGATCGAGGAACTCTCCCCCGATGACGTGGTGGTGCACCGGGACCATGGCCTGGGCATTTTCCGGGGCCTGGTCAACATGGAGTTTGCCGGCCAGCGTGGTGACTTCATGGAGATCGAGTACCGAAGCGGTGACCGGCTCTACGTGCCGGTGGACCGTCTGCACTGGGTCAGCCGCTACCAGGGACTGGACGATCAGCAGCCGCGCCTGGACCGGCTGGGCTCCAGCCGCTGGCAGGCCACCAAGAAGAAGGTCACGGACGAGGTATGGAAGGTGGCCCGGGAACTGCTGGAGATCTATGCCAGCCGCGAGATCCGCAAGGGGCATCGTTTTTCTCCGCCCGGCCAGCTCTACCACGCCCTGGAGGAGTCCTTTCCCCACAACGAGACCTCCGGCCAGGCCAGGGCCATCGCCGATGTGCTCGACGACCTGACCAGTGACCGGCCCATGGACCGGCTGATCTGCGGTGACGTGGGCTACGGCAAGACCGAGGTGGCGGTGCGGGCCGCGGCCAAGGTCATCGAGGATGGCTTCCAGGTGGCGGTGCTGGTGCCGACAACGGTGCTGGCCGAACAGCATGCCGCCACCTTTTCCGAGCGGTTTGCCGGCCTGCCGGTCCGGGTCGCCTGCCTGAACCGGTTCCGGACCCCGGCCGAGCAGCGGCAGATCAGCAGCGAGCTTGCCGCCGGCACACTGGACCTGGTGGTCGGCACCCACCGTTTGCTGTCCGGTGATATCCATTACAACCGGCTCGGTCTGCTCATCGTTGACGAGGAACACCGGTTCGGGGTCACCCACAAGGAAAAGATCAAGAAGATGCGTGCCACCGTGGACGTGCTGACGCTGACCGCCACCCCGATCCCGCGGACCCTGCAGATGTCGCTGCTCGGCATCCGTGACCTGTCGGTGATCTCGACCCCGCCCAGGAGACGACGAGCGGTCAAGACCTTCCTCGCCCGCACCGACCGGCTGGTGATCCGGGAGGCCGTCACCAGGGAGCTGGCGCGCGGCGGGCAGCTCTTTTTTGTCCACAACCGGGTCCGCACCATCCACCGTGTCGCCGAGACCATCGAGGAGCAGGTGCCCCAGGCCAGGATCGGCGTCGCCCACGGCCAGATGCCGGGCCGGCAGCTCGAGGAGATCATGGTCCGGTTCATCAGGCACGAGATCGATGTCCTGGTCTGCACCACCATCATCGAATCAGGCCTGGACATCGCCAACGCCAACACCATCATCATCAACCGGGCCGACCATCTCGGCCTGGCCGATATCTACCAGTTACGCGGCAGGGTGGGCCGTTCATCACGCCAGTCCTATGCCTATCTCCTGGTCCCGTCCCTGGAGGAACTGACCAGGGACGCCAAGAAACGGCTGCGGGCGCTCATGGACTGCTCCGAGCTGGGCGGCGGCTTCAAGCTGGCCATGAACGACCTGCAGATCCGCGGCGGCGGCAACCTGCTTGGTGTCTCCCAGTCCGGCCATATCGCGGCCGTGGGCTATGATCTCTACCTGGAACTGGTCCAGTCCACGGTGGCGGAACTCAAGCGCAGGGCCGCCATGGGCGGGGAGAACGGTGAACCGGAGATCGATCCGGAGATCAAGCTCCGGGTGAGCGGCTTTCTGCCCGACGACTACATCGAAGATCCCTCGCAACGCTATCAGATGTACCGGCGGATCTCCGCTGCCGGCGGCGGGGACAGGGAGGTTCTCGCCGAGCTGCGCGACGAGCTCGAAGACCGCTACGGACGGCTGCCCGACGAGGCCGGGATCCTGCTGCAGATCATCGGTCTCAAGCAGCGGCTGCGGAGCCTGGGCATACGGAAACTGGAGCAGGGACCGGACAGCCTGGTCTTTACCTTTATCGACAGAACCCCCATCGACCCGCAGGCCATCATCGGTCTCATCGACCGGGCCGGCCGCGGCCAGTCGCCGCGGATGACCCCGGACCAGCGCCTGATCGTCCCCCTGGCCGACGGCGCCGAGCTGTTTGCGGCCATTGACAGGATTCTGGCTTCGCTGGCAGGAGAAGGCTCGTGACAACACCACCGGAGGAGGCAGGCAACAAGATCGTCCCCTCGTTCTCCTGGGACGACATCGACACCGTGCTGCTGGACATGGATGGCACCCTGCTGGACAGGCACTTTGACGACTACTTCTGGGAACAGTATGTGCCCGAGCATTACAGCCTGCTCCACGATATCTCCGTGCAAGAGGCCAGAAAAGAGCTGCTGGCCCGCTACAGGAGTGTCGAGAACACCCTGGACTGGACCGATCTCGACTACTGGTCACGGGAACTGGGCCTGGACATCCCGGAGCTCAAGCTGCGGATCAACCATCTCATCGGGGTCCACCCCTATGTGGTGGAATTCCTCGAATACTGCCTGCGGCAGCGCAAGCGGCTCTACCTGGTCACCAATGCCCACGCGCGGACCCTGTCCATCAAGCTGGAAAAAACCTCCATCGGCCCATGGTTCGACCGGATCGTCTGTGCCGGGGAGGTGGGCCTGGCCAAGGAGGAGCCCGCCTTCTGGCAACGCCTGGAGCAGATGCTTCTCTACGACCCGAAGCGGACCATGCTGGCCGATGACACCGAAAAGGTCCTGGACTCGGCCCGCAGCTACGGTATGGGATTTTTGATCTTCGTCGCCCGCCCCTCGAGCCGCAAAAGGGTCCGCTACTCCACCCGCTATCCCTCCATTGACTTCTTCAAGGAGCTCATCCCCCGGCACGGCCCCCGCATGTAACAGTGCACCGCCATCGGCAATCGTACAAGTTTGGCGGCACGCCATCTGCACGCGCTCTCGACTGCCCGCATAACGGGCTATAGCCGGCCAGCCGCGATCACGCACAGCTGACGCACTGCTGAACGTTTACCAAAAAACAAAAAAGCCCCGATGCCCTTGCGGGCACCGGGGCTCTGCATGCGGATAAAGGTGCATGCCCCCAGAGTAAAAATTTCGGTCTTTTCAGGGTAAGCGCTCACAGGGGCCGCATCTTTGCACGGTCGTGCCTGGCCGCATAGGCAGGCTATCGGAGTCTCCCTACGGTCGCTTACCTGCGGCCGGGCACGGCTGCACAGGTAAGCGCAGACTCCGAATCTGCGGCCCCTGAAAGCGCTTACACCATTGTGGCCGGACAAACGGATGGTTAGCCATCCCGTGAGGGGTTACCATCGTCCCGATGCCGCAGGCAGGATCCTATCCTGACACCTGTTACCTGGCCGCTGGAACCTGATCCCTGTCAGGCCGACCTTCTCCGCTGCCGGATGTAGTCCTTGGCCAGGGAGGGATGATCGGTGATGATCTGGCCCAGCTCCGGGCCCATCTGCTCGACCAGGTAGTCGATAACCTGGGCATAGGTCATGTCCTTCTTCAGGGTGCCGGTAACCAGGTCGGCCAGTTTCTCTTTGTCGTCCGGGTTATCAAAGTAGCTGAACAGGCGATGCTCCTCTTCGCCCTTGTCCTCCTTGGCCGCCGGCGAGGTGGTTTCCTTCTTCGCTCCCTCCGCCTTTTCGGCGACCGCCGGGGCCTCCATGGCGGCCGGCACCAGGCTCTCCACGCTCTGGCGGATCTCGACGATCTCGGCCCGCAGCGCGGTCACCTGGGTCTCGAGCGGTTCGAGGTCCACGGCTTCGGGAACCTCCCGCTCCTCAAGAGCGGCAAGACGATCCGGCAGGTCACCAAGCAGTTTTTCAGGTGCCAGCTCGGCAAGCTGCGCTGTCAGCTTTGCCAGCTCGGCCTGCACCTTGCCGAGACCCTCCTCAAGGCCGGCAACGGTCGCGCTGACCCCCTCGACATCCGAGGCCACCTTCTCTACCTCCTCGCCGCTGGCCGCGGATTCCACGGACTCCTCCACTGCACTGAGGCGGGAACTCAATGCCTTGACCCGGCTGCCGAGCTCCTCGCGCACCGTGGCCAGCTCCCGGCGGGCAGAGATGACCGCCGCATCCAGTGCAGACTTCAGTCTGGTGCTGATCTCCTCAATCATGGGCTGCTCAGACTCTTTTTTTTTTTCAGCGGCCATGGCGGTCACCAGGGCCTGCATCTGGGCGGCAAAGGCCTGGCGCAGGCCTTCGTACATGCGCGAGGCGCTGGAACGGTCGAAGATGGCCACCGCGCCGAGAAATATGCCGATCAGAACGGCGATACAGACGGAAACGCCGATGAGCAGGCCGATGGCGAACTGGATGGTCCTGAAGACTCCAACGATGATCGTCCCCAGCGCGCTCCAGACACTGCCCCCGGGATGGGCCGCAGTCAGGTAGACCAGCAGGGAGAAGATAATCAGAATGATCGCTGACTTGATAAGCGGACCACGCAGCACATTGGTTTTCATTAATCGCCCTCCTTTACAGATGAACCTTCCGGCCGGGCAGGTCATGGTAAACCGGCACGGCTGGAGCGGGTCTTTTGGCCGCAGCCACCACCAATTATAAAAATTGCGCCGCCCATGTCCCGCCGGGCAGCGATTATCGGTTAAATTGCACGTGTCAATTTTACGGTTTCGCAGTATAAACTGCTTATATTTAGGGATAATGCCCAATGTGTAGTGTATTTCTCCGCGAACGGCAAGTGAAATTTCACCTTCCCGGGCCATGAAGCGTCATTTCCGCAACATCATTCTCATCGGCATGGCCGGTGCCGGCAAGTCCACCATCGGGCCGCTGCTTGCCGCGCAGACCGGTTGCACCTACGTCGATACCGACCAGCTCATCGCCCGCGACCAGGGGCGCCCCATCCAGGAGGTCCTTGACCGGCTCGGGCCGGCAGGCTTCTCCAGGCTCGAGGACCGGATTCTGCTTTCCCTGCAGCTCCGGGATCATGTCATCGCCACCGGCGGCAGCGCCGTCTACTGCCGCGCCGGCATGCGCCATTTGCAGGCAACCGGCATCGTGGTCCTGCTGGAGGCCGAACTCGATACCCTCAGACAACGGGTGAACAACCCGGACAGCCGCGGCCTGGTCAATCCGGCCGGCGAATCCTTTGCCCGGCTCTACCGCAACAGGTTGCCCCTCTACCGCCATTATGCCGACCTCACCGTTGCCACCTCCGGCGTCGGCCCGGAGGAGGTCTGCCGCGAGATCCTCGCCGGACTGTCCAGGGTGTTCCCGCATGGGCAGCAGTGGACGTGACACAACAAAAAAAGCCGGACCCGCACAGGCGGGTCCGGCCGCGGTTCATCGCGCCAGGGCTCAGTGATGTACGGCATCGGCCTCAGATGTCAAACTCCAGCTTCCTGGTCTCGGAGTAGACGACATCCCCCTTGCCACCGCTGATGTAGTACCAGAGCCTGACCTCCAGCTCCACCTCTTCGGTATCGGTGTCGAAGTGAATCAGATAGGTCTCTTTCTGGGTCTCCAGGGGCGGCAGGGTCAGGTCGATGATCTCCTTGATCTGCCATGCACCGTAGCGCATGTCCCGATCGAGATCGACCCCGATCTCGAACCAGGTCTTGTCGCTCTTGTACAGCTCTTTTCCCTCTGCATCCTTGGCGGTCACTTCCAGGACCACTTTGCCGGACCAGAGTCAGCCATCGGGAACGCGGTGACCGGTCCTGTTCTCGATGAACGTTGTCACCACGGCACTGGGAACCCATTTTTTCGGATCCTTCACTCCCTTGATCTTGCCTGGCAGGTGCTGATAGGGCGTGATCTCGACCTTGAAGCCCAACCCTTCCTTCACCGTCTCCAGGTCATGTCCACCCGGGAAGAGATGGCCCTTTTTCATATGGCAATCCTGGCAGGACTTGCTTCCCCCCCTGGAGAGGTAGGCGTTCTGGTAGCTTCCCGACAGGGTGTTGCACTGGATGGTCTCACCGTCCGGCGCGTTGTAGCGGCCATGGCACTGCATGCAGAAGGCGGACCTGGTCAGATCCACGGTCTCCATGGTGGGGTGGGCATCGCCGGCATCGGCACCGGTGGGACCATAGATGACACCCTTCTTTGCCGGACCGTTCAGGCCGCGGGCAACGGTGGTCGCCTTGATATTGTGGCAGGAAAGACAGCCCACGTTGAGCCTGGCCAGTTCCTTCCTGGCCTTCTTGCCCTCTGCGGTATCCTTTTTCTCAAAGGCGGTGACGATCAGGCCGCCGATCTCGGTGGCCAGTTTCTCCGAGGCAAAGTTCACTGCCGGAGCGTGGCAGTCGAGGCACTTGAGGACCTCTGCCTTGTTCAGCTTGGTCTTCCACTCCCTGGCCAGGCCCACGGCGATGAAGTTCCGCATTCCCTTGAGCGATGAAGTCACCGCCTGCGCATGCCATGAAGCCTGCCACTCCTGATAGATCTCGGCATGGCATTCGGCACACCTGGAATCATCGAACATGGCCACCAGCTCATCAATTGTCTCGGCTTCCCTGGCTGTAGCACTCTGGACCCAGGCCAGCAGCAGGATGGCTGACACCAGGAGCAGTATTCGTGTTGCAGCGTGTCGCATCTGTTTCCTCCGGTTGATATGGTTTTCCATTCCCTCCCCGGACCGGTGACCCGACACCGGGCGATCCGGGGTCCGTGTTCGCAGTGTCCATCACCTCCCATTCGATCAATAAAATTGATTCCTTGCCCCCTTCCTAGTGCGGGACAGAGGAACCGGGGCACCAAACCCTGGAGCGGATGTCCCGTATCAATACCACATAGTGGTTTGGAAACCAACAAAAACCGAACCCAACCGGTTGAAAAATCGAATCTATCAGTTTTACTGAATTTATATTCAGCAAGCAAGGCGGGGATCTTCCGTGGGGAACAGGGGATAGGGGGAAAACCTGACGATCATTCCAGCAGGCCGCCCTGTTGCCGGTCACCGGAGGTCACTGAACCGTGGAGAACAAGCCGCCTGCCCGTGGCAACGGCCTCGCCATAGGCTTCACTGTTGACCCTGGTCCGGCGGCCCGACCGTCTGCACAGTCGGGGAAAACGCTGCCGGACAAAGCGCTGCAGGCCGGGATCGGCCTCGGAGAGCAGAAGGGCGGTGCCATTGTCGCCCTGCCCCGCCTGGTGCCTCGGCACCCGCATGGCGGCCAGTCGTTCGGAAAAACCGCGCAGCAGGCCCAGATAATAGCTGTTGCGCGCCGTGCGCGGATGGCCGGTGTAGCGGTGGCGATTCTGTTGCCAGAGGCTGGCAAGGCGCTCTTCGAGAAACCGGTAGCAGTGCTCGGCCACCTGCACGTTCTCGGTCCGGCCAAGCAGCTCCATGGTGCGGAAACTCTGGTCAGTGGCAGGATCATAGAGGGAGCTGCAGACGACCTGGACATGGAAATGGTCACGCAGGATGGCGCCGATGGCCTTGCGGTGGCCGGGCATGATCCTCTGGCCGGTCTCGATGATCAGGTGGGAGTAGCCGGCAGCCGCATCGGCCCGGGCCAGCTCCAGGTTGTGCCGGGCCATGAGCTCGGCTGCCTTCTCCATGGCCAGTTCCGCCTCGTGGCGGTTATCGGATCCGGCCAGGGCCAGCAGCTTGCGGACCCGTTCCAGCATGCGCCTGCCGGCGGCGGTGCCGGGCGAGGCCGGAGTCTCTGCCACGATGCTGTCCGCCAGATCGGCCCGGGCCCGCCGGAAGGGTGTGCTGACACCGAGCAGATCGCAGGCCCGCTGAAAATCCGGCCCATGTCCTGTGCAAGGCCTGGCAAAGAGCTCGCTGCAGACCTGGTGCGCCATCTCGTGCCTGAGCACCTGCAGGGTCACCTGCCAGGGATGGGAACGGATGAGGTGCCGGCTGAGCTGCAGACACCGCTGTTCCGGCCGCCAGCAGCCGAGCTGCTGTCTGCTGCCGGTGATCTCGAAGATCGGTGGCCGCAGCTCGATTCCGTACTGGTAACAGATGGACTCGAACTCGAGCTGCAGCTGCCGGCACCAGGCCTGCTCCATGTCCTTCATCTCCATCGTTCTTCTCCTAATCCTCGCAGCCGCACGCCGCAACCTCGTCCAGGCAGTCTGGACAGAGATACCCCTGCTGCCCGTCCCACCGCAGGGAGGCGCCATCCTGCTGTCGGCCGCAGAGGGCGCAGACCTCCGGGCGCTTCTGCCCGCTCTCCCCTGCCTGCGCCGACTCCAGTCTCCGTATGGCCCTGATCCGCTCCAGGATGGGCGGATGGCTGTAATGCAGCGCCACGGCAAAGGGGTGCGGCGTCAGGTTGGCCAGGTTGGCGGCGGCAAGTTTTTTCAGGCCACTGATCAGCGCATCGCCCAGGCCGGTGGTCCGGACCGCATAGCTGTCGGCCTGGAATTCGTGGTGCCTTGCGACATGGTGCAGCGCCACGGAGACGAGCAGCGACAGCGGTGCATAGAGAAAACCGAAAAACACCAGGCTGGCGTAGATGGAGAGATGTTCCATGCCAAAGGCATCGAACAGCAGCCGGTTGTCGATGCACAGGGAGAGCAGGTAGAGCATGAATCCCATCTGCAGCAGTGTCGCCCCCATCATCCGGGGGAGATGATGCAGCCGGAGATGCCCCATCTCGTGGGCAAGCACGGCCAGTATCTCGCGCGGCGACAGACGCGCAAGCAGGGTATCAAAAAAAACGATGCGACGGAAACGGCCCAGACCGGTGAAAAAGGCATTGGCCCGGGTGGAACGTTTCGAGCCGTCCATGGTATGGATATCCCTGACAGGGGTTCCCTCTTTTCGGACATAATCAAGGATCATCTGCCGCAGAGGACCATCTTCAAGCGGAGTGAAGCGGTTGAACAGCGGCATGATCACCACCGGCGCCAGGAACTGGACAACCACAACAAACAGGGCCAGCACGCCCCAGCAGTAGAGCCAGGCCATGGCACCGCCCCGCTCGAACAGCCAGAGAACGGCGGCGAGCAGGGGAGTGCCGAGGAGAATGGCCAGCAGGACCGACTTGAGGATATCACCACAAAAGGTCCGGATGCTGGTGCGGTTGAAACCGAACCGTTCCTCGATGACAAAGGTGGCGTAGGCAGAAAAGGGAAGATTGACCAGACCGGACAGCAGCAGGAGCAGGCCGATGAACAGCAGGCCGGTGGCCATGGGCGGCAGGCCGGGTTGCCGGGCCAGGGAATCGAGAGCGTTGAAGCCGTGCGCCAGGATGAAGCCCAGGGTGAGCAGGGTGAGCACGGCGTCCCGGACCATGGCAAAACGGGTGGTGACGCGGGTATACTCCTGGCTCCTGGCATACCGGTGCCGGTCGAACACATCCCGGAACTCCGACGGCAGCTCCGGATCCAGGGAGCGCAGGTTCAGCAGCGCGGCTGCCTGCTCCAGGAGGTGACTGCAGAGGATGATAGCGAGAACAGCAACAAGATAGGGATTCATGAACAAGGATGGATTCGTGCGAACATGACACCGGCTGCAGGGGAAAAATGCATCGCCTGCCAGGGACGGAAAAAGGTTTGCCGGACCGTGGCCCGCGGTTTAGTATGAACATGGGAAAACAGGGTTCAGGTGCCAGGGGCCAGGTATCAGGTGGCAGATTCCAAGAATCTTCGTGCCGCCAGCGGCGATTGCACCACCGGTCTCCGGCAGGTTGGCTTCAGTTGGCGTAACGCAACAGTTCACCGCTATCGGCAACCACCTAAAAAGACCGGTACGTTTGCTAAAAG
>JALSNC010000255.1 GCA_026987195.1 Desulfobulbaceae bacterium | reverse complement strand
CTGAATGGCTACTTTGCAGTCCAGCGGCAGGCACGCAGGGAAGCACTCGGACAGATCGAGGAGATCTACAGGCAGATGCAGGGGATTGAACAGAGAAGCGGGCATAGAGAGGCACCGGCAGCCTCCCTTCGCTGGCTCAGGGAACACCTTGTCGACCAGGGCAGCCAATATGAACCATTCATCATCCTGCTGCAGAGGGGAGTGGAGATATGACAGGACTGACCAGACATCAACGAAAGGGTATCAGCAGCGGCACACCCTTTTTCGACACCCAGTTGCTCATCGCCTGCTGGGCCTTTCCCGTTTCCATCCTCCTGGTCGTGATCACGACCTTTCTCCTTCACCAGTTCCACTGGACCCTGCTGCTCTTTCCTCTCATTGCCGGCGTCTTTGCCCGCTATGCCTGGCAGGAATCACGCCGGCCCTTCACCATGCTGGAGGAAGTCACCTCGGTGCTGAAAAGATGCTGTCAGGGAGAACTGCACCACCGGATAACCGATACCCGGCGTCTCGGGGAACTGGGCAAACTGGCCTGGGAACTCAATGACCTCCTGGACAGGATCGAATGCCAGCTCAATGAGCTCAACAACTGTTTTTCCCGGGCCGCGGCAGGGCAATTCCACCGCCGTCCCCTTGCCCGGGGAATACCCGGTCGCTTTGGCGCCTCCCTGCAGGAGGCCGACAAGGTCATCCAGATCATCGAGGACAACTATGGCTACCTGTCCAGAAATGCGCTTTTCTCCCGCCTGCATGAACTGAACACCAGCCACCTGCTGGCCAACCTCAAGGCCACCCAGGCCGATTTCGTCCGCATCAGCGAAGAGATGGACATCGTTCAGCAGATCGCCAGGGAGAACCGGACAGCAGCGGAAAACAGCCATCAGGAGGTGGAACATATCTCCTCATCGCTCACCGATATCTCCGCCAGGGTGGACAACGTGACCAGTTCCATCAGTGAACTGGAACAGGAGTCAAAGACCATTACCGCGGCCCTGGAGATCATCTCCGAGATCGCCGACCAGACCAACCTGCTGGCACTCAACGCCACCATCGAGGCGGCCCGGGCCGGTGAACATGGACGCGGGTTCGCGGTGGTGGCAAGCGAGGTGCGGGGGCTGGCAGAACGGACCAAGGAGGCCACGGCCAGGATCGGCGACATGCTCGCCCGGTTCCGCAGCCGGGTCACGGCCATGACCGGCGAGGCAGAGGGCACCCGCGAGCTGACCTCGCGCATTGCGGAGATGGTCACTGATTTCCAGGGCAGTTTCTCCGCCTTTGCCGACTCGGCCCGGACCACCATTGATCGCATCTCCTACACCAAGGACCGCGCCTTCGGCTCCCTGGTCAAGGTGGACCACATCATTTTCAAGCAGAACGGCTATATCGCCCTGGGCAAAAACGGCGAGGGTGACGAGGCCGAGGCCGTCCTGGTCACCGACACCCAGTGCCGGCTCGGCAAGTGGTACCATGCGGGCTATGGCAAGGAACATTTCAGCGCCACCAGGGCCTACGGGGAACTGCATGACCCGCACAGGCGGGTCCACGCCGAAGTGCAGGCGGCCCTGGAGGCCGCGGCCGGGGACTGGGAGAACGACGAGGCCCTCCGTGCCGACATCCTCCGCCACATCGAGGCCTCGGAGAAGGCCAGCGACGAAGTCATGCGGCTGGTCGCCGACATGATCGAGGAACAGTATCAACAAACAGGCGGCTGAAAGAGCGGAGGGAGGCGCAGGCCACCACGGCAAGGGCCTTGTCTTTATCGTCGGCCGGGACTAGAGTGGGGGCATGGCACATCATCACTCCCACGACCATGCCATCCGCAATGACCGCTGGCTGCTGCTCGCCATCGGGGTCAATGTCCTTCTGACCCTGGCCCAGGTGGCCGGCGGTATCCTTTCCGGCAGCCTGTCGCTCATCGCCGACGCCCTGCACAACTTCAGCGACGCCGGCGCCCTGCTCATCGCCTGGGTGGCCCGGAAAATCGGCAGGCGACCGCCGGATGCGCTCCGGACCTTCGGCTACCGGCGGGCCGAGGTCATCGCCGCCCTGGTCAACCTGATCACCCTGGTCCTGGTCGGTCTCTACCTGCTGAGCGAGGCGGTGCAGCGATTCTTTGAACCCCGGGTCATCGAAGGATGGATGGTGGTGATCGTTGCCGCCGTCGCCCTGGTCGTCGATCTGCTGACCGCGCTGCTGACCTGGAAGATGTCGGCCCACAGCATCAACATCCGGGCCGCCTTTCTCCACAACGTCTCCGACGCCCTGGCCTCGGCAGGCGTCATCCTGGCCGGCACCCTGATCCTCCTTTACCGCTGGTACTGGACCGACACCCTCCTCACCCTGCTCATTGCCGGTTATGTCCTCTACCAGGCTGCCGGCCTCCTGCCGCAGACCGTGCGTATCCTGATGCAGTCCACGCCTGACGGCCTGTCGGTTGCCGAGGTGACCGCCGCCATGGAGGACGTGGCCGGGGTCGTCAACGTCCACCACGTGCATATCTGGCAGCTCGACGAGCAGGCCAATGCCCTGGAGGCCCACGTGACGCTCACGGATTTCAGCCGGGCCGAGCAGATCAAGACAGCCCTCAAGAAACGGCTCGCAAGCCGTTTCAACATCACCCACTCCACCCTGGAACTCGAGGCCGGGCCCTGCGGCAGCCCGGAGCACAGCGACTAGGCTACAGGGCCGGAGGATCAGGAAAGATTGCCCGGATCCACGGCCAGGACCTCGGCTGTGGTCTGATCGGCAAACTGGCGGAAGTTCTCCGAAAACATCCCGGCAAGCCGTGCCGCCTGGCGGTCGTAGGCGGCCGGATCATCCCAGGTGGAGCGCGGATTGAGTACCCGGTCCGGTACGCCGGGACAGTGGCGGGGAACCATGAGGCCGAAAAATGGCTCCCGCTCCAGGGGCACGTCGGCAAGCAGGCCGTCCAGGGCGGCATTGACCATGGCCCGGGTATGGGCGATGGAGATGCGGCTGCCCGTGCCGTAGGGGCCGCCGCTCCAGCCGGTATTGATCAGCCAGACATCGGCATCGTGGGCCGCCAGTTTCCTGCCCAGCAGCTCGGCATACCGCATGGGATGCATGGGCATGAAGGGTGCCCCGTAACAGGCGCTGAAGACCGGGCTCGGCTCGGTTACTCCCCGTTCCGTGCCCGCGACCCGGGCCGTGTAGCCGGAGAGAAAGTGGTACATGGCCTGCTCGCGGCTCAGCCTGGCCATGGGCGGCAGAACACCGAAGGCATCCGCGGACAGGAAGATGATGGTCTGCGGATGGCCACCCACCCCCTCCAGGCTGGCATTGGGGATGGCGCTGATATGGTAGGAGGCGCGGGTATTCTCGGTAAAGGTGTCATCGTCCAGGTCCACCCGGCGGCTGCGCGCGTCCAGGGCCACGTTCTCCAGGATGGTGCCGAAACGGCGGGTGGTGGAGTAGATCTCGGGTTCGGCCTCGGGCGAGAGCCGGATCAGCTTGGCATAGCAGCCGCCCTCGAAGTTGAAGATCCCCTCCTCGCTCCAGCCGTGCTCGTCGTCGCCGATCAGGGTGCGCGAGGCGTCGGCGGAAAGCGTGGTCTTGCCGGTGCCGCTCAGGCCGAAGAAGAGCGCGGTCCGGCCACCGGGACCGATGTTGGCTGAACAGTGCATGGGCAGCACGTTGCGCGGCGGCATCAGGAAATTCATCACCGAAAAGATCGATTTCTTGATCTCGCCCGCATAGCTGGTGCCGCCGATCAGTATCAGCTTCTTCTTGAAATTGAGGATAATAAAGGTCTCGGAGCTGGTGCCGTCCAGGCTGGGCGAGGCATGGAAACGGGGCGCGTCGATGACCGTGAACTCCGGCACGTGGACCCGCTGTTCCTCCGGCGTGGCCTGGATGAACATGTTGCGGGCAAAGAGGCTGTGCCAGCCGTACTGGGTGATGATCCGCACCGGCAGCCGGTGGGCGGGATCGGCGCCGGCAAAGCAGTCCTGGACAAAGAGATCCTGGGTCTGCAGGTGCATGCTCATGCGCCGGTGCAGGGCATCGAACTGCGCCTCCGGGATGGGACGGTTGTTCTCCCCCCACCAGATGAGGCCCTCGGTATCCGGCTCCCGGACCACGTACTTGTCATTGGCGGAGCGGCCCGTGTGATGGCCGGTGCGGACCACCACCGGCCCCAGGTGCGAGAGCCGGCCCTCGGAACGGGTCAGGATCTTCTCATACAGCCGGGCCGTGGGCAGGTTCCAGAACACGTCGTTGAGGTTTTCCAGGCCATGGTTCTCCAGGCCATGCGGACTGTGGCCGTCTGCGCAATCTGTCTTGTTCACGGGGTCCCTCCCATGTGAGAGTTGTTGTGGTTGCCGACACTGTCTCCGATCACAGGGGACAGGTCCCAGGGGTCGGCAATCCCGGGCCGCCTGCGGGGCACGCAAAAGCGCTTCCCTCCTGTTTCACCGATCCCCTGTTTTTTGTAAAAGTGTTGCTATTTTCAGGCGGTTGCCGATAACGGTGAACTATTACGGTTTTTTTTCGCAACTGTTACTGTTTCGTTACCCCGGCCACGCTATCCTCCAGTACCGGGAAGAGCCCTTTCCCCCTGTTCTGCCTCTCTTCAACCCGATCCGGAGGACACCGCCATGACAGAAAAGGAACGACCGAAAAAACACCAGAGTATCAGCGGACAACTGCAGTTGACCGACGACTTCAAGGCCGGCGAGGAGACACGCATCAAGATTGCCGTGGCCCGCGACTGCCGGATCCTGGCCTCCACGGTGGTGCGTCTCAAGGCCGGCCAGACAAAAACAAAATTCATGCTCCGCTTCGCCGCCGGCGGCAGGAAACCTGTGGGAGTGCGCCTGCTGGCCGGACCTGACGTGGCCGACGAGGCGCTTCGCTCCACCACGGTCCAGCAGATCCGCATCCCGGCACGCTCTTTCAAAGAAGGCAATGTCAAGGGCGCCATCCTCGAGGTCAATGAACGGCTCTACCACGACTGGCTGCGCCACTGCCGCACGGTCACTCTCCGCGGCCGGGTGGTCTGCCGGCGGCTGGTCTGGGACCGGATCGAACAGCAGTACGTGGTCTGCGATGCGCCGGTGCAGGGGGCGCTGGTCACCGCCTTTGACGTGGACCGGTTCTGGTGGTGGTATCGGAGGGACGAGGTCGGCTCCGATTACACCGACCTGAACGGCAACTTCGAGATCAGCTTCCGGTGGTGCTGCTGGTGGTGGCGTCCCTGGTTGATCCGACAGTGGCAACTTGACCCGGCCATTGTTGAAAGAATCCGCGAGCTGGCCGAACAGGCCGTGCTCCCCGTCCCCATCCCCCGGCCGGACCCGGTCCCGGATTTCACCATCTTTGCGCAGATGACGGCGGAAGCCACGGCCGTCAGCGCCCCCTCTCTCCTGCCGGCCATGGGCCAGCCCCCGGACCAGGCCGGGTTCGTCGCCCTTGGCGAACAGTTGAAGGAGCTCCTGCCCGCGGCCCCTGACCTGGAGAGGATCCATATCTGGCCATGGTACCCGCTCTTTGACTGCAGCCCGGACATCCTCTTCAGAGTGACCCAGGACTGCGGCGAAGGCGAGACCGTGATCTACACCGAGGACACCGGCAAGACCCGCTGGAATGTCGGCACCGAACTGAACAACGTCGTCCTGGTGGCCAATGAGGCGGCCTGCTGCAGCCCCTTCTGCTGCAACGATCCGCCGGACGAGGACTGCCTGGCCGTCTACGGCCTGGGCTGTACCACGGCCTATCCCCTCGAGGAGATCGAACAGGACGCCACCGACCCCCTGGCCGGGTATGGCAACCCGGGCAGCATGGACCGGCCCTTTGGCGGTACCATCGGCATCCGCGGCGTGTTCGGCGATGGGAGTGAAATCGACTACTACAAGCCGCAGCGCCGCCGCATCTCCCCTGCCCCCACCGGCTGGGAGGACATGCCCGCGGACGAGATGGCCCGGTTCATCAGGCGCCATTACATCGGGCCGCCCTGGCCTTTCTTCCTGAACGAGACAGTCAAGCCCATCGTTGTCGCGGGAGAAACCGTGCTCAGGACCATCTACCGTTTCCGCAAGGAGAATCCCCAGGTCGTCCCCTTTGTCGATCCCGCCAACGGCGACATGCTCATCAACTGGAAGACCGCCGATGACAGCGGCAATCAGGGCAGCCCCATGCCGGGCCTGCAGGACGGCCTGTATGAACTGCGCCTGGTCGGCTACCGCTATGACGAGGAAAAAAAGGAGCTGGTGGACCAGCAGATCATGGCCCTCTGTCCGGCCGAGGAGGATGAGATCGATCCGGCCCTCCATGCCGGCATGATCCTGCGGCTCGACAACCGCTCCTGGTCACACGCCGGCGGCACCGTCCACGTCACCACCGGTGAGCCGGACTGTGACTTCCCCAACATCTGCGCCGTGGTGGTCAACGAAGCCCCCGGCCTGCCGCCGGGCCGGCAGCAGGAACGGTGCATCGACGCCTGCGGCATCGCCCGGGTCAGGGCCGGCGATACCATCACCATCCATTTCCGGGCCAGTGACACCGACGGCCACCTGGAGCAATATTCCCTCACCGCCCACTGGGGCGAGAGCAATTCGTTCAACGTCCTGGCGGCAGGAACCCTTGCCGCTGATCCCGATCCCCTGGTGGGTCCCGGCTACGGCCAGACCTTTACCGGCAGCCAGGGGGTGCACCGGGCCGGATTGCCGGCCACCGACCCGGAACATGACCGGCCCTTCTGGTACGGCGGCGATTTCAAGGTGACAGTGGCCGTCTCCGACACCGCATTTCCGACCTGCTGTGCCTACCTGCTGCGGCTCTGGGTCTGGAAGCGGACCACCAACGGCTGCACCTCGTCCAGGCATTTTCACAACAACCTCTGCGAGTTCAGCTTCACGGTCATCCGGGAAGACCTGATCGGCTCGCCCAACGATCCCTCCTGCACCGAGATCTGCCCGCCGGCCGGAGACCAGGGCACAGACCGGCAGGAGTGACACCGGGTGGAAAACCTGTTCTGGGCGACCATTGCCATCCTGGCCACCTGGCGTGTCACCCACCTGCTGCAGACAGAGGACGGGCCATGGGATCTCCTGGCCCGTCTCCGGCAGCGGGCCGGGGGCTCCATGGGGGGCAGGCTGCTGGACTGTTTCTACTGCCTGAGCCTGTGGGTGGCCCTGGTGCCGGCCCTGCTGCTGGGCAGTGACTGGTGCCAACGCCTGCTCCTGTGGCCGGCCCTGTCGGCAGGCGCGATCCTGCTCCAGCGGCTGACCCACCCGGAGGAACTGGACATCGAACCGCTCTATTACGAACCACCACCGGAAGAGGGAAGAGAAGATGAGCTGTTGCGGCAGGAAACGCGGACAACGGGAGGCGGCACCGACCAGGACACCACCCCGCCGGCGCAGTCGGCCGGCCAGGCCTGAGAGGCGGCCGCATGCCGGTGATGGCCGGCCGTCTGTCCTG
>JALSNC010000254.1 GCA_026987195.1 Desulfobulbaceae bacterium | reverse complement strand
GCAAGGATATCCATCAGGATCCGCTGTTCCCGAACCACGGCCACCTTGATCTCGTTGGCGACATCGACCACGGGAAAGAAGGCATCCAGCCGACGAACCTCGTCGCTGGTCCGCTGCATCCCCACGTGGCCGACCACCCCGATGATGGCCATCAAGACCATGACCACACCAAAGGCCAGCAACTGCTTGACAACAAACGGCAGGTTTTTCAGCATATTGTTCCTCCATTTTGATAAACCGGGACTGGCGTCCACCTGTCGGGGAGATACCGGCACACCGACAGAGGTGAGAAACCGGCTGACGGGCGAGACGGGAAGAAGATGGAGGACGGTATGGTACGCGGCACTGTCGCGCACCACCCCCTCCTGTGACATTTTGCCACAGGATGACAGGGATATTCAAAAAAAAACGTTGCCGCAGTAGGAAAAACCGGAAAATCAGTTCTGGACACAGAACTCCAGGCTCTCAGCGGCAAGGCGCATGTGCTCCTTCTCGGCCTGGGCGATGACCAGGAACGGCTCTTCCATGTCACGGCCCTGGAACCGGTGCGCCATGCCCCGGTACAGGTCATAGGCGGCCAGCTCGATGGCAATCGACATCTCGACGACCTCAATGCAGCCGTCGTCTGCGGTCTCCTCCAGCCGGACCAGCATGGCGGCCACGTCTCCGCCGCCCTCGAGGATGTCTCCTGTCAGAGTGTTGTACAGGTCGGCAAAAGAAGGCGCCTGTTCCACCTGCCGCCGCCAGTACCGGTATACCAGGCGGGCGTGCTCCTCCTCTGCCCTGGCCAGCACCTTCATGACCGGCGCAAAAGGAGCGTCTGCATGGCGCGCCAGGACCGCCTCGTACCAGCGCTGCGCTCCCCGTTCCAGCTCCATGGCCCGGAGCAGAACCGCGGCCGGCTCACCAGCCGTATCAAAGACAGCCAGGGCCGGGAAATCCTTTACCGTCCGTCCCTGCCAGGCGAGAATGCCGCCCTGCAGGTTATAGATCCTGCGCGCGCCTTCCGGCACACTGCTGTAGAAATGGGCCGCCGCCCGCGACCGCTTGCCGGAACGTCAGTAGAAGACGATGTCACGATCCGGCGGCAGCTCGGCGATGCGGGCCGGCAGTTCGGAGAGGGGCAGCAGCATGGCGCCGGCGATGTGGCCGCCGGCATACTCCCGGGGCTGGCGGACATCGACGAGCAGGTAGGTCTTTTCATGGTGCCCGGCCATGAACTGTCGCAGTTCATCAGCCGTAAGATCGATGAATTCCGGATGCTCCATGGTCATTCCTCCTTGAGCGTGACTTTCTGTTCAGCAGGAACCTCCTTCGGGGGAAGGACGCTCGACAATTGTGTCGAACCCGGACAGAATCTGTCGCCTCACGGCGTCGCCCGGCCCGTCCGGGGCAGGCGCCAAGGCGTCGCTTCCATGTCCTTCACCGCAGAAACCGCTGCCATGACGTAAAAAAACCGGGGCAGACCAATATGGATGCCGCCGTGATCCTGTCCGTTCTCCTGCCGGTACTCGTGGCACGTAACTGATCACAGAATATGCAAGGTCACGATTTCTCAACCACATTTTGTAAGCGGTTTCAGGTGCCGCAGGTTCGTGCGGTCGTTCCTGGCCGCTATAGCCTACTATGCGGGCAGAAGCGACCGTGCGAAGATGCGGTGCCTGTGACCGCTTACCGTGGCACGGTTCCTGCTCCCTGACCACGCAGGGAATGGCTGCCGCGTAAAAGTTCAGCAGCACGCCATCTGTGAACGGTTACCGATCATATACCATACCGGAGCAGAATATCATGAACATTCGCAGAATCACCTCCATGACCATGCTGGTTTCCTTGGTCCTCCTGAGCGTGACCAGTATCGTCCTCTATATCGTTCCCCACGGCAGAGTGGCCTACTGGGCCGACTGGCATCTCTGGGGCCTGAGCAAAACCCAATGGGACAACCTGCATCTCAACCTGGGCCTTCTCTTCCTCATCGCCGGGTTGCTGCACATCGCCTGCAACTGGAAGCCGATCCTCGCCTATCTGCGCAACAGATCCGGAAAAGTGCGGATCGTCAGTGCCAGTTTCAACATCGCCCTCCTGCTGTGCCTTGCGGTGGCAGGCGGCACCCTCCTTGACGTACCGCCCATGAGCACGGTGATCCGGCTCGGTGAAGTCATCAAGGAAAAGGCTGCGGACAGGTACGGTGAACCTCCCTATGGCCATGCGGAACTCTCTCCGCTCAAACTCTTTGCCAGACGGACCGGCATGGACCTGGACAAGGCCATCCTGCTCCTCCACCAGGCGGGTATCAGGCTTGCGGATTCCCGGCAGACGATCCAGGAAATTGCCGTCACAAACAGTCGGACACCCAGGCAGATATATGATATCATCAAACCAGCGATACAAATGGGGCCAGAAACGACCTCATTCCCCGATACGCCTCCACCCGGTTTCGGTCGCCGGCTGCTGACCGGGATCTGCCAGCAGTACCATCTCGACCTGTCCCGGATCATGGCAGGGCTCCTGTACCAGGGCCTGGATGTGAACCCGGAATTGAGTATCAGGCAGATCGCCGCCGCCAACGACATGGACCCCCAGGCATTCTTCGAGGTACTCCATCAGGCGGCAACACGGTGACGCTCCCGGGAACATGGCAATATCCTCGACTCCGTGATGCACCGCACCCCATGCTGCCGCTGAAACCGTCCCTCGCCTGCTGCTTCCTGATCAGCGCCATACTCCTGCGGCCGGCAGGCTGTCTGGCCGAGCTGGTGATCGGCACCGTTGTGCGTGTGGACCGGGCTGGAGAGATACTGACCCTGCGGCCGATGGATGGGGGCAATACGACAAGCCTGCGGGTCCGGATCCGTTCTCCCCTGCCGGTCTGCGTGCGGCCGGGCAACATCATCCGGGTCTGGGGCGCCTTCGGACCGGACGGACAGCTCTTCACTGCCACCGATATCAGGGGAGCGGGACGTGGCGCAGGGAACGATCCCACCGGCGTCCGTTTCCGGCTGCAACGCTCCATCGGCCGGAGGCAGCACCCGGCGGGCCGGCCAATGCACCGTGGCTCCGGAGGCAGGATGCGCTGAACCTTTTCAAAACGTATCGGTATTTTCAGGCGGTTGCCGATAGCGGTGAACGCTGACGATCATGGAAGAACAGGAAAATGACATCCATGGCAATGGCCCGGGCGAAGGCCCCGGTCTGCCGTCCTGGCTGGCCAACCTTTTCTTTTTCGGCCTGCTGGTCGCCCTTGTCCTGGCCTCCTTTTTCTGGCAGATGCACCGGATCAACACCACCATGCAGCACAATGCGGCGGAACGGGCCCGCCTGGTGGCCGGAGTGATCGAGGAAAATCTCCACAATGCCTCCCTGGCCGAACAGACCATCGAGGAAATCGTCAGGACCTTTCTTGCGGAAAAATCCGGATTCATCCAGTACCTTGACTCCATCGAACCACTGCGAAACAGCGAGCTGACAGCGCTGGCCAGAGAAACCGGTCTGGTCGGCATCACCATTATCAGACCAGATGGTGCCACTGTTGTCGGTCCGGAGGGATGGCTGCCCGATCCTCCCTCCTGTGGGGACACCCGGTCAACCATACGATATGACGAGAAAAGAAGGATCGGCTACACGGTGTTTGCCGCCAGTGGCGAGGAATCGGCGATCTCCTGCATCGTCATTGGTATCGATGCAGCCAGGATCCTTGCCCTCCGGCAACGGACCGCCCTGCCGATCCTCCTCGCCAATCTTTCAGCCCTGCCCGGCATCCACTTTGTACGTCTTGAGAAAGATCAGCGGGCCACTTCCGTCATCTCTCCTGCCAGGCTCATCGACGAAGACTCCACCTCCACCGTGGTCACCAGAGTGCCGACCTCCAGGGGAACCCTGGTGGTGGGCCTGGATGCGCAACACTTTGTCAACCGCCGTGCCGGCCTGCGCAACCAGTTCATCCTTTTCGGCTGCCTCCTCCTCGGGCTGGGAATCTTCTTCTCCTTTCTCCTCTACCAGTACCAGAAAAAGGACCTGGAACGGACCCGGCACATCGAGCGATTCATGGCCCGTGAACGTGAGGCCGCCGCCCTGGGCCGGGCAACGGCAACCATTGCCCACGAGGTCCGCAATCCGCTCAACGCGATCAACATGGGCCTGCAGCGACTCACCCTGGAATCGGACAACCTGACCCGGGAACAGATGCAACTGGTCGCCGCCATGCGGGAGGCCGTGGACCGGACAGCCGGCATTGTCACCGAGCTGCAGCGGTTCACCCGGGAACTCCGGCCGCAGCACATCAGTTTCAGGCCGGACCGGATGGTCCGGCAACAGCTCACCCTCTACCAGCCGCTCTGCCGGCGATACGGGATCGAGCTGTCCAGCCGCCTGGACGTCCGGCAGGAATGGACCGGCGATCGGGAACTGCTGGCGGAACTGGTGGAGAATCTCCTCAAAAATGCGGTCGAGGCCCAGCCAGACGGCGGCTGGATCAGGGTCCACCTCAGGAGAGAGGCCGGGTGGCTGGTCCTGGAGATCGCCAACCACGGCTTTGATCTTTCCGCGGATGAATCCCGGCGGCTGGGTGAGCCCTACTTCACCACCAGGACCAGGGGGACCGGCCTTGGCCTGGCCCTGTGCCGCCGCATCGCCGAGGCCCATGGCGGACGGATTCTTTTTCGGCCGGACCAGGCCGCCCGTACCCTTACCATCCGGGTGGAGCTGCCCCGCGAACAGACCGGCGAAGATATTACCGGCCCCGCATCTTCGCATGATCGCGTTTGGCCATCAAAGTAGCGGCAATGCAGCGTAGTTGCCGTGAGAGGTGAATGGTACACAGCAGCAGGGAACAGGAAACAATGAACATACTGATCGTTGATGATGAGGAGCTGCAGCGGAACATGCTGCAGGGGTTCCTGGAAAAGCAGGGATACCGGGTAGTTGCGGCCGCAGATGGCCACGAGGCCCTGCAACTGTTCATGGACCATCCCCTGGATCTGGTTCTCCTGGACCACCGGATGCCGGTGATGAACGGTGACGAGCTCCTGGCACGGATCAAGCAGATCAACCCCCTGGTCCGCGCCATCATGATCACCGCCTTCGGCGCCGTGGACACCGCGGTGCGGGTCATGCAGCTCGGGGCTGATGACTTTCTGGAAAAACCGCTGGACCTGGAACTGCTGCTGGCCAGGATCAGGCAGATGGAAGAAAAGATCATGGTGGAGAGGGATGTCGGCCGGGTGGAGGAGGCCATCGATACCGATGATTTACCGGTGCGCATGGTGGGCGACTCGCCGGCCATGAAGGAACTCCTCTCCATGGTCATGCGTGCCGCCCCGACCCCGTGGACCGTGCTGATCCGGGGCGAGACCGGAACAGGCAAGGAGCTGGTCGCCCGCCTGATCCACGGCCTGAGCCCGAGAAAGGCAGGACCCTTCATCGAGCTCAACTGTGCGGCCGTTCCGGAAAACCTTTTTGAATCCGAACTGTTCGGTCACGAAAAGGGCGCCTTTACCGGTGCGGTCTCCAGGCGGCGCGGTGTCTTTGAGCAGGCTGACGGCGGCACCCTGTTTCTTGACGAGGCCGGGGAGCTGCCCCTGGCCATGCAGGCCAAACTGCTGCGTGCCCTGCAGGAGAACACCATCACCCGGGTGGGTGGCGAACGACCGGTTGCCGTTGACGTGCGGATCATCGCCGCCACCAACCGTGACCTGAAAAAGATGGTGGCCCGGGGCAGTTTCAGGGAAGATCTCTATTTCCGGCTCAATGTCATCGAACTGGAACTGCCGCCCCTGCGTCGCCGCAAGGAAGACCTGCCCGCACTGGTCAGCTTCTTCCTGCAGCGGTTCAACAGCCGGACCACCTTTGACAACGAGGCCATGGCCCAACTGGCCAAATATAACTTTCCAGGAAATATCAGGGAGCTCGAGCACATCATCCAGCGGGCCATCACCATGGCCCGCACCAATACCATCGGTCTGGCCGACCTTCCGCCTGAGGTCCGCCATTTTCGGGGAGACCGGCAGAAGGGTACCCTCAACGAGCGGCTGGCCGAGGTGGAACGACAGATGCTCCTCGATGCCCTGGAGGAAGCGGACTGGGTGCAGACACGGGCTGCCCGGGCCCTGGGTATCAGCGAACGGGTCCTTCGCTACCGGATGGCCAGGGCTGGCATCAGCAGGAAAGGCTGAGGAGACCGCAGCAGATCAGTAAACGTCATGGTATTTCAAGATAGTTGCCAACAGCGGCAAACTTCAGATCCTTTTGCAGTCTCACGGGTTACAGCCGTCCACGCCAGGGGCCCCTGCTCCGGGGATAGCTGAACCGGACAAGATCCCGTCGGATGGCCACCCGCAGGCCACGGCTCAGGTGCAGCTCACTGCCGGTCTCGCCGTCTATCGCAGCCTGCACCACCGCGATGATATGGGCATACCGGGCCCGGCTGCCGATCTGCCAGAGCAGGTGTTCCACCAGCCGCCGCTGCAGGGCGGCAGCCAGTTTCCTGAAGCCTTGTCGTTCGAGAAACCATTGCGGTTCCCGGCCCGGTTCGGCAGCCTCCTGCCGGTGAACCAGCCGCTGCCAGGCATCCAGGGTCAGGGATTCCAGCAGGGCCTCGTCTTCGGCCAGGCTGGCAGCCGTCTTCAGCAGGGCCTTCCTGATGCCGCGATCAAAGCGCTCTTCCAGAAAGGGCAGAAGTTCGTGCCGGACACGGTTGCGAAGAAACCTGCGATCCAGATTGCTGGAATCCTGGCAGAAAGCCACACCAAGGTCCCGCAGGTAGGCGAGGATCTCTCCCCTGGTCACGCCGAGCAGCGGCCGCACCACCTTGCCGCTCACCGGCCGCATCCCCGACAGACCACAGCGGCCGCTGCCGCGAATCAAACGGATCAGGACCTCTTCTGCCTGGTCATCGGCGCTGTGGCCGACGCATATCACCCCATCCTCCAGGCGGTCCGCCACCCGGTTCAGTGCCCGGTAGCGCAGCTCGCGGGCAGCCTGCTCCGGGGAGAGCCGCTGCCGGCGGACCAGGGCCGCAGTGTCCACACAAGCCACTTCGCAGGCAAGCCCAAGCCGCCGGGCCGCCTCGCGGACCAGGGCAATCTCCGCCCCGCTCTCCTCCGGCCGCAGGCCATGATCCACATAGACAGGATGCAGGCCCATGCCCAGAGGAGAACGCAGCGTTACCAGGATATGGAGCAGGGCCATGGAATCGGGACCGCCGGAAACCGCGACCACCACCTCCCGGCCGGGCAGGGGCAGACCACTGTCCACTATCCCCTTGCGGATCCTCAATTCAAGCAGATGCATGGCGTAAAAGTTCACCGCTATCGGCAACCACCCAAAAAAGCCGATACTTTTGGTAAAAGTTCGGCAGTGCGTCAGCTGTACGTGATCGTGGCTGGCCGGCTATAGTCCGCGCTATGCGGCCAGCCGCTAGCGCGTGCAGATGACGTGCTGCTGAACTTTTACTGCATGGCCGCCCGGCCTGTGGGCAGGGAA
>JALSNC010000253.1 GCA_026987195.1 Desulfobulbaceae bacterium | reverse complement strand
CCTGGGCCGGCCAGTTGCTTGTCGGCTGCGGCCTGTTTCTCTGCTCGTTGCTCATCGAGTACCGTATCCTGCTCACCTTCCTCGCACTCGCCTCCCTGGCCCTGCTCCTGACCCTCACCCTGGAGGGCGGCAAGGTGGCGGCGGTCATCTGGCACTATTACCTGGGCTATCTCTCGGCCGACGCCTATCCGTCCTCGATCCGCCTCACCTCCCTGGTGTTCCGGTCTGGTCTCTTTATCCTCTCCATGCTCTGCTCCATGCTCTTTCTCACCGCGCACCTGGACCGCCCCAACCTTACCAGGGTGCGGCAGGAGCGGCTTGCCGCCATCACGGCCCGGGCCCGTGCGGAGACAGAGCGGGTCCGGGCCCGCTTCGGCGAAAAGCGCCGCCTGCTGATGATGCGGCAGCAGGAGGAGAGAGCTTCTGTCACCAGCCGCTACCAGACGCGGATAGACCGGCTGGAAAACCTGCTTCGCAGGGAGATGGACAACGTGGTCAACGGCGTGTTCCGGGGGCCACGATACCGTGAACTGGAGCGCCGCCTGCAGGAGGAAGAGGCCAGCCTGCAGCAGGAACTCGAGGCCTGCCGGCAGCGGCAGGAGAAAGCCGCCAGGAACCTGGAAGAAGGGCTGGAAGCGGAACTCCGGACCCTGCAGTCCGATACGGACCGGCGATTGCGGCAGGTGGCCTCTGCCGACTATTCCACCGACGAAGAGGTCAACGACCCCCGCATCGTGGCCCTGCTCAACACGGCAGCCGTCATCTTCCACCACCGCTGGCAGCCCCTGCAGTTTGTCTTCTTTTTCTCCATCCTGGTCTCACTTCTCATGGAGGCCGGGATCATGCTCGCCTTTGCCACCATCACCATGGCCATTGCCCCGGTCCTGCACGCCCGCCACCTGGAAGAACTGGAGAAGGAGGCGACCAGGGTCCGGGCCGAAGGCGCGGTGGCACAGGAGACCATCCGCCACCGGGCCGCCATGGAGCAGGTACGGCGGGCGGGCAGCCATATCATGGAACAGGCAGAGATCACGTCCAGAGAGGCAGCGCCGGGCCATGACGGTCCGGCGGCGGAATGAGAACGTCAACACCCGGGAGGTACGATCATGCAGCACAACACGCCAGCCACCAGCCCCTACCCTGTCAGGCGCGGCGCCCCGGCCGGGCAGGAAAACCAGGACCTGGTCAGCACCACCCTGGCCCGGTACTCCAGGACCACCTTTCCCAACCTTCCCGACTGGACGCGACGCCGCCAGGTCCGCGGCTACCTGCGCAAGGAGCTGGAAAAGGGGTTCGAGTTCCGTCTCAGGCAGCTCTCCCTGGAGCTGGACACCGCCTTGCACCAGGTGCGCGAGGAGAGCAACCATGCCCTGGTCACCGCCAAGGCGCACCTGCGCCGGGAACGGATGGAATTCTTCGCCTCCAGCTATAACGAGATGCAGGAGAAGTTCAATGTCCTGGCCGACCGTTTTCTTGCCAGCCTCGACAGCCGCCTGGAGCGACTGGAACGCTACAGGAGCAGGGCCATCCGCGAACGTGAGGAACAACGGCTCAATAACGCGGTCAACACCTTTCTCTCCACCCTGGACCAGTTGATCGACGACTACCGGGCCATCATCTCGGAACAGGTTGACCATGAGTAGACCATGCGCAGGAGACCAGCGGTCATTGCCT
>JALSNC010000252.1 GCA_026987195.1 Desulfobulbaceae bacterium | reverse complement strand
GTGGTATAGGCATGGCCCAGGTGGGGCATGGCGTTGACATAGTAGATGGGGGTGGTGATATAGGTGGTCATGGTGACAGATACCGAAAGTGTTCCTATTTTCAGGCCGTTGCCGGTAGCGGTGAACAATTACGAAACCAGGGGACAGAGGGGCGGGAGGTTGAACGGCTGCACCCCTGGCCGGCTGCGGGAAGTTCAGTCCTGTTTTTTCTTTTTCTGCCTGCCCCTGGGCCTGTTCTTCCCGCCGCCCTGCCTGCGTTTTCCATGCGATTTTTGTGGTTTGCGCTGCACCGGCTCGGCAGCGCGCCACTCGTCCTCCTTGAGCAGCCGTTCCTCGCCCTCGGGGGAGAGCACCAGGACCTCGCCTGAAAGCGGAATGAGCCGGATCACCCGGTAGACGGTGTCATCGAGCCTGACCAGTCGACCGACCCTGGGCATGCCCTGCTTCATGATCCTGTAGTTGTCATACTCGTAGGTCAGGCAGCAGAGAAGGCGGTTGCAGACCCCGGAGATCTTGGCCGGATTAAGGGGCAGATCCTGGGCCTTGGCCATCTTGATGGACACGGACTCGAACTTCCTGAGAAAGGTGGTGCAGCACAGCTCGCGGCCGCAGGCGCCGATACCGCCGGTCATCTGGGTCTCGTGACGGACGCCGATCTGGCGCATCTCCACCCTGGTCCGGAATTCCTGCACCAGTTTCTTGACCAGTTCCCGGAAATCCACCCGGCTCTCGGCGGTGAAATAGAAGATGATCTTGGAGCCGTTGAAGAACCGCTCCACCCGCACCAGGTGCATGGAAAGCCTCAGGTCCCGGATCTGCTCCTGGCAGATGTCGTAGGCCTCTTTCTCGAGGATGGGCAGGCGGGCGTACTTCTCCTCTTCTTCCCTGGTCGCGCGCCGTTTGATGACCGACGTCGCCCGCCGCTCCATGTCCGGCCCGGTGAAGCTGGCGGCCCGTCCGGCGATCACCGCCGGTTCCGGGCCATGGTCGGTGCGGACCATGACCAGTTCGCCATGGGCAAGATCGGCTATCCGTGATTCTGCGGTGAACTCCCGTCCCTGGGGGCGGAAGCGGACCCGGTAGTGCCACAGTCGTTCCGGCTGCCGGGGTTTTCTGTCTTCACCGTCCGGCGGGGTTTCCGCAGACGGCTTTTGCGGTTCGTTCATATCCAGGTGTCCCTGTCGCGGGTCGGACGACTGTCGTAAAAAGATCGCGGAGCAGCACCTCGCAGACAAGGCCGCGGTTACAGTTCCTGGCCAGGATTTTCTGCGCGGAATAGACAGCTCGTATCTTAGCAGAAAGCTGGTCCGAATTCCAGCGTTCTCTTGCCCTGTCGATCTCACCGGCCAGGGCACCATACTGGTCCGGTTCTTCCTTTGCAACAGGTGATGGCGTCGCAAAAAGTCGTAAAAGTTCATCAGCACGCCATCTGCACGCGCTCGCGGCTGGCCGCTTACGGAAAAACCGATGGCTGGACATCCCGCGAGGGGGTACGTCGGCACTTCAAGGTAAAAAGAGCTCAAGGAGCAGCACTTCGCAGACAAGGCCGCGGTTACAGTTCCTGGCAAGCGCCTTTTGCGCGGAATCAACAGCGCGTATCCTGGCAGAAAGCTGATCCGGATTCCAGCGCTCCGCTGCCCGGACGATCTCCCCGGCCAGGCTGCTGCCGACAGCCCGGCCGCCGCCTGACAGCGCCACAAGAACGTCCCTGAAAAAGATCCGCAGCAGATCGAACGAAACGGCAAGTTCCTCCTTCAGTTCGGCCATGCGCGCCGCCAGGGCCAGGGCGGTTTCAACCTGCTGCGCTTCTCCTCGCGGGGGGGCCACCAGCGCAGCCACCAGTTCCCGGTGCAGGGCCAGGGCGCCACCGGCCTCAAGGCGGCCGGCCCGGCCGGGGCAGCCGCCGGTGAGCTCGGCCAGGGCCAGGGCGCCATCCCGGTCAAGCTCCTTATCCTGCCGGGCAATGATCTCAGCAGCCACCGGGATCGGCAGGGAATGAAAGGGAATCACCTGGCAGCGGGAGAGGATGGTGGGCAGGATCGGCTCCGCGTCCGAGGCGACCAGGATCAGCAGGTTGTCCGGGGGCGGCTCCTCCAGCACCTTGAGCAGGGAATTGCCCGCCTCCCGGCGCATGGTCTGCGCCTCCTCCAGGATCACCACCCGCAGGCCGGTCTCGAATGGCGGAAAGGAAAGGGTCTTTTTCAGCTCCCGGATCTGGTCGATCCTGATCCCGGTTCCGTCCGGCCGGATGACGAGAAAATCGGGATGGTTGGCCGAGGCAAACTTCAAACAGCCCGGGCAATGGCCGCACGGCCTGGGGTCGGGACCGGTACAGAGCAGGGCCGCGGCCACGGTCCTGGCCATCAGGGTCTTGCCCACACCGTCGGGACCGGTGAAGAGGTAGGCATGGGCAAGCCGTCCGCTCTCCAGGGCACGGGAAAGCAGGTTCACCGCCTTGGCCTGCCCCCGGACCTGTGCAAAGTCGTACCTGGTCACGCTCGTACAACCTCCCTCATCGGGACGGCGAAAAATCAGAACAGGGTCTGCTGCCGCTTTTCAAACTCGCTCTTTTCCCGCCGGCCCTGCCGGCTCGGGCCGGCCGGCCGTTGCCGCTCCTGCGCCGCCGGGTTCACGCCTTCCTGCTCCTGTTCCTCATCATCCATGGGACGCAGGTAGAGAAACCGCTCCAGGGGCCGCTGAAAATCGGTCCAGTGGCTGCCCGGCCCGCTGAGCTTTCCCCTGAGCTGGTCGATGTAGTTCATCTTGGCATCCATATCATCGAGATGATGGAGGATCAGGGCCTCGGGCGTCATGGGCAGGACCGGGGCGCCGAAGTCATGGCGGCCGTGGTGGCTGAGCACCATGTGGATCAACTGGTCGAGGCGGTCCGGGGTCAGGTCCGGCACCCGGGCCGCGGCCTGGCGCACCATCTCGGCGCCCAGCACCAGGTGGCCGATCAGGCGGCCGCTGTCGGTATAGTCGAAGGGCAGGCGGGCAAAGGAGAATTCACGGATCTTGGCGATATCGTGCACCAGGGCACCGGCGATCAGCAGGTCACGGTCCAGGCCGGGATAATGGTCCGCGGCGCGGGCCGCCATGCCGGTCACCGACAGGGTGTGCTCCAGCAGGCCGCCCAGATAGGCGTGGTGCATCTTCTTGGCCGCCGGCGCCCGGCAGAACAGCTCCAGGGTCTCGCCGGCAAAAAGCGTCCGCAGCAGGTCATGCAGGGGCCTGTCCTCCAGGCGGGCGATCACCGATTCCAGCTCGGCCACCATCACCTCCCCGGGCCGGTGGCTGGCCGGCATGAAGTCCTCCAGCCGGACCTGGCCCTCGTCCACCCGCTGCAGGGAGCCGATCACCAGTTGCAAACGGTCCCGGTAGGAACGGGCCGTGCCCTGGATCCTGACATAGCTGCCCGCCTCGGCCGCGCCATCGTACTGCTCGGCATTGTCCCACAGCCGGGCCTCGATCTCCCCGGTGCGGTCCATGAGGGCCAGCGCCAGGTAGGGCTTGCCGGCCCTGGTCTCGGCCAGGGTCTTTCTCGAGACCAGGAACAGGTCCTCGACCTGCTGGCCCTCGTGCAACTGATCGATGAAGATCTTTTTTGCCGCGCTCATATCGTCCTCATACGTTGAAGCGGAAGAGGATGCAGTCGCCGTCGCGGACAATGTACTCCCTGCCCTCGGAGCGGAGCAGCCCCTTGTCGCGGGCCGCGGCCTCGGAGCCGCAGGCCACATAATCGTCGTAACTGATCACCTCGGCACGGATGAAGCCCCGTTCGAAATCGGAATGGATCTTTCCTGCCGCGCCCGGTGCCGTGGTCCCCTGCCTGATGGTCCAGGCCTTTGTCTCCTTTTCGCCCACCGTAAAGAAGGTGATCAGCCCCAGCAGCTCGTAACCGGCATGGATCAGCCGGTTGAGCCCCGGTTCCTCCATGCCCATGTCAACCAGGAACTCCTGCCGTTCATCGGCGTCGAGCAGGCTCAGTTCCTGTTCGATGGAACCGGCGATGGTGACCACCGAGGCGTTTTCCGCCGCAGCCGCCTCGCGCAGCGCCGCCACGTGCCGGTTGCCCCGGGCCAGGTCCTCCTCGCTGACATTGGCCACGTAGAGCACCGGCTTGGTGGTGAGCAGGCAGAGCTCGCGCAGGAGCGCCTTTTCCCGGTCACTCTCCGGCGCCGCCATCCGCCCGGGCCGGCCGGAATCGAGGACCCCCTGCAGGCGCTCCAGGAAGGCCACCTCGGCCAGGAACTTCCTGTCCCCGCTCTTGGCCTGGTTGCGGCTCCTGGCCAGCCGTTTCTCCACCGTCTCCAGGTCGGCCAGCACCAGCTCGGTGGAGATCACTTCCACGTCCCGCAGCGGATCGATGGAGCCGTCCACGTGGACGATATTGTCATCCTCGAAGCAGCGCACCACGTGCAGAATGGCATCGACCTGGCGGATATGGCCGAGAAACTGGTTGCCCAGCCCCTCGCCCTGGCTGGCGCCCCTGACCAGGCCGGCGATATCGACAAACTCCATCTGGGTGGGCACCTTGTTCCTGGTCCGGACCAGGTCGGCCAGCACGTCGAGCCGCCGGTCCGGCACCGGCACCACACCCACGTTGGGCTCGATGGTGCAGAAGGGATAGTTCTCCGCATCGATGGCGGCGGCGGTCAGGGCATTGAAGATGGTGGACTTGCCCACGTTGGGCAGCCCGACTATTCCACAGCGAAATCCCATGTGATCCTCTTGTCAGAAATGAACAGACTGTTGCAGAAACCGCAAGCCGGAAAGACAGCGGTGCACAAAGCGTCTTCTCCCGGCCCGGTTTTTGAGGTATAGTGTGATGGTCGGCAGCCGACACCCGGCCTCGCAGGTGCCACCTGTGATACACCATACCATCATAGGAATGCAAGCAGTTATGGATCTTCTCCTCATCACCGGCACCACCCTGCTGCCGGAACCGGGCCGGGATATGCTCATCGAACATGGTTTTGTCGCCGTCCGCGGCAATACCATTTTCCGCACCGGCCCCATGGAAGAGATCGGCGGGCTGGCGATGGCGGCGACCAGGGTTGTCGACGGCCGGGGACTGCTGACCATGCCGGGGCTCGTCAACGGCCACTGCCACGCCGCCATGACCCTGTTCCGCGGCCTGGCCGACGACCTGGATCTCGCCACCTGGCTGAACAGGTATATCTTCCCGGCCGAGGCCCGCCACGTGCACCCGGAGATGGTCTACCACTGCTCGCTGCTGGCCGCGGCCGAGATGCTGCTCTCCGGCACCACCTGTGTCGCTGACGCCTATTTCCACGAATCCGAGGCGGCCCGCGCCTTTGCCCGGGCCGGCCTGCGCGCCATCGTTGCCCAGGGGATCATCGATTTTCCCGCCCCCGGTGTCCCGGACCCGGCCGACAACGTCAGGGTCGCGGCCGACTTCCTGGAGCAGTGGACGGACCGCTCACCCCGCATCAGCCCGGCCCTCTTTGCCCATGCCCCCTACACCTGCTCGCCCGCTACCCTGAACGGCGCCAGGGATCTGGCCCACCGGTTCGGGGTCCCCCTGTTCATCCACGTGGCCGAGACAAGGGGGGAGGCGGCCATGATCGCCGACCCCCTGGGCGACTCGCCGGTACGCCACCTGGACGCCGCGGGCATCCTGGACGGCCGGACCGTCTGCATCCACTGCGTGTGGCTCGACGAACGTGACCTCGACATCCTGGCGAAGCGGGACACGGCCGTCATCACCTGTCCGCAGAGCAATCTCAAACTGGCCTCGGGCATCGCCGATATACCCGCCATGCGCCGCCACGGGATCAGGGTGGGCCTGGGAACCGACGGCGCGGCCAGCAACAACGGCCTGGATATGTTCCGGGAGATGGATCTCTGCGCCAAGGTCCAGAAACTCCACGACCTCGACCCGGTGGCCGTACCGGCGCGCCAGGTACTCGCCATGGCCACTGACAGCCATCCCCTGCCCGGCCTGCCCCGCGGCCTGGGCCGCCTTGCCCCGGGCTGTCCGGCCGACCTGGTCCTGGTCGATCTCGACCAGCCCCGCCTCCAGCCGTTCCACGGCCCGGACCTGCTGGTCTATGCCGCCAGCGGTGGTGACGTACACACTGTTCTCATCGACGGCCAGCTCGTGGTGGAAGACCGCAAGCTCCTGACCATCGACCTGGAAGAAACCATGGCCCGGGTCAGGGAGCTGGCGCGACAGGTCGCGTGCCGGTAGGCGTTCACCCCTTCTTTCCGGCCACTGTCCGGTAGAGGATGTCGAGCCTGGAGGGCGCAGGGGAAAATATCTTCTCCTGCTCCTCCTGCGAATAGTTGTCGGCAACAAACTTTCGGATATCCATCCGTTCGAACCAGCAGTCCAGGATCCTGCCGCAGGGCAGGCCCTCCTGCATGGTCCGGCAGTAACGGAAGGCGAGCACGTGGCCCAGCATGCGGCAATAGACCTCCCTGGCATCATTGATTGTATCCATTCCCGTCTCCCCGGTTTCCAAAACCGCCTCTATTTGCTATACTCGGACAGAGACCAACGTACAACCGCCACAGGCAGGTAACTCTCCAGCCTCCCGGTACCCCGTACCTGGCCCCTGGTACCTGGCCCCTGGAACCTGGCACCTGAAACCTGACCGCCCATCCGGCACTGCCATGAACTCCATGCCCCCGCATCGCCCCCTGTCGGCCGCCATCGCCATCCTTCTGCCGATCCTCCTCATGCTCCTCCTGCCCGCCGCCGGCCCGGCCCGGGAAAAGCCGGCCCCTGCCGGGGACACGATCAGGGTCGAGGTCAGCCCGAAGGCACGGACAACGATCTACAGCCGGGTCCTGGTCCTGCCCTTTCTCGACCGGGACGGACAGGCCAACACCATGCTGACCCGCGCCTTCTACCAGGCCCTGCAGCAGGCCCGAAAGTATCCCCTCCTGCCGCTGGAAACCGGCCAGGAGTGGTACGACAAGCACATCGACGGCAGCAGGACTCTCCTGGACCGGGAAACAGCCGTCCGGGCCGGGCGGGAGATCCGCGCCCGGGGTGTGATCACCGGCACATCCACCCTGGAAAGCCACTCCGACAGCAGCAGCACCGTCTGCCGCTACCAGGCGGCGATGACCGACGCCCAGACAGAGGAGCCGGTCTGGTCGCTCTCCTTCAGTGCCCCGCCAGACGCCGCCGGCACATCCTGCGACACCCCGGGACTGCGGGAGATCCTCGACCAGGCCATCAGGAGGCTGGTGGCCGGGATGGTCCGCCAGGGTGATATCTACTCGCCGCTCCTGCCCGATCCCAAGGTCCTCGCCACCCAGGGCGAGATCCGCAAGATCCGCATCGTCCTCCGTCCTGATCCGCCCCATATCTATTCCGCCTATCAGCTCCTGCGGGCCGACAGGCCGGACGGGGTCTTCCACGTCGTTGCCGGGCCGGTGGCCAACGATCACGCCCCCATCGTGCTCAAGGACGAAAACCTGAAAGACGCCACCACCTACTATTACACCATCATCGGCCTCAATGCCGAGGGCATGGCCAATGTGCCGGCACCACCGCTTGCCGTCACCACCACCGGACCGCCA
>JALSNC010000251.1 GCA_026987195.1 Desulfobulbaceae bacterium | reverse complement strand
CACTGGGCAGTCCCGATCTTACCTTTGTCCCTGGCCGTCTCCTGCTGCTGGTGGACAGGAGGCACCAGGATATCTCCGGCCTGCTGGACCGGTTGCGTGATCGCTATCACTTAAGCATCAGTATGCGAAAGCCGCTGCCCATGACCGGGCAGGAACTGATTGTCTTCACCACCACGGCTGATGTCCAACAGTTGAGCAGAAAAATCTCTGCCGAAAACCGGGAAATCGTAATCCAGCCCGATTACATCTATTCCACCCTGGGAAAGATCGTCGAAACACGGAACCGTGACACCATCCTGCGCTATCTCCATCTTGACCACCTTGCCACGGGCAGGGGAATCCGGGTGGGGATCATCGATACCGGCGTTGACCTGAGCCATCCCGATCTTGCTGCCAACATTGTCGCACACGCGAATTTTGTCGAAGATTCCATCTACCAGGCCGAGATCCACGGAACCGCCGTGGCCGGGATCATCGGAGCCACGGTCAACGGACAGGGTGCTGCCGGCCTGGCCCCGGAAAGCGGTCTGGTGGCCCTGCGTGCCTGCAGGCAACCCGATGCCGCCAAAGCGGCCGGCCGCTGTGTTTCATCCGCCATTATCCAGGCCCTTGACCGTGCCATGGCCGAAAAGACGGACCTGGTCAACATGAGTATCGGCACCTCGGCTCCGGACCGCCTGGTGGCTAATACCATCGACCGGGTCGCAGATGCCGGTGTGATACTGCTGGCTCCGGCCGGCAATGATCGTACGCAGACCGTTCTTTCCTTTCCAGCCTCCCATACCCGGGTGATCAGCGTGGCGGGCGTGATGGATGATGGCCGCACAATACCCAATAAAAACGTGGCTGACCAGGCCGACTGCACCCTGCCTGCCCAGTATGTACAGGTCACCCTTCCCGGCGGCCGGGTCAGCTTCATGCACGGCACCTCCATGGCATCGGCCGAGGCCACCGGGTTGCTGGCCGCCCTGCAGACCGACATCCACACCCTTTCCTCCTGCCGGGGCAAGGAATATCTCTTTGCCTGTCTGGCCGGAAAATAATCGAACATGCCGAGATGCGGGGGTATCCGGTTCTCCGGCGAATACCATAAGTTTACAATCCGTCTCTATCTGTGGATTTTGAAACAGAGAATGGAAAAAGCAGGGGCCGGCCGGGGTCGTTATCTGTAGCGGGCCAGGATCCAGTCGACCGCCATGCCCAGGTCTTCCGCCACCAGGGCAGGCTGCAGCGTTCTGGTCGGCCCGATATAGGCGTGGTCGCCCCGGCCGTAACCGGTCAGGACCAGGATCGGGGTGGCGCCCACCCGGGCGCCGCACTCCAGGTCGGACCAGCGGTCGCCGATCATGAAGGAACGCGCCAGGTCCAGGTCCATCTCCCGGGCGGCCTGTTCCAGGAGGCCGGTACGGGGCTTGCGGCAGTCGCAGGCCAGGCGGAACCTTTCCTCCTTTGCCTCGGGATGGTGGGGACAGATATAGAGGCCATCGATACGGGCACCCTCTGCGGCGAGCTGTTCCCGCATCAGGTCGTGGACCCGGCCGAGCAGGGCCTCGGGAAAATAGCCGCGGGCCAGACCAGACTGGTTGGTGACCACCACCACGGGGATATCATGTTCGTTGAGCCTGCGGATGGCGGGGCCCACTCCGGGCAGGAGACGGAACCTGCTGATATGGTTGATGTAGCCCATCTGTTCATTGATGGTGCCGTCGCGGTCGAGAAAGACGGCCGGTCGGCCGTGAACTTCGCTGCTCACGAGACAGTCTCCAGGGCCAGGAACGGCTGCATGGCGTCCAGGACCTCGCGGGCCGTCACCTCCTCCATGCAGCGGAAGTGCTCCTGCGGACAGTGGGTCTTCATGCAGGGACTGCATTCCAGGGGCCTGCGGACAATGGCCGCCTGCTCGCTGAAGGGGCCCGTGGCCACATGATCGGTGGAGCCGAAGATGGCCACCAGGGGAATGTCCAGGGCCGCGGCCACGTGCATGAGACCGGAATCGTTGGTCACAAAGACATCACAGCAGGCGATACAGGCCAGGGCCAGGGCCAGGTCGGTTCTGCCGGTGAGATCAAGGACCCGACGCGGATCAGGTGAACCCGCCCGGATCAGGCGCGCGGCCTCCCGGTCGGCGTCGGTGCCGAAGATCACGATCATCCCGTCGCAGCAGTCGGCAAGCAGCCGGGCCAGCTCGCCGAAACGGCGTGCCGGCCAGCGTTTGGCCGGGCCGTAGGATGCGCCCGGGTTGAAGCCGATGACCGGCCCGCGCACGTCCCGCTCTTCCCGGAAATCGCGAACCATCCGGCGGGCCTGCGCTTCCGCCTCCGGGGCGAGATACAGCTCCAGCCGGTCCGGCCCGGGCACAAGCCCCAGGCCGGCCAGCATCTCCTGGTAGTAGTGCACCTGGTGGCGGCTGCCGATGTCGGCCGCCTTCCTGACCCCGTGCGTGAGCAGCAGCCCCCGGCCATCGGTGGTGTAGCCGGCCCGGACCGGAATGCGGGCCAGGCTGGTGACCAGGGCCGCCTCAAAGGCGTTCTGCAGCAGGATGGCGGCATCGAATCCGCGCCGGCCCATCTCCTGGACCAGGCGCAACCGGCCGCGCATGCCATGATGCCGGCCCTGTTTTTCGTAGAGCAGCATCCGGTCGACCCAGGGTGAAAAACGAAAAACATCCGCCACCCAGGGCAGGGCCAGCATGGTGATCTCGGTGTCGGGAAAATTCCGGCGGATGGTCCGCACCGCCGGAATGGTCATCACCGCGTCGCCGATCCAGTTGGTGGAACGGATCAGGAGCCGCTGCGGCCGGGCGGGAAAGGGCTTCATGGGCCGGCTATTCCGCCTCCTGGCAGGCCAGCAGCTCGGCCAGCCCCTTGCGGGCGAACTCGATGGAGGGGTCCTGGGACAAGGCGATGTGGTAGTTGGTGATCGCCTCGTCGATCCGGCCGAGTTTCTCCAGGTTCAGGGCCAGGTTGGCATAGTCGATGGCCGAGACCGGGTTGAGTTCCACGGCCCGCCGGAAATGATGGACCGCGGTCTCGTAGTTCTCGCACTTGAAGTGGCAGACACCCAGGATATTGTGGATATCGGGCCGTTCCTCATCACAGGCCAGGCCGCTGTCCAGGGTGGTGATGGCCTCGCTGAACCGCTGCAGATCGCGCAGGCAGCTCCCCATGTAGGAATAGATGTAGGGCAGGTCCTCTTCGCCTGGATTGCGGGCAAGGGCACGTTCGAACCGCTCCAGGGCCTCCTCGGCCATGCCCTGCTCATACAGGTTCTTGCCGCGATAGAACTCCAGGTAATAGGGACTGTCAAGACGGCTCTCCATGGCAGCGAGCTTGTCCTCCAGGGCGGCCGGCTCCAGGAGCTGGGTTGCCAGCTTGGCCGCGAACAGGGCCGCGTCGCCGCCGGCGGCACGCTCCCGGAAATGGGCACCAGGAACAATGGTATAGACGGCCGGGATCCTGAGCTTCGGATGCATGGTGTTGAGGATCAGCACCTCCATGTCCAGCCGGCGCAGGGAATCGACACAGTTGAGGACCTCGCGGCGCATGTCCGGGTCCCCGACATTGACCATTTCGTCCAGGGCAATGGTCCGCTCGGGCCGGACCACGTGCTCCACCTCGTCCAGGGAGAGCGGCTTGGGCAGGCCCGAGGCCACGTAGTTGGCCGAGGTATTGAAGTCACCGGCCAGTTGCGCCACCTCGGTCAGGGCCCGGATCAGGGCCTTGGTCGGATCGGGCGTCGTGCCGGCGGTGTAGACGATCTCGCTGGTCTCGGGAAAGGTGGAGGGGTCCCAGGCCAGGGCACCCACCGTGGGGATACCGGTATCGAGAGAAAAATCGTTCAGGTAGACCTCGATACCGCATCGCCTGAACTTGTCGATCAGTGTCCGGGCCACCGGATCGGTGACCGAGTCGGGATCAATGGCCGGCGTCCTGGTCTCCTCCCGGCTGATAACCGCGCAGACGTGCCGCTCGACGATCTCGCAGATACCCTGCAGGATCGCCTCCTCGTAGGTGTTGCCGGCCGAAGGACCATTGAACTCGTTGATGGCGTAGAACCAGGAAAAGGGCACCAGGACATCGGTGCCACGGCTCAGGCTGGTGGCCCATGTCCAGCGCATGGGCAGGCCGGAGAGCAGCTCCTCCAGGAGCTCCGGGGCCAGGCTGGTGTCATGGACCGAGCGGAGCAGGAAGCCGATATCCAGGACCGGGTAGCCGGCCGCCCGCATGGCGGCATAGTCACCGGTGACGAAGTTGTCCGGATTCTTCATGAAACTGAAGAAGCTGAACCGCTCGCCCAGTTCCATGCAGGCGCTGGCCCGGGACTGTTCCGGTGTCGAGCCCTTGCCCATCTGTTTCTTGGTGCCGATGGTGTTTAAGGCATCCCTGCCGCAGACAGAGAAGTAGACAGGGATATCCAGCCTGCCGGTGTCGATGCGGCGGACCTCCTTGAGGATATCCAGGTCAGCCTCCTTCAGGCGGTCCATGAAACGGGCCACGGTCTCTTCGGGTGTGCAGGCCTTGTCCTGGTCATAGGTGTATGCCTTGCGGCAGTCGCTGAGTCGAATCGTTTTCTTTTCCATGTCGTTGTATCGGGTTGGGTTTGTCGTATCGGGTAAACCGGCATGCCCGCAGGAGCGGGCCTGACAACTACCCTGCCACCTGGCCTCTCAGATGCCGCTGAAATTTTCCGCCAGGTCGACGGCATCGAGGTAGCTGGCCACCATCCGGTCCGTCTCGATGCCCAGGTCCCCGAGCAGAGCGGTACAGCGTTGCCAGTCCCCATGCTCGTAGGCGAGCACGGTCTCGAGGTACCGGGCATAGGGCCCGCTGCCCCTGGTCAGCGCCTCCTTGATGCTGTCCGGCAGGGGCAGACGTTCCATCAGCTCGGCCATCTCCATGTCCAGCATGGCATCAAGCAGGGAAAAGAGGCCCAGCAGGAACAGTTCCGAGGTATCGGCGTTGCCGCCGCTGCCCTGCTTGCCGAGCAGCTCGCAGAGCCTGGCGCGGATGATGGCGGTACGGATCAGCTCGTCGGGCTTGTCCGCGGAAAGCTCCGAGGTGGCCACCAGGGAGACGAACTGCCGTATCCCGGCCTCGCCGAGGTAAAGCAGCGCATGCCGGATGGAGGATATCTCGCGCAGCAGGTAGTAGTAGGCCGAGTTGATGTAGCGCAGCAGCTTGTAGGAGATGGCCACGTCCGGTGCGATCATCTGCTCCACCCGGTCCAGGCGCACGTCTTTCCTGTTCACCTCTGTCAGAAGGTTCAGGAGGTTGACCTTGGAGGTGGCGATCTCGCGATTGTGCATGACCTCCGGCCTGCTGAAAAAGTAGCCCTGGAACAGGGTGAACCCCATGGCCAGGGCCGCATCGAACTCGGCATAGGTCTCGATCTTCTCGGCCAGCAGCCGCTTGCCCTGTTTCCTGAGCACCGCGCCCTCCCGCTCGATCACCTCCATGGGGACCAGGCGGAAATCGACCTTGATGATATCGGCCAGTTCCACCAGCGCCGCCTGGCTGCCGCTGAAGTCAAAGTCATCCAGGGCCAGGATATACCCCTTTTCCTTGAGCTGTCTGCAGGCGGCGACAATCTCATCGGTGGGCACCACATCCTCGAGGATCTCGACAATGACCTTGTCGGCCGGAAACTGGAGCGGTGTCTGCTCCAGCAGGTGGTTGCCGGTGAAGTTGATCAGGGCCCACTTGGAGCCGGTGATCCTGTCCATGCCGATGTTGAGAAAGGTCGAGGTCAGGACGCGCGCCGTGGCCATGTCGCCGTCAGCGCCGGAAAAGGCATTGTCCGGACCGCTGCGGTACAGGAGTTCGTAGCCGAACAGGCCTTTGCGGCGGCTGAAGATCGGCTGCCTGGCGACAAAGCTCTCCATGGCCTAGCACCCTTCCCCGCCGCCACCGGCCAGCTCGGCGGCAAGCCGGCCCAGGCGCTGACGCCACGATGCGCCGTGTGCCTGCAGGGTCGCCCGGCGCTGCTCTCTGCCGGCATGCTCCAGCCGGACCTCCAGACTCTCCTCCGGCCGCAGGCTTCCCAGCCTGTCGGGCCATTCGACAACACAGACCCCCCTGCCCTCCAGGTACTCTGCCAGGCCGGCCGCCTCGATGTCGCCCTCGCCCGTCAGCCGGTAGCAGTCCATGTGATAGAAGGACAGCCGGCCCGGATACTCGTGCAGGAGCGCGAAACTGGGACTGGTGACATGGTACTCGCCGGCCACGCCGAGACCGCGGGCGATGGCGCCGGCAAGGGTGGTCTTGCCGGCACCCAGGTCGCCCTCCAGGAGCAGGACATCACCCGGCCGGCACAGTTCGCCCAGACCGCGCCCCAGGCGCGCGGTCTGTTCCACCCCGTCCAGGGACAGGGAGAGCTCTGCCAGGGACTGGCCCGGATCACCGTTTTTCTCAGGCATCGCCATATCCTCCGGCCCCGGCGGCAGACGCTGCGACGAGCCTGTCGCCCGGCACCAGGATTTCCATGGTTTCGCCGGAGCCCAGGCGATGATGACTCAGGCTGCCATCCAGCATGTTGACCAGTTCGGTGACCGTGATCAAGGCATGGTCCCCCTGGCCGGCACCACCTGTCTCTGGCCCCCCGTCATTATCCGCCTCTGCCTGCAGGGTAAACACCATGGCACCGTCCCTGGTGCTGAAGTCCACCACGATGCTGTCCGAACCGCACCGGTGAAGAAAGGCCTGCAGCGCCCTCTGGACAATGCGGTAGATCAGTTTCTTCTTCTGGTCAAGGAACAGGTGATCCAGGGGCGTGGCGGTGAAGCTGACGTCCAGGCCGTGCTGATGCCCGAAAGAGTGCACCAGTTCGGCAAGGGCGGCATCCAGTCCCAGGTCGTCGATGATCACCGGGCTCAGGTCGGCAGAGAGCAGCCGGATACTTTCAATGATCTCGTTGAGCACGCCCCGCAGGAGCTGCAGGCTGCCCCGGATCAGTTCCCTGGACATCTCGCCGCCGCTGTTGATCTCGTTCTCCAGGAGCTTGATCTGCAGTTTCAGGCCGGTCAGCGACTGGCCGAGGTCCTCGCTCAGGCGGGTGGCGAGCTTCTCTTTTTCGTCCTCCTGGCCGTTGATCAGGCTCGAGGAGATACTGGTCAGCCGTCCCTCGGACCGCTGCAGCTCCTTCCTGGCCCGGTGCAGGTGCTCCTCGGTCCTGCGCAGCCGCGCGCACAGGCTCCGGTTCTCACGGGTCAAAAGCCAGGTCTGCCGGGCCTGGTCCAGGATCAGCCGCAACTGGACAATGTCCCACGGCTTGAGCACATACTGGTAGATATGGCCCTTGTTGATGGCATCGATGATGTCGGAGACATCCATGTAGCCGGTGATGATGATCCTGACCGTCTCCGGCCGGCGGGCATAGATCTCTGCCAGCAGTTCCACGCCTGACATGGCACCAAGCTGCTGGTCGCAGAGGACCATGGCGATATCGGTCTCGCGGGCAAAGATCTCCAGCGCCGCATCGCTGTCGGCAACGGTGAGGATCTGGTATTCCTCGCCAAAACTGGCGACAAAATGATCCGTATTGACCGGGTCGGAATCTACCAGGAGGATCTTGACCCGATCCTCGGCCGGTCTGCCGGTATCACGTTTCATGGTCTTCCTTGCCATGGAATGCCTGCCCCT
>JALSNC010000250.1 GCA_026987195.1 Desulfobulbaceae bacterium | reverse complement strand
TCCCGGCTGACCGTGAGCGCACCACCGAAAACCGCAGTGCCCATGACCTGGGCCGTGGCCTCTCCCGCCTGCCAGCCGACCAGGGGCGGCGGCAGCAGTTCCTTCATCTTCTCGCTCTTCTTCTGCCGGATGAGCTGAGAGGCATAGTCCAGGTTGGAGACAGCGCCGGCGTAGTCCCCGGCCCGGTACTGCTTGACCGCCTCCTGGATGGTCATGAGAACATCATCCCCGGTCCCTGCCCGGGCCGCCACCTCCACTGCTGCGGGACAGGAAACGGGCCACAGGACAACAACCAGAAAAAATACAAAAATACTCTGCAGATAGCAACGTGCCATGATATACCGTTTCAGAAGATTCTCCCGATCCTCTCCGCCTCCTGCCGGGTTGCCGTCTGATACCAGGGGCGGCAACAGCTGTCAAGAAGATTCCAGGATGCCTCAATCAGGACCGGATATTTCCCACAGTCTAGCACAAAGGTCATGAGCGTAAAACCACTAAATGGGTTCCGTTTCTCCATCGACCGGGGCGGCACCTTCACCGATGTCTATGCCGAGGTCCCGGGCGAGCCGGGGTTCCGGATCGTCAAACTGCTGTCCGAGGATCCCGACAACTACGAGGATGCCCCGCGCGAGGGTATCCGCCGCATCCTGGAAGAGGTGCTCGGTCATCCCGTGTCGCCGGAGCGGGTGCCCGAGGAAAACATCGACTGGATCCGCATGGGCACCACCGTGGCCACCAATGCCCTGCTCGAGCGGAAAGGCGCGCCCTGCGCCCTCCTGGTCACCAGGGGATTCGGCGATATCCTGCGCATCGGCTACCAGGACCGTCCTGACCTCTTTGACCTGGAGATCAGAAGGCCGGAGCAGCTCTACCGCGAGGTGGTCGAGGTGGACGAGCGGATCCGGCTCCTGCGACCGGACGAGAAGACCATGGGCCGGCCCGTTGTCCGCGGCATCACCGGTGACCGGTTCCTGGTCCTGCGCCCCATCGACCTTGCCGCCCTCCGCACGGCCCTGAAACGGCTTCTGGACCGGGGCATCGACAGCGTCGCCATCGTCTTCATGCACGGCTATGCCTGGCCTGGCCACGAACAGGCGGCCGGCCGCCTTGCCCGGGAACTGGGGTTCAGCCAGGTGTCACTCTCCAGCGCGGTCATGCCCATGATCAAAATGGTGGCCCGGGGCGACACCACCCTGGTGGATGCCTACCTCAATCCCCACATCCGCGGCTACCTGGCCGGTTTCCGCGGCCGGTTCGAAAAGGGCCTGCAACGGACTCCCCTGCTCTTCATGCAGTCGGACGGCGGCCTCACCGACGCGGACCGTTTCAACGGCTCGCGCGCCATCCTTTCCGGCCCGGCCGGCGGCGTGATCGGCTATGCCACCACCGCCTATGACCCGGCCGCGCCACGACCGGTGATCGGCTTTGACATGGGCGGCACCTCCACCGATGTCTCCCGGTACGATGGCGAGCCGGACCTGCGCATGGAAAACGAGACCGCCGGCGTCCGTATCCAGGCGCCGCAGCTCCATATCCGGACCGTGGCCGCCGGCGGCGGCAGCCGTCTCTTCTTTACCAACAACATGTTCGTGGTGGGTCCGGAATCGGCCGGGGCCCATCCAGGCCCGGTCTGTTACCGGAAAAACGGGCACCTGAGCATCACCGACGCCAACCTGGTCCTGGGGCGTATCCAGGCCGATTTCTTTCCCCGCATCTT
>JALSNC010000249.1 GCA_026987195.1 Desulfobulbaceae bacterium | reverse complement strand
CTCGTTTTCCACTCCCTCCGCCATCACCTCGATATCCAGGCTGTGCGCCACGCTGCACAGGGAACAGACAAAGAAGAAGGCATCGCTTTCCCGTTCCGCCAGGTCGGCGGTAAACGCCCTGTCAATCCTGACATAATCGGGGTGCAGCGATTTCAGGTAGCCGAAGTTGGTCAGGCCCTGGCCGAAGTGGTCGATACCCAGGCCATGGCCGAGCCGCCGTACCTCGCGACCGAATTCCCGGATCAGCTCCAGGTGGGCCACGGCACCGAATTCGGCAAATTCAAAGCTGAGCGCGGCGGTCCCGGCCGGCCGCTGCTCCAGGGCCGCGAGAAGCCAGGCGGAAAATTCCCGGTCCCGGAGTGACAGTGGCGACAGGTTGACGGCAAGGGGTTCATTTCCCGGCGTCAGCGCCAGGACCTTCTCCATGATGAGCCGATCCAGGGCACTGCCCAGTCCCTGGCGCTGGGCAAGGGGGATGAACAGGCCGGCGTCCAGGATCCGGCCCGAGTCACCGGTGATCCTGGCAAGAACCTCCTGGTGGACCACCTTGCGGTGATCGTCGCAGCGGATGGCCGGCTGGAGATAAAGCCGGACCGACCGGCGGGCCAGGGTCTGCTCCAGCAGTTTTTTCCACTGGCGCCGGCCCCTGCTTGCCCTGTCGCCGGTCCCGGAGAGGGGCAGGACCACGGCCCGGTTGGCGCCCCCGGCCCTGGCCTGCGACAGGGCGGTGTCGGCCGCGGCCAGCAGCCGGGTGAAGTCCGATGGCCGGTCATAGACCACGCCTCCCACCTGGCCGATGTCATCACTGAGGCCGAGCTGGATGGCGGCCAGGCGGCCGAAGCCGGCCGCAATCTCCAGGGCCGTCTCCCGGGCCTCCTCCCGGCCGCTGTCGGGCAGGAAGATGGCAAAGTCGCCACCGGTCAGCCGGGCCAGGCTGCTTTTGGGCAATCCACGGCATTGCTTGCGGAGCATGGCGGCCACCTGGCGGATCAGTTCGTCACCGCTCTGGAAACCCCGCCGCCGGTTCAGCTCTCCAAGATCGTTGATATGGACCAGGAGGAGGGCTCCCTTGACGATCCCGTTGTCTACGGCAAGGGCGCTGCTCACCTGGCCGCGCAGGTAACGGCGGTTGCCCAGGCCGGTCAGGGGGTCCTGGTAGACCTTGCCGCGCAGCATCTCCGCCACCCGGGCCTGGTCCTCGAAGGTCTCCCTGATCCTGGCGGTCATCCGGTTCATGGCCAGGACCACGCTGCGCAGCTCCCTGGTGCGCGGGATCCGTTCCTGGAGCCGGTATTGCCGCTGGCAGACAGCCAGGGCCTGACGCTCGATCCTGGCCAGCGGCCTGAGCAGCATCCTGAGGCCCAGGCCACCGGCCAGGGCTACCAGGATTGCGGTCAGGGAGAACCAGGTCGTGGTCCGGACCAGGGTCTCCCAGAGGGTATGGTAGGCATAACCCGGGTGGCTTGTAACCCGGATGCTCCCGATCCGCTGCCAGCCGTTCATGATCATGGCCGAGGCCGAAGGACTCTCCAGTGGCAGCCGGCGGATGAACCAGGCCGGAACCCCTGGAGATCGCACCGCAAGCGTCCGGTCGATCAGGATTCTGCCATTGATGTCGGTCAGACGGATCTGCTGGTAGTAGCCCCGGTCGAAGATGGCGTCGATCATGGCCTCCATGGCCGGAATATCCATGGTCGCCATGTGGCTGGAGATGGACAGTCCCAGGGAGGTGGCCGTGTCCTGGGCATGG
>JALSNC010000248.1 GCA_026987195.1 Desulfobulbaceae bacterium | reverse complement strand
CGGTCAGGGGGTCCTGGTAGACCTTGCCGCGCAGCATCTCCGCGACCCGGGCCTGGTCCTCGAAGGTTTCCCTGATCCTGGCGGTCATCCGGTTCATGGCCAGGACGACCCTGCGCAGCTCCCTGGTGCGCGGGATCCGTTCCTGGAGCCGGTATTGGCGCTGGCAGACAGCGAGGGCCTGACGTTCGACCCGGGCCAGTGGCCTGAGCAGCAGCCTGAGGGCCAGGCCGCCGGCAAGGGCGACCAGGAGCATCGTCAGGGAGAACCAGAGCGTGGTCCGGACCAGGGTCTCCCAGAGAGTGCGGTAGGCGTAGCCGGGGTGGCTCGTAACCCGGACGATCCCGCTCCGCTGCCAGCCGTTCATGATCATGGCCGAGGCCGAGGGCCCCTCCAGGGGGAGCCAGCGGATGAACCAGGCCGGAACTCCAGGCGAACGTACCGCAATCGTCCGGTCGACCAGAATGTTGCCGTTGATGCCGGTCAGGCGGATCTGCTGGTAGTAGCCCCGGTCGAAGATGGCGTCGATCATGGCCTCCATGGCCGGAATATCCATGGTCGCCATGTGGCTGGAGATGGACAGTCCCAGGGAGGTGGCCGTGTCCTGGGCATGGGCGGCGAGCTGGTCCTGGAGAAAGGCGCGGGTGGTGTGCAGCCTGGCGGTCCATGTGCCCGCGAACAGGAAAAAGAGCAGTGCCAGGGTGAAGAGCAGCAGTTGGCGGTAGAGGGTCATGACAGGTACGGGTATCAGAAGTCAGAAATCAGAGGCCAGACAGCAGAACTCAGAAATCGGAGGCCGGCAGCCGGAGGACCTGCATCCGGGCGAGCAGTTCCTGCCAGCGGCCGAGCCGGTCGCTGGCCCCCACCCGCCTGCCTCTGCCCCGTTGCCTGGCCAGCCAGAGGCCGGTGCCGTTGAAACTGTAGACCGGCAGCAGGTCGGACCGCCTGGAGGCCGGCTCGATGGTCGTCACCAGGTTGTCGAGGACCAGTGGTTCCGCCCCCGGCCGCGGGTAATAGGTAAGGACCATGTGGGCCCGGTTCAGGCGGACGGCCTTGACATAGGTGAGACAGAGCCTGTCCTCTTTCACGCCCAGGGCCCTGAGGGTGAAATACTTGGCAATGGAGAAGTCCTCGCAGTCACCGCCGCCGCTGGCCAGGAACTCCAGCGGTGTGGCCCAGTAGTCCTCCTGCTGCCAGTGAACGGCATCATCGATGAAATGCATGCGGTTGAAAAAACGGTTGACCAGCTCCAGCCTGTCCCGCTCGCTTCCATGGCGCCCTTCCCGGATCAGGCGCTGCCAGGCCAGAAGACGCTCCCGGGCCGGGGTGCCGTAGCGTGCCTGCGCCTCCTGCAGGACTCTTTCGCTGAGAGTGAAGGGCTGGCCGGACATCAGCGGCGGCACGAGGAGGAACAGGAGCAGGCAGGCGGCCGCCGGCAGCGGCAGGCAGCGCCGCACATGACCCGGCACCGGTGGGCGGCAGGAGGGGACGACCGGGACGGCAACAACGCGACAGCTCAAGGGCGGTCCTTGCCGTTGCCGTTCTCCCGGTCGAGGCGTCCCTCCCGCGGCCATTCCAGGCCCAGGGCCCGCACCAGTCGACCGGTGCCGTTGAGTACCCGGCAGCGGGCGTAGATCTCGTCGTGCACCGCATTCACGTATTCTCTGATGGCATCGATCCGTTCCGCTTCCGAATCAAGCACGTCGAGCAGGGTCCTCCGGCCGATATTCCATTGTTTGCCGTAGGCCCGGGCCGTGACAGTGGCATACTCCTGCCGCTGTCGCAGGTAGGGGAGCCGGCCGGCAAGGGCCTGGTAGGCCATCCACGACAGGCGGATGGACTCCTCGACCTGGCGCCGGGTGTGGTTGCGGATCTCGCGCGCCTCGCTGACGAGATGTCGGGTTTCCAGTTTTCTCGCCTGGTCCTGCCAGCCGTGGAAGAGGTTGTAGCGCAACCGCAGCATGGCGCGCAGGTCCTGCCGTTCCTGGTACGAGTAATTGGTTTCATCCTCGTAGACCTGGTCGATCTCGATATCGATGACCGGCATGAAGGGACTGCGGGCGACCTTCTCCTGGGCCCTGCGGGCCCTGAGGTCGGCATGGGCGGACCGCAGGGCGGGATGACGGGCCAGGGCCTGCCTGCGGGCCTCTTCCAGGGACGCGGGCATCAGGGCATTGTCGATGACCGGCCTGGTGAGGTCCCGCGGCCGGTATCCGACAACCGCCGCGTACGCGGTGGTGGCGTCAACCAGGTTCTGCCCGGCAACCACCACGTTGGCATGGGCCAGGTTGAGGCGGCTCCTGATCTGGTCCATGTCGGCCTTGCGGTCGATGCCGGATCTGCTGCGCAGGCCGATCTGGTCGGCGATCCGCTGGTGGATGGTCAGGTTTTCCCGAGCCAGTTCGAGCAGGGCGCGATAACGCAGAACATCGATGTAGGCCCGGGCGGTCCTGAGGGCCATGTTGTCAGCGGCATTGCGCACCATGTAGGCCTGGGACCGGACTCTGGCCTCCTGACGTTCCACCTCGTTCATGGTGGCCAGACCGGTGAAGACGTTCTGCCTGAGGCTCAGGGTCACCTCCCTGGGCGTGAGGTCGTCGTCAAAGGGACGATCGACATGATCCCTGCCAACGCCCGCGGTGAGATCAAGCGCCGGGAAGTAGCCGGCCCGGGCCTGGCGAACCTCCTGGTCCCTGGCCAGACGGTTGTAGCCGGCAGCGAGCACGTCGGGATGGGTTGCGAGAACGGTTCGGACAGCTTCCTCCAGAGGTTCGGCCCCTGGAGTGGCCGGGAGCGGAAAAAGGGCTGCCGCGGCAAACAGGAGCAGCAGGGTGTGGAGGCGGTTCAGTGGTTTATCTGGCATGATCTGCTGTTGTCCGGCTCCCGTCCGGACAGGCCGGCATGGCTGGACCAGGATCTTCTGTCGCAGCCACAATGAAAGAAAAAGATTGAGCCGCCCGTCACTGTGGGTAACCAGCCATCGGTTTTTTGGACCACAATGCTGTAAGCGCTCTCAGGGGCTGCAGATTTGCACAGACGTGCCTGACCGCAGCCTGCAACTATTTTCCCATTTTCTTGCCGGATGGTCAAATGATTCCTTTTTTATCTGGTTTCAATATGTTGTCGGTAGACCTGTTCCCGAGGATCGGCATCGGCCGGAGGACCTGCCCGGCCCTGCCGCCGGTCTGCAGGCCGGCAATCCGGTACCCGGGCCGGATGGCGGTGGCAGGGAATCGGTAAATGGGATACCATGGGAGGCATGAAGAACGAACAGAGACCGCGTCGGCTCGGGGAGCAGATGGAACGGATATACGGGGAAAAGGGGTGGCGGCATCCGTGGCAGATCTTTGCCCTGGTCAGGCAGTGGCAGGCCATTGCCGGGAAGGAGATGGCGGCCCGGACCATGCCGGCCTTCCTGCGGCGTGATGTGCTGTGGGTGTATGTACGCAACTCGGCCGTGATGCAGCACATGCAGATGCAGAAGCCCGGGTTGCTCGAACAGGTGAACCGGCATGTGGAGGGGATGCGCATCACCGATATCCGCTGGATGCTGGAGCCGGCCGACCTGCCGGCACCGGAAGAGCGGGACTGGCGGCCGCTGCAGCCGATGCCGGATCCGGACCGGGAAGAGGCCTTCCGCAGGATGGCATCCACGGTGGCTGACCCGGAATGCCGGGCCGCGCTCCTGGACCTGTGGCGATCATTTCAGCGTGGTCCGGCGGGCAGAAAGTGAAAAAAACTCCCGGCTTGCTCTTGTTCCGGAAATGGTATAATTTAACGGTTTATGTGTATCCTCACCGGATGACATGGAAACTGCGTTGAAAACCGGTCTGTTCCAATGTGGAGGCGAGGCCGCGGGCATGATACCCTGTGGCGGTGGAACAGTTCAGCAGTACGTCAGCAGTGCTGAACTGTTACCCAAAGTATCGGTATCTTCAGGTGGATGCCGATAGCGGTGAACTGTTACTTCTGCCGAAACCGACAGCAAGAGCCCGGGTGAACCCGATGACTTCAGAGAGCAAATATACCAGCATCACCGGATTGATCGGCAACACGCCCCTTGTGCTGATCTCGCGCATGAATCCCCGGCCCGGGGTGACGCTGCTCGGCAAGATGGAGTCCCGCAATCCCGGAGGGTCGGTCAAGGACCGGATCGCGCTTTCCATGATCGAGGCCGGCGAACGGAGCGGCGAGCTGACCCGTGACAAGATCCTGCTCGAGGCCACCAGTGGCAATACCGGCATCGGTCTGGCCATGGTCTGCGCCGCCAAGGGCTACCGGTGCCAGCTGGTGATGCCGGAATCGGCGTCCGTGGAGCGGCGGCAGATCATGCAGGCCTACGGCGCCGAGATCATCCTCACCCCGGCCAAACGATCCACGGACGGCGCCATCGAGAAGGCCTATGCCATGGCCCGCGAACACCCGGATCTCTACTTTCTCACTGACCAGTTCAACAACGAGGACAACTGGAAGGCCCATTATTCTATCACCGGCCCCGAGATCTGGGAACAGACCAGGGGCGAGGTCACCGATATCATCGTCACCCTCGGCACCTCGGGTACGGCCATGGGCCTGTCCAAATGGGCCGCCGATCAGCATCCGCACGTGCGGATCATCGCTGTTGAGCCCTTCTACGGCCACAAGATCCAGGGACTCAAGAACATGAAGGAGTCCTACCGGCCCGGGATCTTCGACAAGTCCCTGCCCTACAGGATTGTCAATGTTCCGGATGAAGACGCCTTCCGCACCGCCCGCATGCTGGCCAGAAAGGAAGGTATCCTGGTGGGGATGAGCAGCGGCGCCGCCATGTTCGCCGCCATGGAGCGGGCCCGGGAGATCGGCGAGGGGACCATCGTCACCATCTTCCCGGACGGCGGTGAGCGCTACCTGAGCACGCCGCTCTTTGTGCGCCGGACCGGGACCGGTCCCAAGGCGCCCGAACTGCGTCTCTACAACACCATGACCCGCAAAAAGGAGGTCTTCCGCCCCATCCACCGGGACCGGGTGACACTCTATGCCTGCGGGCCCACAGCCTACGAGTCACCTAACCTGGCCCACTGCCGCCGCTTTGTCGTCGCCGATCTCATTGTCCGCTACCTGGAGCTGAAGGGCTATACCGTGGAGTCCTACATGAACTTCACCGATATCGACGACAATACCATTGCCGGCGCCGAGGCCGCCGGCCTGCCCCTGGCCGAGTTCACGGAAAAATATATCGACGAGTTCATGCAGGCCATGGAGACCCTGGGCGTGCGCAGGGCAACCGGCTATCCGCGGGCCTCGGTCCATGTCCAGGACATGATCGAGATCGCCCATGAACTGATCCACAAGGGCTATGCCTACGAGAAGCACGGCTCCATCTATTTCGATATCTCCAAGTTCAAACGCTACGGCAGGCTGTCCGGGGTGGACCTGAGCAAGATCCGCATCGGCCGGACCGTGGATCTCGACGACTATGAAAAGGACAATCCGCGGGATTTCACCCTGCTCAAGCGTTCCACCCTGGCGGAGCTGAAAAAGGGCATCTTCTTCGAAACCGACTGGGGCAACGTGCGGCCGGGCTGGCACATCGAGTGTTCGGCCATGTCCACCCGCTACCTCGGCGAGACCCTGGACATTCACACCGCCAGCCAGAACCTGGTCTTTCCCCATCACGAAAACGAGATCGCCATTGCCGAATCGCTTACCGGCAAGCCGCTGGCCAACTACTGGCTCCATTCGGGTCTTCTGCTCAAGGACGGGCGGAAGATGTCGGCCGAGGCAGGCAACGTGGTCACCCTGCAGGAGGTGCTGGATCGCGGCTACACGGACCGGGAGATCCGCTTCCTGCTGCTGGGGGTCCATTACCGCAAGCCGCTGCGGTTTTCCTTCAAGCGGCTCGATGCTGTACGCAAGGCGCTCAGGCGGATCGACGAGTTCACCCGCAAACTCCTCTGCCAGCCGCCGGGCCTGCCCCATCCCGAGGTGGCGCTCTTTATCTCCGGCCTGGAAAAGCGGTTCTGCCGGGCCATGGACGATGACCTCAACATCTCGGCCGCCCTGGGGGCCCTGTTCGATTTCATCAAGAAGACCAACCCGGTCCTCCAGGTCGGCAGCCTGGACCGTGACCAGAAAAACGAGATCCTGGAGGTCCTGAAGCGGATCAACACCGTGCTCGGCATCCTGCGCCTGGAGTACTGTCCGCTGGCCCCGGAGATCGACCGGCTGATCCGGCAGCGCGAACAGGCCCGCCGCAAGAAGGACTGGACCGCTGCCGACTCGGTGCGGGAGGAGCTGCTGCGCAAGGGTGTCACTGTCCACGATACGGCATCCGGTCCGGTCTGGGAACAGGTGGAAGAGGAGGACGAGTAGGCTCCTCTCGCCCGGCACAACATCCTTCCGGCCTGTTTCGAGCCGGCAGGAACAGCAGTTGCTGTTCCTGCCGGCTTTTTATTTTCCGCAGCCGCCATTTTTCTCTTGACCCTGTAGTATGGTACAGAGCGTATAGTCTGAAGAAAGAGTGCATAACCGGGGAAGGGAGAGGTTTTCGATGAAGACGCTTACCATCGGCAAGGTGGCCAGGCTGGCCGGCATCGGCGTGGAGACCATCCGTTTCTATGAACGGCGGGGCCTGCTGCCGGAGCCGCCGCGCGACGGATCGGGCTATCGGCAGTACCAGGTCGACGCGGTGGTCCGGCTCAGGTTTATCAGAAAGGCCAAGGATCTGGGCTTTTCCCTGCAGGAGATCGGCGAGCTGCTCGCCCTGCGGCAGAACCGGGATGCCACCTGCGGCGACGTCCGGTCCCAGGCCGAGGAAAAGATCGCCAGGATCGAGGAGAAGATACGGGACCTGCAGCGGATGAAAGAGGCACTGGTCGGACTGACCTGCCGCTGCCGCAGCAACGGGCCGGCCAGTGAATGCCCGATCCTCAACGCCCTTGAGTCGATGTAACAGTTCTGCAGCGGAGGAGAACCCATGCAGCAACAGGTGAGAGGTTTTTCGGTAACGCTTCCCGGGCTCGCCGCGGCCCTGCTGCCCCGAGTGCTCTGACCCTCCTGCTGGCCGGCGTATGCCGGACTTGCCGGCTCGGTCGGGCTGGGCTTTCTGCTCAATGACACCGTGGTGCTCCAACTGACCATGGGCGGCCTGCTTGTTTCGCTGGGACTGCTCGCCTTCAGGGCCGGGCGGCGCAGGGGATATGGCCCGTTCTGGACCGGGATGGCCGCCGCCATCTGCATCGTGACGGCAAAGTTTCTTTTTGTCTCGTCACTCCTGCTCTACGGCGGAGTGGTTATACTGATTGCGGCCTCGCTCTGGAACAGCTGGCCGATGCAAGAATCGACAGGAAGGCAATCCGCCGTCCTGTCACAACCGGAGGAAAGATCATGACCAGACGCAAGATCGAACTATTCACTGCCGGCTGCCCCCTGTGCAGGGACGCTGAAGAGATGGTGAGGAAACTGGCCTGTACATCCTGCGAGGTGCAGCTTGTGGATATGCACGATCCCGCCGGAGCCGGACGGGCCCGCGAGCTTGGTGTCTGTTCGGTGCCGGCAGTGGCAGTGGACGGCCAGCTTGCCGGCTGCTGTACCGGGCGCGGGCCCGAGGAGAGTATGCTGCGGGCCGCCGGACTGGGCCGGGCCATTGACTGAAAAGGGCAGCAAAGGGAACAGGCCATGTCAAAAACAGTGGAAATCGAGATCCTGGTGGCCCCGGGGTGTGGCGCCAGGGAGCAGACCGAGGCCCTGGTGGCGGATATTCTTGCCCGCCTCGATATGACAGCACAGGTGACAACCAGTGTCATCGAAGATGCCCGGCAGGCGGCAGCGGCCAGGTTTCCCGGTTCG
>JALSNC010000247.1 GCA_026987195.1 Desulfobulbaceae bacterium | reverse complement strand
GGAGGTCAATCCGGCCACAGTGGACGGGCCTGCCCTGGCCTGCCTGCGGCGGGCGGGCTTCAATCGCATCTCCATCGGTGTCCAGTCCCTGGATGACCGGCTGCTGGCCAGGATCGGCAGGATACATACGGCCGCCGATGCAGTGCGCTGTGCGCGCCTGGCCCGGCAGGCCGGGTTCACCAACCTGGGCCTGGACCTGATGTACGGCCTGCCCGGCCAGGACGCCGCTGCCTGGCGGCAGACCCTGGAAAAGGCCCTGGCCCTTGAGCCGGACCACCTCTCCATCTATGAGCTGACCCTGGAGGAGGGCACACGGTTTGCCCGCAGGGCCGCGGCAGGCGACCTGAACCTGCCGGCAGAGGAAGAGGTCCTGGCCATGATGGCCTGCACCGATGACCTGCTTCCCCGCTCCGGCCTGGTACGCTACGAGATCTCCAACTATGCCCGGCCGGGCCTGGAATGTGCCCACAATATCAACTACTGGCACAATGGCTCCTATATCGGCCTGGGGGCCGGCGCGGTCTCCTGCCTTTCCGGCCGCAGGCTCGCCGCAATGGCCGACGTGGAGGAGTTCTGCCGCCGTCTGGCCGCGGGGGAACCGGTCTGGTCCGAGAAAGAGGAACTGGGGGCGGAGGCAAGGTTCCGGGAGACGGTGATCACCGGGCTGCGCATGGTCCGCGGTGTCTCCCTGGCCGGGCTGGAACGCCGCTTTGGTCTCCAGGTATACAGCTACTATGGCGATATCCTGGACCGTCTTGTCGACCAGGGGTTGCTGGCGGTCAGCGACGGCTACCTTCACCTCACCGGGCGCGGCCTGATGGTGGCCGACGCGGTGATGGCGGAGCTGGTCTGAGCGCCGCTCCCGGTCAGGCGTGCCGATCGTCCGCGGATGGTCTGCTGCTGAACTGTTCGGGACGGTCCAGCCCGTGGTGCCTGTAGATACCGGTCACCTCGTCCGAGGCCAGGAAGGCGAGGAAGGGGCCGCCCCATGGCCCGCCATTGCCCACCAGGCCGGCGTGGATATGGCCGATCCTGTTGCCGGGGCCGGGCAGGGGAATCATCGCGAAGACCTCCGGGAAGATGCGGCAGAAGCGAAGCGCCAGGTGGTGATAGAGGATCGCGACATCGGCCCGGCCTTCGGCCACAGCCTGCGGTGCCTCCCGGTGGTGGATGGATCTGCCGTATACGATCTCGCCGGCCGCTTTTTTTGTTTCCAGGAAGGCGGGATCCAGGCCCGCGGCCGTACCAAGGGCGAGGAGGGTGTCCCGGTAGCCCTGGAAGCTGACCGACTCGGTATCGGGATTGGAGAGAAAGAGGCGCAGTCCGGGCCGGGCCAGGGCGGGCAGATCGAGATCCCGCGTCTTCGGGTTGTCACGCCGGACCAGGAGCGCGGCGCCGCGGTTCTGCATAAAAGGGCTGCGCCGGCCGATGATGCCGTCGGACTCCAGGCTGTCGAGAACGTGCGGCGGGCCGAGAAAGAGATGGGGCCGCACCGACAGGACCAGGTTGCCGACGCGCAGGCTCCCCTGGCGCAGCAGGGTGAGGATGGGGCCGGGCGGGGTGGTGGTATAGAAGATCCTGCAGCCCGGCTGACGGGCGTGAAACCGCTGCACGCATTCCTGCAGGGCCATGTGGTGGTTGCCGTCGGAGAAGATCACCAGGTCCGCCTGCAGGGGGTCGCCGTGGAAATCGAGGCAGATATTGGAGGCGGCCGAAAAGAGCGGCAGCTCCTCCTGTGCGGGAGAAGGCAGTT
>JALSNC010000246.1 GCA_026987195.1 Desulfobulbaceae bacterium | reverse complement strand
AGGTGCCAGGTGCCAGGGGACGGGGGACAGGGGGCAGGTGCCGGGATGCCGGGGCCGGGATGGTATCTGCCTCATTATTATCCGCTGGTCTCTGTCGAATGACCAGTGATGATGGACTCGTAAAAAGTCCATCACACTCTAAAGATGGCTAGGCATAAAAGTTCGATATACAAGGCGTAGCGGTGTCGGCCAAGCGGAGGCGTACATGGAGTACGTCGAGCATTGGCCGTACCCGCTACAACGCGGTAGATCGGACTTTTTGCGACGCCATCAGTGATGCTTTCGTGATATCTTCGAGGAGGGAACCAGCCGGCCATGCAGCTACATGATTTTACCGATCTGCCCGCCTTCGAACGCCTCCGGGAGCTTGCCGCCGACCCCCCGGATCTCACCGCCGATGCCATGCTGTCGCCGCAGCGGATCAGGGAGTACCGGTTGTCCTCCTGCGGTTTTGATCTCCTCTATGCCACCCAGCGCGTGGATGGCCGGGTGCTCGACGCCCTGCAGGAGCTGGCTGATCAGGCCGGGGTGATCGATGCCTTTCTTGCCATGAAGGGCGGCGCGGTGCTCAACCGGATCGAGGGATACGAGAGTGAAAACCGGCAGGTCCTGCACACCGCCAGCCGCGATGTCTTCTCCGGCCGGCCCCTGGCCCCTGAGGCCTCGGCCAGGGCCAGGGAACAATTGGACCGCCTGCGCGGATTTCTCGATGATCTGGACCAGGGGCGGATCACCAATCACCTGGGCGAACCGTTCCAGACCATGGTCCAGGTGGGCATCGGCGGTTCGGATCTGGGGCCGCGCGCCCTCTACCTGGCCCTGGCCAGCCAGCGCCGACCCGGCCGCAGCGCCCGCTTCATCGCCAACGTCGATCCCGATGACGCCGCCTCGGTGCTCAACGGCCTGGACCTGTCGCGTAGCCTGGTCAACGTGGTCTCCAAGAGCGGCACCACCCTGGAGACCAGGACCAACGAATCCCTGGTCCGCGAGGCCCTGGTCCGTTCAGGCCTTGATCCGGCACGCCACATGGTGGCGGTCACCGGTAAGTCCAGCCCCATGGACGACCCGGAAAAATATCTGGCCACCTTTCACATGTTCGACTATATCGGCGGCCGCTATTCGGCCACCTCCATGGTCGGCGGGGTCACCCTGGGATTTGCCTTGGGATATGATGGTTTTGTCGATCTGCTCCAAGGGGCCCATGCCATGGACGTGGCAGCGGAGGAGCGCGATATCCGCCGGAACATTCCCCTGCTGATGGCCATGCTCGGGATCTGGAACCACAATTTCCTCGGCATGGCCACGGTGGCGGTCCTGCCATACAGCCAGGCCCTTGCCCGGTTTCCGGCCCACCTGCAGCAGTGTGACATGGAGAGCAACGGCAAGTCGATCACCCGCCGGGGCGCGCCGGTCCGCTGGCAGACCGGGCCCGTGGTCTGGGGCGAGCCGGGGACCAACGGCCAGCACGCCTTCTACCAGCTGCTCCACCAGGGCACCGAGATCGTGCCCGCCGAGTTCATCGGTTTTCGCAACTCCCAGTATGGGGTGGACCAGCTGGTGGACGGGACCACCTCGCAGCAGAAGCTGGTGGCCAACATGCTGGCCCAGGCCCTGGCCCTGGCCGTGGGCAGGCCCCACGATAACCCGGGCAAACGGTTTGCCGGCAACCGGCCCAGCCTCCTGCTCCTGGCCGACCGGCTGACCGCCCGGACCATGGGCACCCTGCTGGCCCTCTACGAGCACAAGATCGTGTTCCAGGGTTTTTGCTGGAATATCAATTCATTTGATCAGGAAGGCGTGCAGCTTGGCAAGGTGCTGGCCACCCGCCTGCTGCGGCGGATGGCCGCCGCGGAGCGTGGTGATGGTCCCGGCCGGGAAGGTGATGTGCCGGAGACGGCCCTGCTGGAGGTGGCGGGAATGCTCCCGGAGCAGAGCGACGGATGAGCTGTGCCGGCGGGTGACAACATTGCCGAGGCGACGCGTTTTTCTGGTCCGGCAGCAGAGGCGGCGGTCGCCGGAACCATGGTCTTCCCGGATTGACGCCGGGGCGTGCCGGCAGGGGCATGGTATTATAATCCTCTATTGCCGGACAGTTGCATTTTTAGTTGACAAAGATATCAAGGAAGTTTATGCTCGCAGACTGAATGGGCATTCAGGGGGAGTGTGGAACCGGATGGTAGGAAAAGAACGCTTGCCCCTTCCTGTTGTACAGCTTAACTGGTTTTCATAAACAACATTAGCGAGGAGGAACACAGATGGCAAAGCATGATACGCCTTTGTTGGACGAGCTGGAAAAAGGCCCGTGGCCGAGTTTCGTCACCGACATGAAGCGGCAGGCTGAAACCAAGCCCGAGTGCTGGGATATTCTCGGCCAGCTCGAGCTTTCGTACGAAGACAAGATCACCCACTGGAAGCACGGCGGTATCGTCGGTGTTTTCGGTTACGGTGGCGGTATCGTTGGCCGCTACTCTGACGTTCCCGACCGGTTCCCCGGCGTGGAGCATTTCCATACCGTTCGTGTCAACCAGCCCTCCGGTCTCTACTACTCCACCGAGAATCTGCGCGGCCTGATGGACCTGTGGGAGAAGTATGGCTCCGGTATGACCAACATGCACGGTTCCACCGGTGACATGGTTCTGCTCGGCACCAGGACCGAGAACCTGGAGCCCCTGTTCTGGGACCTGACCCATGACCTGGGGCAGGACCTGGGCGGCTCCGGCTCCAACCTGCGGACGCCCTCCTGCTGCCTCGGCGAGTCCCGCTGCCAGTGGGCCTGCTACGATACCCAGGAGATCTGCCATCACCTGACCCTGCACTACCAGGACGAGATCCATCGTCCGGCATTCCCCTACAAGTTCAAGTTCAAGTTCTCCGGTTGCCCCAATGACTGTGTTGCGGCCATTGCCCGTTCCGACTTCGCTGTCATCGGTACCTGGAAGGACGAGATCCAGATCGACCAGGCCATGGTCAAGGAATACATGGCCGGCAACATCCCCTCCAACGCCGGCGCACATTCCGGCCGCGACTGGGGTCCGTTCGATATCCAGAAGGAAGTCATCGACCTCTGCCCCACCGAGTGCATGTGGATGGAAGGCGATGAGCTGAAGATCGACAATGCCGAGTGCACCCGCTGCATGCACTGCATCAACGTCATGCCGCGTGCCCTGGCCCCGGGCAAGGAGAGAGGCGCCACCATCTGCATCGGCGCCAAGGCCCCGATCCTGGACGGCGCCCAGTTCGCCACCATGATCATCCCCTTCATCGAGATCAGCGCGGACAACGAGTTCGAGAACGTCATCGACGTGATCGAGAAGATCTGGGACTGGTGGATGGAGGTTGGTAAGAACCGTGAGCGTGTCGGCGAGACCATGCAGCGTGTCGGCCTGCCCACCTTCCTGAGCGTCATGGAGGTCGATCCCATTCCGCAGCATGTGAAGGAACCGCGTTCTAACCCGTATGTCTTCTGGAAGGAAGAGGAAGTTCCCGGCGGCTGGGAGCGTGATATCGTCGAGTTCAGAAAGCGTCACGCAGCCTGATCCTTCAGTGAGCAGATACCTTTAACCGAGATTTCTATAAGGAGAATATATTATGGGTTACGATCCGAATAATCCGATGGAAGGCCGGATTACAGACCTTGGTCCGCATAAGTACGACACCATGCTGCCCCCGATCATCAAGAACAACAAGGGCAAATGGCTGTACCACGAGATTCCCGAGCCCGGAATCCTGATCCACACCTCTTCCACCGGCGACAAGTGCTATACCGTGCGCGTGGGCTCCCCCCGTCTGATCTCCATCGAGCACATCCGCGAGATCTGTGACATCGCCGACAAGTACTGTGAGGGCTACCTGCGCTTCACCACCCGCAACAACATCGAGTTCATGTGTGACTCCGAGGACAAGATGCGGGCCCTGATCGACGATCTCAAGAGCCGTGGCAACAAGTTCCCCATCGGCGGCACCGGCGCCTGTGTGACCAACATCGTTCACACCCAGGGCTGGGTGCACTGCCATACGCCGGCCACCGACGCCTCCGGCCCGGTCAAGGCGGTCATGGATGAGCTGTTCGAGTACTTCGGTTCCATGAAGCTGCCGGCCCAGGTCCGCATCGCCCTGGCCTGCTGCCTCAACATGTGTGGCGCCGTCCACGCCTCTGATATCGCCCTGCTCGGTGTCCACCGTAAGCCGCCGATGATCGACCATGAGCGCATCACCGGTGTCTGCGAGATCCCTCTGGCCATTGCCGCCTGTCCGCTGGGTGCGGTCAAGCCGGCCAAGGCCGAGGTCAATGGCGAAGAGGTCAAGACCGTCAAGGTCAACGCCGAGCGGTGTATGTTCTGCGGTAACTGCTACACCATGTGCCCGGCCATGCCGCTGGCTGACCCCGAGGGTGACGGTATCGCCATCCTGGTGGGCGGCAAGGTTTCCAATGCCAAGTCCGCGCCCAAGTTCTCCAAGCTGGTCATCCCGTTCCTGCCCAACAATCCGCCGCGCTGGCCCGAGGTGACCGATGCGGTCAAGAACATCCTCGAGACCTATGCCAAGGATGCCCGCAAGTACGAGCGGGTCGGCGAGTGGGCCGAGCGGATCGGCTGGGAGAAGTTCTTCGAGAAGTGTGGCATTCCGTTCACCGAGAAGTCCATCGACGACTACCGTCTGGCCTACGACACGTGGCGGACCACTGCACAGTTCAAGTACACCAGCGCAACCGACGCCTACACCAAGTAATGATGGTTCCGGGTCCCGGCTCCGCCCCGGAGCCGGGACACCTTTTGCGGAACCTCGCAACCCAGCATGGCTGGACCAGGAATGGGCCGCAGCCACAATGATTAATGAAAACCGGCATGAACGGAAAACAGGTTCATTTCAGACGGTTTTCATAGAAGACAACAGGAGTACACCATGGCTCTGAGTAAGGAAGAACTGAAGGCTGCAATGATCGAGAAGGCCAAGAAGGCCCCGAAACCTCAGCTGTATGTCAAGGATTTCTACAAGTGCGATCCGGATGCCAAACCGCGCGTCATCAAGAACCTGGCTAACGAGCTGGTCAGGGAGGGCGAGCTGATGTTCTGGTCCTCCGGCTCCACCACCATGTACGCCCGTCCCGACCGCATCAAGGATGAAGAGGGAGACAAGGGCGTCAACTAGTTTTCGCTGTTTGTACCGGTCACCGAGCAGAGGCCCAGGGTCTCTGCTTTTTTTATTGGTACTGCGCCGTGATTTCCCCCTGTTATGCCGTAACCCCTCACAGGATGGCTAGCCATCGGTTTGTCCGACCACAATGGTGTAAGCGCTCTCAGGGGCCGCAGATTTGTACAGTCGTGCCTGGCCGCTATAGCCTACCTATGCGGGCAGGCACGACCGTGCAAAGATGCGGCTTCTGTGAGCGCTTACGTTATGCCTGCCTGGTGCCGTGCACACGTATCGGCCATTTCAAAGGAGTTGCCGAGGTCAGTACACTGTTGCCGTGCAGCAGCCATTGAAGATCCTCCACTACCCGCGACTTGACTCCACCAATTCGCTTGCCCTCGAGCTTGCTGCCGCAGATCCGGGCCTGCATGGTGTGGTGGTCCGGGCGGACCGGCAGAGATGCGGCCGGGGACAGCATGGCCGTGTCTTTGCCTCGCCTGCCGGCGGTCTGTACTGCTCCCTCATCCTTCGTCCGCACCTGGACATCCAGCGATTGTCCCTGGTGACCCTTGCCGCCGGCGTGGGCTGCTGTCTGGCCGTGGAAGAGGTCGCCGCGCTGCAGCCGCGGCTCAAGTGGCCCAACGATCTGTACCTGGCCGGCAGGAAACTTGCCGGAATATTGACCGAGACCGGCACCATTACCCATCCCGTCACCTCGCCGCCGGTGGTTATCGGCATCGGCATGAACGTCAACACCCGGGCGGCAGACCTGCCACCTGAACTGCAGAAATCCACGGTTTCGCTTCTGGAGCACACTGGCCGACGTTTTGATCCTGACCGGCTGCTGGAGGTGATGGTCCGGCAGGTCATGGATGCGGTGGCGCTTCTCGAGGAGGATCCGGGCACCCTGCTGGCCCGCTGGCGGATGCGTGATTATCTTGTCAGTCGCCAGGTGGAGCTTATACCGGCAGATCCGCCGGTACTGGGCCGGGCCCTGGGACTTGCCGCCGATGGCCGGTACCGGATCCTCACCCGGGACGGCCGTGAACACCATGTCCTGGCGGGCAGCCTCCGCCTTGTGGGCAGGACCGAAAGCGGTTATTGTGCCCCTGAACGGCGTCTGTAGAGATACGGTTGTTGTCGGCAGCCGGATGGAGTATATAGTGCCGTACCTGTACATCGCCATGGGACCGCTGTTCCCTGGTGGCCTGGCGCATCTCCGGAGGTGCGACTGATCACGGCGCATGCGGCTGCCTGTTTCTCCCATTGCCGCGTGAATATTCGATTCCGGCCGTCTTCGGGGAACAAATCCGTCATCGTCGGCATCTGCCCTGGACGCAACTGTGAGGTAGACGTGGAAGACCAGAACTATTTTGCCCTGGTGGTCAGCGGCAATGCCGGAGAAGGATTCCGGCGTACCGTCTGCCGGCAGCGGATCGGCGATCTTCCGGCCGGAGAAATCCTGGTCAGGGTCCACTATTCCTCGCTCAACTACAAGGACGCCCTGTCGGCCACCGGCAATCGCGGTGTGACCAGGCGCTATCCGCACACCCCTGGTATCGATGCCGCCGGCATCGTTGTCGCGTCCCACAGCTCCTCGTTCCGGTCCGGCGACCCGGTGGTCTGCATGGGCCATGACCTGGGGATGAATACGGCAGGAGGTTTCGGCCAGTTCATCCGCGTGCCCGCCGACTGGGTGCTGCCGCTGCCCGAACCGCTGACCCTCCTGGAGAGCATGCGCATCGGTACCGCCGGTTTCACGGCTGCCCAGTGTGTGCACCGGTTGCTTGCGCATGGCCTCGAACCGGACTCCGGCCCGGTCCTGGTCACCGGCGCCACCGGCGGTGTCGGCTCCTTCGCCGTTGCCCTGCTGGCCCGTCTGGGATACCGGGTGGTCGCCGTTACCGGCAAGAAGAGCGAACACGCCTTTCTCGGGCAGCTCGGTGCTGCCGAGGTTATCGACCGGGCCCGCGCCGCCACCGGTGGTGCCAGGATGATGCTGCGGGAGCGATGGGCCGGGGTGGTCGATACCGTGGGCGGGGAGATCCTTGCCGCCGCCGTCAAGGCCTGCCGGTACGGTGGCATGGTCACCTGCTGCGGCAATGCCGCCTCCGGTGACCTGCCGCTCAGCGTCTATCCCTTCATTCTGCGGGCCGTGACCCTGGCCGGCATCGATTCGGCGTCCTGTCCCATGGCCAGGCGGCGGCAGATCTGGGACCTGCTGGCCGGGGAGTGGCGTCTGGACATGCTGGAACGGCTCAGCCGGGTCATCGACCTCGCCGGGCTCGATGATGCCATCAGCGCCATGCTCGCCGGCGCGGTACGGGGAAGGATTGTCATCAACATGCAGGAGGACCCATGACCCTTGCACTGGCAAGAGATGTACTCGCGGTGGAGGCCGAGGCGATCCTCGCGGTCCGCGACCGGCTCGGATCCGAGTTCGAACAGGCCGTCGATCTGATCATGGCCTGTCCCAGCAGGCTGATCATCACCGGTATCGGCAAGTCCGGGCTGGTGGGACAGAAGATCTCCGCCACCCTGAATTCCACCGGCACCCCATCATTTTTCCTTCATCCGGTGGAGGCCATGCACGGCGATCTGGGCATGGTCGCGCCCACCGACGTGGTGCTGGCCATCTCCTATTCCGGCGAGACCTCGGAACTCAACAGCCTGCTCGCCAGCCTGCGCGAACGGAACGTGAAGATTATCGCCATGACCGGCGGCGCCCGCTCCACCCTGGCCGGATATGCCGCAGTCACCCTGGACGTGGCCGTGCCGAGGGAGGCCTGTCCCCTGGGGCTGGTGCCCACCTCGAGTACCACCGCCACCCTGGCCCTGGGTGATGCCCTGGCCGTGGCCCTGCTCAAGCGCAAGCAGTTCCGGGCCGAGGATTTCCGGCGCAATCACCCCGGCGGCAGTCTCGGGGAGCGCCTCAAGGTGGCGGTGCGGGAGGTGATGCTCACCGGGTCAGCGGTGCCCGTGGTCAACGAGAGCGTGCCCCTTGCCGATGCCATCGCCGAACTGAACGAGAAAAATCTTGGTGCGGTCATGGTCTGTGACGACGCCGGCACCCTGCGCGGCATCCTCACCGATGGCGATATCCGTCGCCTGCTCAGCAGCGGCGCCAGTCTCGATGGCCTGACCCTGGCCGGCTGCATGACCCGCAACCCCGTGACCATTGCCAGCGATCTCATGGCCGCGGATGCGCTCAGTATCATGCAGACCCGGGAGATCACCGTTCTCGCCGTGGTCGATCACCGCTTCAGGCTGGTGGGCGTCCTCCACCTGCATGACCTGCTGGGCAAGGGCGAGTTCCGCTTTCTCATATAGTTTCCGGAACGGAGGACGTGCGATGTGTCAGATCAGTGCGATAATGGAGAAAGACGGCAGGGAAGAGACCCTGATGGAGGGTGTCACTGCCCTGGATGTGACAGCCGACGGCATCCTGCTGTCCACCTTTTTTGAAGAGCCCAGGCTGGTGCCGGGGGCGGTGATCCGGCGGATCGATTTCCTCGGCGGTCGGCTGATCCTCGGGCCCGGTGATCGGATGGGGAGGGAGGGAAAAAGCGATGCACCAGATGAGTGATCTTGAAAAACTGCGGGTCATGCTGCCCCACTGGATCGAGCATAACCGCGGGCATGGGGAGGAGTTCTCCCGCTGGGCGGAACGTCTTGCTGCGGAGAATGCCGGGGTTGCGGCCCTGCTGCAGGATGCGGTCCGTTCCCTGCAGCAGGCGCAGGATGCCCTGGAAGAGGCCCTGGCCAGGGCCGGCGGTCCCCTCGAGGAACCGCACCACCATGAGCACCATCATGGGCACCATCACTGATCACTGTCCAGTGTCAGTGTACATGGACCACCTGCCGGATGCCGGATCATACTGGTAATTGAGCTCCAGACGGGACGTACGCCCGTGGCTCCGCTCGATGCAGGCCATGCTGAAGATCATCTTCCCCTTTTCCTGCCGCAGGTAGGTGACCTTGGGCTGTTCCAGCCTGGAGGCGGCATAGGACGGATAACTCTTGCGGAAGATGTCGGTGAAGTTGTCGGTAAGCCATCTGACCTTCCTGTCGATCTCCAGTTGCGCTGTGGTGGACCTGATCTGTTCCCTGATGTTGTCGGCAATGGAACGGAGTGCCGCGTCCCGGCTGAATCTGCCGCTGGTGGCCAGGGCGAGCATCCTGCGGTAATGAGTGAGCACGCCTTCCAGGTCGTTCTTTTTCTTGGCGCTCACGGCCTCGCTCTGCTCCCTGGCGATCTGCACCATGAGCAGGGTCTTTTCTATCTTGGTGATGGATTCGTCAAGGTCGCTGCCGAACCGCTTCTCCTGGGCCCTGAGCAGTTCCAGTGCCTTCCGGTATTCGGCGATCGTCCTGTCCCACTCTCTTTTCTCGTAGGCCTGGCGGGCAACGGCCAGGGTCTGGTAGAGGCGTGAGCTGGCCAGCAGCCGGGCCAGTTGTTCCTTTTCCGCCGGCGTGACCGCCGAGGGGTCTTCCCTGATGAGCTGCTGCGCATGCTCGAGCATGTTGATGGTCTGCTGCCACTGCGACTCGGTGAAGGCCTCCCTGGACTGGTCCAGCTCATGGCGGAAGGAGGCGGCCTTCAGCCGTTTGCTGATCTCCTCGATCTCGGCATCATCGGCCAGGTTCCTGGACAGTTCCAGTGCCTTGCGGTAGGTCTCGGCGGCGTTTTCCCATTCCTTGTCCTGCTCGGCCCGCTTGGCGTTGCGCATGGTCTGCTCGAAGCGGAGGTTGTTGATGGTCTGGCGCAGGGAGCGCGCCCGCTCCTCCAGTCTGTTGCTGTTGGCAAAACGCAGGGCCTCTTCGTAGGCGGCAATGGCCCTGCTGATGCGGCCCTGCCTGAGCAGGTCCTCTCCGGTGCTGCTGAGTTTCTCCAGCCGCTGCAGGATCTCCGCCTTTTCCTCACTGATGTATTCTCCCTTATAAAGGATATTGCCTTTCAATCCCTCCTGGAAATCGCGTGAGTGGAGCAGGTCGTTAACCTGCTTGGCAAGTTGCTGTTTTTCCGATCGCAGGATCAGCACCGGCCGCAGGTTGTCCAGGGCTGCGTCCGCCGCTGCCTCGGCCTGGGAGAAACTGCGTTTGTCCGCAAGCTGCCGGGCCTGCCGCCACGCTGACTGCGCCTGTTCCAGGGAATGCCGGTCCTTGAGGTAGAGACTGCCGCCAGCCAGGGCAATGCCCAGCACGACAAGACCGATGAATATGGCCCTGTAGGGCAGAGCGGGCAGGACAGGTTTCCTGGCCGCTGCCCCCATACGGTGCGGCCTGGCTGGCCTGGCCGCCTTCTCAGAAGGGACCGGCGGCGGTGTGTTTTTTTCCTTTGCCGATGCCTTGGTCACCTCCCCCATGGGAGGAGTGAAGGACATGGACTGCTCGATCCGGCTGCGCAGTTCGTCGACCCCGGGTGAGTCGGTCACCATCTCCTCCAGGCGGTCGATGGCGGCCAGGGCCTCTTCCAGGCGGCCCCTGTTCTCCAGTTGTTCAGCCTCGGTGTAGAGGCGGTCCGCTTCGCGCAGGGCCTTGCTGATTCGTTCCTCGATCTTTTCCCGGTCCGGTACGGCGACACTGGGCGGGATCTCCTGCAGCAGGCTGGAGGCGGCATATATCTTTTTCTGATCCAGCAGGGAGAGCAGCAGTTCGGCCTGGTCCTCGTCATCGTCCGGGGCCGGCCCGAGCAGGTCCTCGTCCTCGAGCCCCAGGGAGGCAAAGGTATCGTCGTCCAGGGTGTCGAAACGCTCGCCGTCGTCCTCGATGTCGGCGATCTTCAGGACATCCAGGGGCAGCTCCTCCCGGTGCTGCAGGTACCAGTCCGCGGCCTCCTGGTTGAAGGGATCGTCGACATTGTAGATATTGCCGCAGATCATCTCGCCGATGTGCAGGGCCAGGTCGGCCAGGGATGGCTTGTTCTGCCACTGTTCGGCGATGCGGACGGCGGCCGGATCGATATCAGGATGGAAGATACCGGTCAGCGGCTTGACCGTGGGCGGAAAGTGCGGGTAGCCGAAGGGCAGGTTGATGGCGACCCGGTGCACCTCGCCGATCTCGATGCCGCCCTCCTGGTTCCTGATATAGCCGCGGAGGCGATATTCGAGCTCATAGTGATCCGGAGGCTGGCCCTCTGCCCGGACAATGGAGATGCTGGGATACAGCTCGAGGGTGTTTTTGAGTTGCTCGTAATCAGCGGCAAGCTGATCGGAACCTGTAACCATAGTCAGTGTAATCCGTATTAGATCGCGCGGTTGCAGGAGGTTTGCCGTGGGCAGTCTCCGGCGGGGCAGCAGGGGAAAGATCGTCGCAGGAGGCTTTCAAGTTGACCAAATACCTCCATCATGGTGTATTGTATAGTATTCTTCTGGTGGAAACAAGCTGCTTTCTTCCTGCAAAATTTTGACGTTACAACACCGTTGCCAGCGGTGGCCGCCACTTCCTGACCAATGACCACATCCTTCAGCGCATCCTTTGTCATCACCGGGGCACGCAACTGCCCCCTCTACCGGCAACAGGACAGGATCGTGCTCACCGACAAGGCCGTCTATCTGCCCATCGGCAAGCCCTCCTGCCTCATCCTGGTCCGGGAGCTGACCGGTCTGCTCTTCGAGCTGCTGCCGCATGCGGCGACAGGGTTTGCCGACCAGCGGGAGACGGTCTTCACCTGCGGCGGCTGCACCGGCCTGGTCAAGTTTCAACTCGCGGAGCCGGACGAGGCAGGAGAGGAAGAGCGGGAAGAGGCAGAGGATGTGGTGATGAGCGGCCGCCTGGACGCCATCTCGCCGGCCGAACTGCTGCAGGTCTTTCACATGCACCAGAAGACGGGCAAGCTGCTGCTCGATATGGAAGGGGAGTCGGCCCGGGTCACCTTCCGCGAGGGAGCGCTGATAGCGGCCCGGTTCGGCGAGCTGGACAACCAGGAGGCCATCTACGCCATCCTCGCCCGGCGGCAAGGGCATTTCCGTTTTGTGCCCGGCCTGGCCGATCCGCAGTCAAAGGCCCGGGAGCTGGGTGATTTCATGATGATTCTCATGGAAGGGCTTAAGCGGCTGGACGAAGAGGAGCAATAGTTCCCCGCTGTCGGCAACCTACTGTGCAACAGCGGACGATGATCCTCAGATCCTGAACCGTTCCGAGCGGCCGGCAAAATCGGTGCCGCCGTTGAGGGCGGCCCTGACCCGCACCAGCCAGCACTGCTCCGGGTTCCGGGCCAGCATCCGGCGGCGGCCGTCGGTGAGCCAGTGCGAGTTTTCATCCAGGTCGTAGAAGCGGGAATCGATACCGAAGAAGCCATCCAGGATATGGGCAATGACGTGGAACAGCTTGCTCTGGTAGCCCTGGGGCAGGTGGGCAAGGTCATCGAGCCGGATGGCGCCGTCGTGCTGCAGCTCGGCCAGCAGGGCGGTGAGAAGCCGCCGGTTCCCGGCCACCGCGGATTCGATGCGGTTCATGAAGCGCACGTCGCCACCGTTCATGCATAGGGGCTGGTCGGTGCCGACCCGGTCGTATCCCACCAGCGGCGTGGCTTCGAGAAAGGCCCGCACCCGTCGGGTCGCACTCTCCAGGTCGGCGGCGGTGGCCAGGATGTCATGCTGGAAGACGTTGCTCATTGCGGCGTCTGCTGTTCGTTGAAGGGTGGCAGCCCCAGGATCTCCATGAAGCTCTCCACGTGGTACCGGGCCGGCAGATCGGGATTTTTGAAGGCGATCAGCTCCATGCCCACGGCAGCGCAGTGCGCCCTGTCCACCTCGGAATCTCCAATATAGATGGCCTCGTCCACTCCCAGGCCGAAGTGGTCCAGTATCATGTGCAGCCCGTCCGGGGCCGGCTTGGGCCGTGGGGCGCTGAGTGCGGTGACCACCATCTCGAACCAGGGACGCAGGCCGAAGATGTCCAGGATCATGTCCATGGTGTTGGTGCGGTTGGTGGAGATGGCAGTCCGGTAGCGCGGCCTGATGAGCCGCAGGAACTCCATCAGGTCCGGCTCCATTGTCATGTAGCGGAGAAACGGCGCATAGTCAAGGCCGGCGCGGTACCTGTTCACCGCCTCCAGGGAGACCTGGTGGTTGCGGAAGATATGGGCCACCGAGTCGGTGACATTGTGGATGTGGACATAGTCCACCTCGGCCTCGTCCATGGGAGGGCAGCCGAAGTGTTCCAGCAGGTGGTTGTAGTAGATGCGGTTGGCCTCGCGGGAACTGAAGAGGACGCCGTCGCAGTCGAAGATAACGAGTCTGAGCATGATGGACCAGGGGGCAGATGTCAGAAAGTCAGAAGGTCGGCAGACCGGAATGGCCGAAGGACCCGTAGATCTCGCGGTTGAGCTGGTCGAAAAAGATCTCCATGAACCGGTGCCGCTCCCGGGCCAGCTCGCGGCCCACCGGGGTCAGCATCTGGTCGCGGACCCGGGACATCTTGACCCGGAATTCCCTGTAGGCCGTATCATGGGTGGAATAGGCCGCGGTTGCCTCGGGATCCGTTTCCGGATTATGGAGGCAGGCGCCGATCTGGCCGGCAAAAAGAAAGGCGCGGCCAATGCCGATGGCGCCGATGGAGTCGAGCTTGTCGGCATCGAAAAGGATTCGCGCCTCCAGGGTCTGCGGCCTGGTGCGGCCGCGGAAGCGGTGCGCCCGGATACAGTGGCAGATGGCATCGATGTCAGGGGCGGCAAAGCCGAGCCGCCGCAGGATCGGCCGGGCCAGCTCGGCCCCGGCCCGGGCATGGCAGACGGCCCCCCGGCTCTCCGTCTCCCGTCGCCTGCCGATGTCGTGCAGCAGGGCGGCGGCGGCCAGGATATCGAGGCGGGCCTCCATCCGCGTACCGATATGGACGGCGTTCCTGCAGACCCGATCGCTGTGGTCGGGTCCGTGCGAGCCGCCCTCCTCCATGCAGTAGCGGGCGCTGATCTTCCTGATCGTCGCGGTGAGCTCTGGTGCCAGGGCCTGCGCCGGACTCATTCCTCCCCTCCGAAATAGTAATAGTTCAACGGTATTGGCAACTAGCTGAACTTTTACCCGAAATAGTCCTGCAGCAGCCAGCGGATGGCAAGCAGGAGCAGTTGCCGGTCGTCACCGGCCAGCCCCTGCAGCTCCGCCGGGGTCAGGGGGCGCTGCAGGGCGATGCGGCCCTCGCTCATCTCCCGGCGGAATCCGTCGAGATTGTAGAGGGCCAGGATGTAGCGGTCGAGCTGCTGCCGGTCCGGCCGGAAGCCCTGTCTGATCCGCGGGTGCTGCAGCAGGCGGGTCACCGGGTCATTGTAGCGGTTGTAGTCGTCCAGTCCCTGGTCGGCAAAATATTGACGGGCATCCTGGCGGTCCGGTTCGTCAAAGCCCCGGCAGTGCGGCTCCCGCACCAGGACCAGCTGTTCGCCGATGGTGCCGTCCGACCGGCGGGCGGCGCCGCGGCCCAGGGGATAGGCCCTGCAGGCGCCGGGCCTGTCCGCGTAGACACTGCAGCCCCGCGGGCGGACAAAGACACAGCTTGCCCGGCCGTCATCGACCATGGTCAGGTAGCAGACCGGAAAGACCATCTGCGGGTCGTGTTCGATGATGACGTAGCGCTCCAGGAAGGTGGCCGAGTGCATGCGGAGATGGTTCTTCAGCCGCAGCACGTCATAGGGTGTCAGGGCCAGGTCCAGTTCGCGGCAGCATTCGGTGAAGCAGGGCACACCGGGATGGCAGGCAAAGGAAAAGGGCTCTGTGCCGGTCAGGGGCCGGAAGTGTCGGGGCAGGCGGTCGTCCACGGTGTCCTATCCGCGTTTCTTGAGCGTCAGCAGGGGGCTGGCGATGAAGATGGAGGAGTAGGTGCCGACGATGACACCGGTGAGCAGGGCAAAGGAAAAGCCGTGGATCGCCGAGCCGCCGAAGAAGAAGAGGGCCACCAGGACCAGGGCCGTGGTCAGCGAGGTGACGATGGTCCGGCCCAGGACCTGGTTGATGGACTCGTTGATGATGGTATCGAAGTCCTTGTCCTTGTGCTTCTGCAGGTTCTCGCGGATACGGTCGAAGACGACCACCGAGTCGTTGAGGGAATAGCCGGCCAGGGTGAGGAGGGCGGTGACGATGAGCAGGGTGATCTCCATGTTCATCAGCCAGCAGATGCCCAGCACCACCAGCACGTCGTGGAAGGTGGCGGCGGCCGCGGCAAGGCCGAAGCTGAAGTCGAAGCGGATGGCGAGGTAGAGAAGGACGCCGATGAGCGAGATGGCAATGGCCTCGATGGCCTTGTTGCGGAGGACCTCGGAGATGGAGGAGCCGATTTCGGACTGGCTTTCCAGGACAAAGCCCTTGTCCTTCTCCTCCCGGGTCAGGATCGAGGTGATCTCCTCGCCCAGGTGTCCCACCGTGTCCTCGGACTTCTTGATCTTGACGATGAGCCGGTTTTCACCGCTGACCTGCTGCAGGTCGATGGTGGGATAGCCGTTTTTCGCAAAGGCCGCCCGAACCTCGTCGAGGCGGAAGGGTTTGTCGGCCTTGTACTGGAGCAGTGAGCCGCCGGAGAAGTCGACTCCCAGGTTGGCGTCGCCGCGCAGTATCTCGACAAAGGAGAACAGGCCGATCAGGACCAGGATCGCCGAGGCGGTAAAGGCGATCTTCTTGACCCCCATGAAGTCGAAGTCGGGCTGCTTGATGAAGCGCATGAACTTCAGTTCCTTCAGCCTGCGGGTGGAGTAGAGCACGTCATAGGCCAGGCGGCTGCAGAAGAGGACGGCAAAGAGGTTGAAGATGATGCCCAGGGACAGGGTGATGGCAAACCCCTTGATGGGCCCAGTGCCGAAGAGGAACAGGGCCAGGGCGGTGATCAGCGTGGTGACCTGGGAGTCGACGATACTCCAGAAGGCCTTGTTGAAGCCGGCGTCCACGCCGGACTTCACCGATTTGCCCAGGGCGAACTCCTCCCGCATTCGTTCGAAGATCAGGACATTGGCGTCCACGGCCATACCGATGGAGAGGATGATACCGGCAATGCCGGGCAGGGTCAGGGTGGCGCCGAGCATGGCCAGGCCGACAAAAAGGAAGAGGATGTTGAGCAGCAGGGCCATGTCGGCGATGACCCCGGAGAGCCGGTAATAGATGACCATGAACACCAGCACCATGAGCGCCCCGAACAGGCCCGAGGTGAGCCCCTTGGTGATGGAGTCGCGTCCCAGGCTGGCACCGACGGTCAGGTTCTGGATGATCTCCACCGGCGCCGGCAGGGCACCGACCCTGAGGACGATGGCAAGGTCGGTGGCCTCCTCGTGGGTGAAGCTGCCCGAGATCTGGGCCGAACCGCCCAGGATCTTCTCCCGGATCACCGGCGCCGACCGGACCACGTCGTCAAGGACGATGGCCAGCCGCTTGCCGACGTTCTTCTCCGTGATCTGGGCAAAGATCTTACCGCCGCGGCCGGTGAGATCCAGGCTGACATAGGGCTCGTTGAAGGTGCCGCCGATACGGACCTGGGCGTTTTTGACCATCTCGCCGGTCATCAGGACCTGGCTGTAGAGGAGGATGGGCACCTTGCGCACCTTATGGGTCTTGTCGTCGACGATCCTCTGGAAATAGATTTCTGTCCCCTTGGGCAGGCGTCCCTGCAGGGCCAGGTTGAGCTGCTTGCGGCTCTCGCCCCATTTCCACTGGCCGGCCTGGATGGCCTCGTTGATCAGTTTGTTCAGATCGACTCCCGTGTCATCGGCGACCAGCTTGAACTCGAGCTGCGCGGTCTGGCCGATCAGGTCCATGGCCCGGTCCGGATCCTTGACCCCGGGAAGCTGGACCACGATCTCGTTTTCCCCCTGGCGGACGATGACCGGCTCGGCAACACCGAACTGGTCGATCCGGTTGCGGATGATCTCCAGGGACTGGCTGACCGCGTTCTTGTGGATGAACTCGACCTCGCTGGGCTTGAGTTGCAGGGTGATGCGGGGAAAGCTGCCCTCTTCGGCCTCCACCTTGATGTCCAGGTTGGGGAAATCGTTTTTGATCACCTCGTTGACCGTGTCCACGGCCCCGGTGTTGGGCAGGGTGAAGATGATCTTTTTCGGATCACCCGAGTCGAGCTGGACCGCGGTGATCCCCTTGTCGGCAAGGCTCTCCTTCAGGTCGCCGGCCGCCAGTTCCAGGGAGTTCTCCACCGCCTTGTCGAGATCGACCCGCAGGACCAGGTGCATGCCGCCCTGAAGATCGAGACCCAGTTTCAGGCCCTCCGGGGCGAGATACTTCTTCCACCAGTCCGGTGCCTGGGGATAGAACGACGGCACCAGGGTCATGATGGAAAAGATGATGATGGAAAACAGCAGTCCGATTTTCAGTTTCAGCGTCGTATTCATTGCGCGGTATTCCTGGCCTGGCTAAAAAGATGGTTGCGGACCCAGACTCCGATCCGGTGGCGGTTCACGGCAGCGGTGCAGGAAGGCCCTCCGGTCTGCCTCGGATTTTTTGAGTAAAACATGCCGATTATACGACGATAGCGGGGATCATGCAATGGCGGGGAACGCTTTTTTCAGAAAATCGGCAGGGGGCTGGCCGCATTGCAGGGTATGGGAACAGGGTCGTCGCCCATGGTCAGGGGACGGCAGAGCGGTTTTTGAACCGGCGGTTGATGGCCGCGGCCATGCAGGCGGCTCCGAAGCCGTTGTCGATATTGACCACGGCCAGGCCGGCGGCGCAGGAGTTGAGCATGCCGAGCAGGGCGCTGTAGCCGCCGGCACCGGCGCCGTAGCCGATGCTGGTGGGGACGCCGATCACCGGCGCCGGCGTTATCCCCGCCACCACCGACGGCAGGGCCCCCTCCATGCCCGCGACCACGATGACGACCCCTGCCTGCTGCAGGCGGCGGCCGTGGTCAAGGATGCGGTGCAGCCCGGCGACACCGGCGTCGAAGACGGTCTCCACCCGGTGGCCGAAGCTGGTCAGGGTGATCCGGGCCTCTTCGGCCACCGGGATGTCCGAGGTGCCGGCGGTGACGATCACCACCGTATTGCGGCCGGCCTCCCCGGGGATGTGGTGCTCGTTGCCGGTGAGCATCCGCGCCATGGGGTGGTAGCGGAGGCCGGGGAGCCGCCGGCAGAGTACCTCGGCCTTGGGCGGGGATATCCTGGTGGCCAGGACCACCGAGTCCCGCTCGAGCAGGGAAGCCAGGATCTCCAGGAGCTGGTCCGTGGACTTGTTCTCGCCATAGACCGCCTCGGGCAGGCCGGTCCGCAGTTCGCGGTGATGGTCGAGCCGGGCGCAGCCGAGGAGCTCCTGGTCCAGGTGGCGCAACCGCTCCACGGCGCCGTCGATGTCCAGGGTGCCCCTTTGTAACCGGCTGAGCAGGTCGCGAAGGATGTTTTCGTTCATTGCAGGATCCGGTGTGCTGCTGAATTTTTACGAGTTTTGACTGCCGCACTCTCCTTTTACCATGGTGCCGGCAGCCGGTAAACCATTTACGGCGGCGCACACTTCTGGTACAGTGGCCTGGACGTGCTGGCCGGCCGGCCGCTGCGACTACCTGTTGCCGGCAACCTCTTGAAGAGAAGAGCGGCAACCCGCTCCATACCCCTGTTCCGGAACCATGCCCATGACCGATACCAACCTGCCTCCCTATATCCGCGGCCTGCTCCGGGCCGGGGCCTATGACCATCCCGTGGATCAGGTCCGCCTGGTCCAGACCCATATCTCCTTTGTGCTCCTGGCCGGGGAGTATGTCTACAAGTTCAAGAAACCCGTGGATTTCGGTTTTCTCGATTTCTCCACCCTGGAGAAACGCCGTCACTGCTGCGAGCAGGAGGTGCGTCTCAACCGCCGGCTCTGCCCGGACATCTATCTCGGCGTGGTCGAGCTCCGCGGCCGGGATGAGGAGGTCCATTTCGATGGTGACGGCGAGATCGTCGAGTATGGCGTGAAGATGGTGCGGATGCCCGAGGAACGGATGATGGTCCGCCTCATCGAGGCGGGCCGGCTCGACCGGTCGCACATCGACGCCATTGTCGATGTGCTGGTTCCTTTTTATTCCGGGGCGGCGCGTTCCAGCGAGATCGATACCTTCGGCACTGCCAGGGCGGTGGCGGTCAATGTCCTGGAGAATTTCGAGCAGACCGGGTCCTTCATCAGCGACACCGGACCCTTGACCAGGGCGCAGTTCGAGCTGATCTCCGCCTATGCCCGCAGTGTCCTCGCCCGGGAGGAGCTGTTCGAGGCGCGCATCCGCGCCGGCCGGATCCGCGACTGCCACGGCGATCTCTATTCCGCCAACATCTGCCTGGCCGACAGGGTCCACATCTACGACTGCATCGAGTTCAACGACCGGTTCCGCTACTGTGACGTGGCCAGTGATGTCGCCTTTCTTGCCATGGACCTGGATTATCACGGCCTGGCCGGACTCGGTGACCACTTCATCCGGCGCTTCGCCGGCCAGGCAGAAGACGAGGGGCTCGGCGGCATGCTGGATTTCTACAAATGTTACCGTGCCTACGTGCGCGGCAAGATAGGCCTGTTCACCGCCGCCGATCCGGCGGTGGAGGAAGGGGTCCGCCAGGCCAACCTGGAGGCGGCGGCCCGCTATTTCCGCCTTGCCGAGAGTTATGCCCGCCGCGCCTGACCGTGGGCAGGCCAGGCGGCCGCGGCTCCTGGTCTTCTTCGGCATGATCGCCTCGGGCAAGTCGACCCTGGCCCGGGCCTTTGCCGACCGGCACGGATTTTCGTACTACAATACCGACCGGGTACGCAAGGAACTGGCCGGGCTCAGCGCCACCACCCGCTGCGCCGAGGGCGTCGGCCAGGGGATCTACAGCCCGGCCTTCACGGCCAGGACCTACCAGGCCATGCTCGAGCGGGCCAGGGAGGATCTGCGGCACGGCAGGGCCGGGGTGGTTCTCGACGGTTCCTACAGCCGCCGCTCCGAGCGGGCCCGGGTGCTGGAGCTGGCCGCCGGCCTGGGGGTGGAGGTGCGCTTTGTTCTCTGCTCCTGCTCCGATGCCGAGGTCCTGCGTCGGCTGGAGCTGCGGGCCCGTGATCCCCAGGCCGTCTCCGACGGCCGCTGGGAGATCTACCTGGCCCAGAAAGAACGTTTCCAGGCCCCGGACGAACTCCGGCCGGAGCAGCTTGTCCGCATCGACACCGACGCACCGCCGGATGTCCTGCTCGACCGGCTCGATGTCCTGGTGCCGACCGCCTGACCGCCTGCAGCGAGATACGGATCAATCGTAACCCCTCGCGGGATGGCTAACCATCGGTTTGTCCGACCACAATGGTGTAAGCGCCTACGATCAATCTTTTTCAACAGGAATCAGCATGTATACAAGAATCTATTTTCTTCGCTACCCCAAGGAGACCTCGGGTGACCCGGTCATCTATCACCTGGTCAGACAGTACGACGTGGAGTTCAATATCCTCAAGGCGGATATCCGTCCGCAGCGCGACGGAATCATGATCCTTGAACTGAAGGGTAACAGGGAGAATGTCCGCGAGGCCCTGGCGTATCTCAAGGGGCTGGGCGTGAAGGTGGAACGGCTGGCGACCCGCATCCGCCGTGATGATGCGAAGTGCTTCCAGTGCGGGGCCTGCACCGGCATCTGCCCGGTGGGGGCGCTGTATATCAGGCGTCCGGAGATGGAGGTGCTCTTTGATCCCGAGAAATGCACCGGCTGCGGTCTCTGTGTCACCGGCTGCCCGGTACGGGCCATGGAGGTCTCCATCGACAGGCTGCTGGAGGAGGAACCGGCAGCGGCGGTATAAGGCGTGAAAGCCGGCCGGCGCTACTTTTTCGACGCCGGGCCGGTGCTGTCTTCCGGTGGCGCCTGCTGGCGCTGGTCACCGCCACCGTTGCTGTCGTCGGAACTCCAGAATTTCCAGTCCGGCATGGAGAGGTCGGGCAGCCATTTTTTCAGGCCCCAGACCGGCGGCCTGCCTTCCTCCAGGCGCTTGAGCAGGGCCCTGGCCCTGGGCGCGATGCTGGAATCAGGGTACATGGAGAGAAGGTACTTGAGACGATGGATGGCCTGGCTGTACTCCTTGGTGCGGACATAGAAGACCGCGACAAAGTACTCGTGGTTGACCAGGAACTCGCGGGCGGCGGCTATCCGCGCCCTGGCTTCGCGGGAGTAGGGCGAATCGGGATAGGCCCGGAGCAGTCGTGAAAAGGATTTGATCGCATCCTGGGCACCGGTGATGTCCCGGTCGATGCGGTCGGTGCGGAGGAAATCGCACATGCCGATCTGGAACATGACATAGGGGATGGCCTCGTTGGTGGGATGCCGTTCCTCGAACTCCTGGTAGAGCATCTTGGCTTCCAGGTACTCCTTGCGGTAGTAGTGGCAGTCTGCCGCCTTCAGCTCGGCCAGCATGGCCTGGGGACTGAAGGGATAGCGGTCCAGGATCTCGTTGAAGGCCTGCAGGGCCTCGTAATAATCGCCGACATTGAAGGCGTCCATGCCCCTGATGGCCAGGGCCTGGGCCGAGTCCTCGGCTGTCTCGGTGTCACCGCTGCCAAAGGTGAACTTGTCGAACATCCCCTCCATGGTGCTGCAGCCTGCCAGCGGCAGGAGCAGGAGGAGAAGGAGCAGAACCCAGGAGGTGCGGCTGATGGTCTGTCTGCGGAAGATTGCCATGGATTGCGCTCCCGTGGTCCCGGTCATGCCTGGCTGCCCAGGTAGTGTTCGGCCGACAGTTCGGCGGTGGCGCCTTCGCCGGCGGCATTGATGATCTGGCGAAAGTTCTTGCTGCGGATATCGCCGGCCGCGAACACGCCATCCAGGTTGGTCCGCATCTCGGTATCGGTGATGATGAACCCGGCCTCGTCGGTCTGCAGTTGGTCCAGCGGCAGGACCTCGTTGTTGGGGACCACGCCGATGAAGATGAAGATGCCGGTGACCGCAAGGGTGGTGGAGCTGGTGTCGGTGAAGCTGATCTCGAGCCGTTCCACACCATCCTTGCCGCCCACGATCGCCGTGACCCGCGCATTCCAGAGGAAGTGGATCTTGTCGTTGGCAAAGGCCTTTTCCTGCAGGATCCTGGTTGCCCGCAACTGGTCACGACGGTGGATGACCGTTACCTTGCGGGCGAACTTGGTCAGGTGCAGGGCCTCCTGGATGGCGGTGTTGCCGCCTCCCACCACCGCGATCTCCTGGTCCCGGTAGAAGGGGCCGTCGCAGGTGGCGCAGTAGGAGACACCCCGGCCCACCAGCTCTTCCTCGCCTGGCACGCCCAGCTTGCTCGGCCGGGCGCCGGTGCAGAGGATCACGGTCCGGGCGGTCAGGGTGGCGTCGTCTTCAAGGTGCACCTTCTTGACCGGTCCTTCCAGGTCGAGCGCGGTGACATTGGCGAATTTTTTCTCCAGGCCGAACCGGTCGGCATGGGCGGTCATCCTGTCCATGAGCTCGAAACCGGATATGCCCTCGACAAAGCCGGGATAGTTGTCCACCCAGTCTGTGACCAGGACCTGGCCGCCGGTGGCCCCCTTCTCGACGAGCAGGGCCTTGAGGCGGCCCCGGGCCGCGTACAGGCCGGCCGTCAGCCCGGCCGGGCCGCCGCCGACGATGATCAGTTGGTATTCAGCCTGCTGCATGCGGATGCTCTCGGATTGGGGTGATGACAGGAAAAGGGGGGCTCTCTGCGGATATGGAACCGGGGGTGGCCGGCATGGGGATCAGAGCGCTTTTTTGATCAGATCCTGCAGCTGGGCCTTGCCCACGGCGCCGGTGATCTGGTCCACGACCTCGCCGCCCTTGAAGAGGATGAGGGTCGGGATGGCGCGGATGCCGAATTTGCCGGGAGTGGCGGGATTGTCGTCAACGTTCATCTTGGCGATCTGCACCCGGCCGTCAAACTCCTCTGCCAGTTCGTCGATCACGGGGCCGATGGCCTTGCACGGACCACACCAGGGGGCCCAGAAATCCACGAGACAGGGGAGCTCATTGCCCACGACCTTGGTGTCGAATTCGCTGTCAGAGACGTGCATCACTTTTTCGCTTGCCATGAGAATAGCTCCTTTTTGCGCTGTTTCGAGAAAAATTTCCTCAAAAATCCTTTGTATATCAAACATTTATAAAAAACTCGCACAATTACAGCCCATTTTACCTTGCCCGGGGGGTAGTGACAAGAAAAAATTACCATCTTCGCCTGCCTGTCAAGGTGGAACCTTCTGTTTCTTTTTTCGTTTTGACAGATGAAAAGCGGCCATGCTATAGTGCCGCGGCGATGGAGAACGGGCAGATTCCGCCCTGCGGTTCCCCGGGCTCCGGTGGCTGGCCGACACCGCTACGCCCTGTATATCGAACGTTTATGCTTGGCCATCTTTAGAGTGTGATGGACCTTTTACCGGTCCACCTCGAAGGAGTTGCCGATAACGGTGAACTGTGACGTGCCTGCCGGCAATCTCCGCCAACCTGTTTTCTTCCCAAGGTGACCCCATGAAGACCGATCGTTCCGCATCTCTCTTTTCCCGGGCCCGGGCCGTGATTCCCGGCGGCGTCAATTCCCCGGTCCGTGCCTGCAGGTCCGTGGGCTGCGATCCTCTCTTTGTCCGCAAGGCCCAAGGCTGCATGGTGGTGGATGTCGATGGCAACGAGTTCATCGACTTTGTCTGCTCCTGGGGGCCGATGATCCTGGGACACGCCCATCCCGAGGTCATCGACGCCATCCGCCGCACCGCCGCCGACGGGACGAGTTTCGGCGCGCCCACCGAGCTCGAGGTGGAACTGGCCGAACTGGTCTGTGACTCTGTTCCCTCCCTGGAAAAGGTCCGTTTTGTCAACTCGGGCACCGAGGCGACCATGAGCGCCATCCGCCTGGCCCGCGGCCATACCGGCCGCAAGGTGGTGGTCAAGTTCGATGGCTGTTACCACGGCCATGCCGATTCCTTCCTGGTCAGGGCCGGTTCGGGGATCATCACCCTGGGCATCCCGGGAAGCCCGGGTGTGCCCGAAGATATTGTCAGAAATACTCTGTCCATCCCCTACAATGATATCGAGGTGCTGGAGAAAACCCTGCGTGACGGGAGTCTGGATATCGCCTGCGTGATCATCGAGCCGGTGGCCGGCAACATGGGCGTCGTGGTGCCGGAGATGGCGTTTTTGACCCGCCTGCGGGAGCTGACCCGGGAGCTGGGCATCGTCCTGATCTTCGATGAGGTGATCACCGGTTTCCGGCTCGCCCTGGGCGGTGCCCAGGAGCGGTTCGGCATCATGCCGGACCTCACCTGCCTGGGCAAGATCATCGGCGGCGGCCTGCCGGTGGGCGCCTACGGCGGCAGGGCGGAGATCATGGACCAGGTGGCCCCGGACGGCCCGGTCTACCAGGCCGGCACCCTTTCCGGCAACCCGCTGGCCATGGCCGCCGGCCTGGCCATGCTGAAGGTGGTGCGGCAGGACGGTTTCTACCGGGAACTGGAGGAAAAGAGTGACTGGTTCGGCTCCGAGCTGGCCCGCCTCGGGAGCGAGGCGCCGGTTGCGACCACCCTGAACCGGATCGGTTCCATGATGACCTGTTTCTTCACCGACGGTCCGGTGACCGATTTCGAGTCGGCCATGCGGGCCGATACCGACATGTACGGACGCCATTTCCGGCAGATGCTGGCCGGCGGCGTGTGGCTGGCCCCCTCCCAGTTCGAGGCAGCCTTCATATCTGGTGTACATGAGCGAACTCATTTGGAAAAAGCCCTGGAGGTGACTGAATCGTCATTCAAAAAATTGGCGGTTTGTTAAAAAAATCATTGCACTTGCCGCAGGTGCGTGCTACCTGTTGGTTCACTTGCGTGACCCGTCGGGTCTGGGAGAGGTGACAGATGTCTGAAGAACGAAAAGAGATGTTCAGGCAGCTGGCAATATACAGTCATGTCGGCATGACCTTTGTCCTCTCCATCTTCCTCGGGCTCGGCATCGGCTGGTACCTCGACTACAAGGTCTTTGATGGCAGGACTGCGCCCTGGCTGACCTTTATATTCCTGGGTGTGGGCGTCCTTGCCGCATTCAAGACCCTGTGGGATCTCTACAGGAAGATGATGGAAAAATAGGAGGCCATGCCTCCTGCACGGGTGAGATGGTGAAACCGGAAGTGACCTTACTGCGTATGGTCCAGCAGTTCAGCCTGCTGATGACCGTAATCTTTACGGCCGGGAGCTGGTACCAGTATGACTGGTTCATGGCCCGCTCGGTGCTGATCGGCGGAATTCTGGCCTATGGCAGTTTTCTCCTGCTCATGCGGGATGCCCGGCAGATCGTCGAACGGGTCAGCCAGTGCTGCGATCATGTCAAGGCGGTGCAGCGGATGGAAAAGATCCGTTTCCTGGTCAAATTCTATGCGAAACTCTGCGTGTTCGGGCTGATCCTCTACGCGCTGTCGACAAATATCGAACTCCACATGATCGGACTGGTGCTAGGTCTGTCCACGGTAATGCTCAGCGTGATCATCGTTGTTCTGAGCAGGGGCAGGAAAATATATTCCGTACAAAGTGTTAAGGGAGCATAGGTTATGGAACATCCAATTCTTTTCATCTCGCTGATTCTTGAAAAACTGGGACTTCCGGTGCCCCATACACCGGTGGGGCACACCTTACTCGAGAAATTGTGCGAGCCCTATATGACCTATACCTGGCTGGTCATGGCCTTCCTGATCATCGTTCCCAAACTGACCATGGGCAAACTGGAGATCATCCCCGGCAGCGGCCAGAACTTCTGGGAAGTCGTCATCAGCGGCCTGATGGATATCTTCGAGGAGAACCTGGGCAAGAAGGGCGCCCGCATGCTCTACCCCATGATGGCCACCTTTGCCCTCTACATCGTGATCGCCAACATGATCGGGCTGATCCCCGGCTTCATGTCGCCCACCTCCAACTGGAACATCACCCTGGCCATGACCATCATCGTCTGGGTGACCCACCATGCGCTCGGCCTGCGCTACCACGGTATCAAGTACATCAAGCATTTTCTCGGGCCGGTACCGGTGCTGGCGCCGTTCATGCTCCTGCTGGAGATCATCAGTAACCTTGCCCGGCTGCTCTCGCTCTCCATGCGTCTTTTCGGAAATATCATCGCCAAGGAGATCCTGCTTGCGGTGCTCTTCATGCTGGCCGGCGCCTATTTCGCGCCTCTGCCGATCCTCTGCCTCGGTGTCCTGGTTTCCCTGGTCCAGGCGGCGGTCTTTGTGCTGCTGTCGGTCAGCTACTGCGCCCAGGCCATGGAGCCGGCCCACTGATGAGGTACATACCGGCGGCCGCTGCGGCCGTCTCCTACGACTCTGGCCCTGTCAGGGCCGGCGCGGGATCTGATCGAGTTGCACAAGGTTTCCGTTCTACGGAGAAGAAGGCCAACGTTATATAAATTTTTCAGGAGGAACAGTCAAATGGACAAGATTCATCTCGCACTGGTTTGCATCGGTTCTGCACATGCCATCGGATTTGCCGGTCTGGGCGCCGGTATCGGTATGGGTTCCGGTGTACTTGGCGCCTGCCAGGGTGTTGCCCGTAACCCCGAGGCCAAGGGTTCCATTACCACCACCATGATCCTTGGTATGGCTCTGGTTGAGTCCATCGCCATTTACGGTCTGGTTATCGCCTTTATCCTGCTGTACGCCAACCCCTTCAAGGAGCAGCTGCTCGGATAAGAAGCGATCCGGTTTTCGAACCAGAAAGGGGCGCAGCACTTGCTGCGCCCCTTTTTTTCTGGTATGCACCAGCTCCATGGAGCAGTGCATCATCAACCCCTCCCGCGGACGCGGCGAACCATGTCTGCCGCCCTTCGGCATCCTGGCGGTGAATCCGTCCGACACGGGCCATCTGCAGGCGCTGGCCGGCCGGTTCCGGCTGCAGCGCCATTTCCTGTTCCATTCCCGGCTTTATGCCGGTCCGGATCTCTTCATCGCCGGTCCGGCCGTGGGCGCACCCATGGCGGTCATCTGCCTGGAAAAACTGATCGCCCTCGGCGCCCGCTCGATACTGGTGCATGGCTGGTGCGGTTCCCTGGTGCCGGAGCTGGCTGCCACCGATATTCTTGTCCCCACCGTGGGCCTGCCCGAGGAGGGGACCAGCCCGCACTATGATGAGCGGCCACGGCCCGGTCCCGATCCCGGCCTGGCCGAAGAGCTGTGGGCATGGCTTGAGAAACCGGCGCGGCCTTGCCATCGCGGCCCGATATGGACCACCGATGCCCCGTTTCGTGAAACCAGGGAAAAGGTGGAACAGTATGCCCGCGACGGAATCATGGCCGTGGACATGGAGTACACCGCCCTCTGCACGGTGGCGGGCTTTCGCTCCATCCGGTTGGCCGCGGCCATGCTGGTCTCCGATGAACTGTGGCGGGTCCCCTGGAAGCCCGTGTACGGTCACAAACGCTTCCGCGCCCTGTCAGGACAGCTCCTGGAGTTGCTTGTCGGGTTTATCAGGGAATCAGGGGCCAGGGGCCAGGTGACAGGTACCAGGTGACAGGTACCAGGTGACAGGGGCCGGGGGCCGGGTGACAGGGGACTGGTGTGAGGAGTCTTCGTGCTGCCTGCGGCGGGTTGGATTGCCTGTGAGCGCTTACTTCATAATATGTTGTGACTGCGGCCAAATATCCCGGGGCAGCCATGCTGGTCGGTTCGCAGTTCACCTTGAACCCGGTGGAGCTCTGATGAAAACAATTCACCTGGTCAGCCTGGGCTGTGCCAAGAATCTGGTGGATTCCGAGGTGATGCTCGGGATCCTGGAAAAAGAGGGATACCGGGTGGCCGAGGACCCGGAGGAGGCGGACCTGATCCTGGTCAACACCTGCGGCTTCATCAGGCCGGCGGTGGAGGAGGCCGTGGACGAGATACTGCGGCTGGCCGAGGTCAAGGAGCGTTGTCCCGGGGTGCGCC
>JALSNC010000245.1 GCA_026987195.1 Desulfobulbaceae bacterium | reverse complement strand
AACCGCCGGGGTCCTCAACCGCATGCGGCCAAGCCAGGTGGCCGTGCTCACCCTGATGCTGCTGGATAACACCGAGCTCGGCCGCCTGGCCCGGCAGGGGGGCTTTGTTCTCCCTGACCGGGCCGGCCTGTTCCGGGAACTGGAGACCCTGATCCGCAACCTTGATCTGCGGGCCCAGTTCCAGGCCAACCATGCCTCCAACTATTTTACCCTTGATGGCCGCCTGCCCAGAGACAAGGACGCCTTTCTTGCCACGGTGCGGCAGGCCCTGCGCGGGAGCCTGCTTCTGACCCCGGAAGGGCTGCGCGCCCTGTGAGCTTGCCGTAACCCCGCACGGGATGGCTCAGGTAACAGTTCGCCTCTATCGGCAACCACATGAAAAGACAGACACTTTTGGTAAAAGTTCAGCAGTGCGTCAGCTGTGCGTGATCGTGACTGGCTGTCAGGTAAGCGAGCGCAGCGAGGTAAGCGCAGATTCCGGATGGCGTGCTGCGGAACTTTTACGAACTGTTACCAACCGTTGACTTCTGACCTTCTGATATTCTGGCTTCTGATATGTCCCATGCCGCAACAGATCTGAAGAACCTGACCCTGGAACAGCTCATCGCCTTTGTCGAGTCCCTGGGCCAGCCTGCCTTTCGCGGCCGCCAGCTCCTTGCCTGGATCTACCGGCCGGGACGGGTGGAGTTTGCCGACATGACCGATCTGGCCAAAGAATTCAGAGGGGTGCTGGCCGAACATGCCGTGATCAGCCGCCTTGACGACCCTGTCATCCAGGTCTCCCGTGACGGCACGGTCAAGTTCGGTTTCCCCCTGGCCGACGGCCATGTGATCGAGTCGGTCCTGATCCCGGAAGAGGACCGCAACACCCTCTGTGTCTCCTCCCAGGTGGGCTGCGCCATGGGCTGCCGTTTCTGTCTCACCGGCAGCATGGGATTTGCCCGCAATCTCAAGACCGCGGAGATCGTCAACCAGGTCTGCGCGGTCCGTGACTGGATGATCGACCATGGGCGTGGCAGGCTGACCAACCTGGTCTTCATGGGCATGGGCGAGCCCCTGGCCAACCTGGCCAGTCTCCTCGACGCCCTCTCCATTTTCACCGAGCAGCGTGGCCTGGACTTTGCCAGCCGCAGGATTACCGTCTCCACCTGCGGTCTGGTGCCGCAGATGCTGGAACTTGGCAGAAAGACCAGCGTCAACCTGGCCGTCTCGCTCCATGCCACCGAAGATGCAACCCGCAGCCGGATCATGCCGGTCAACGACCGCTATCCCCTGGCGCAGCTCATGGCCGCCTGCCGCGAGTTCCCCCGCAAGAAGCGGCAGCGGATCATGTTCGAGTATACCCTCCTGCAGGGGATCAACGACACGGATGAGGACGCCCGCCGTCTGGCCAGGCTGCTGGCGGATATTCCCTGCAAGATCAATCTGCTGGCGATGAACGAGACCGGAAGCGGCGAGTTCGTCAGCCCCGGTCGTGACCGGGTTCTGCGCTTCCAGGAGATCATGCGCCGGCACGGCTACACCGTGTTTATCCGGCAGAGCCGGGGGGAGGATATCTCCGCAGCCTGCGGGCAACTGGCCAGCCGGGCGGCGGCGGAGTAAAACTTCAGCAGCACGCCATCCGGAGTCTTCGCTTACCTGTGCAGGCGTGCCTGACCGCTATAGCCTAACCTATGCGGACAGGCACGCCCGTGCAAAGATGCGGTGCCTGAGAGCGCTTACGTGTCCGGGGCTGCCGGTCTCAGCGTTCCACCGCAATCCCCCGTTCCTCGAGGGCAGTACGGTATGACCAGCGGCCCAGTTCCT
>JALSNC010000244.1 GCA_026987195.1 Desulfobulbaceae bacterium | reverse complement strand
CCCTGGCATCCTTTCCCTTTCACGTCGGCGTGCAGGCAGGCTATCTCCTGGAAAAGGAGCTGGAGGTCCGGGCTGTCATCACCATCATGGAGGGCAAGGCGCAGAAGCTGACTCCTGAAACCATTGCCAGCCACCTGCCAGGGGCACTCTTCAGGGAGACGGCCCATGTTTAGGACTGTCCGCCTGACCCGGGTCACCATCCAGTGTCCCGAAGAAGAGATCGCAAAGGTGATGACGGTTCTTGGTGAGCTGCGGCTCCTGCACCTGATCAGGATCGAGGAGACCCATCTGGGCCGAATGGGGTTCGTGGCCCGCGTCGACCGGAAACTCCTCGACCGCTACCAGACCCTGCTTGCCCGGATCAACAGGCTGGTGGACGGACTGCGGCCCGCCGTTCCCCTGCCGCAGATCACCAGGATCCCCCGTCCGGACAGGGAATGTTTCCGTCTTGAAAAGACTGTCGCCGCCATCGAAAATGAGGTCCTCCCCCTGCTTGCGGAAGAGGAACAGGCCCGGCAGCGGCTGAAGCGTGACCGGGAGGTGCAAAAGCGACTCAGACTGCTTGAGCCGGCCGCTCTTGACTTCGACCGTCTCTCCTCCCTGCGTTACGTGATCTGGACAGCCGGCCTGCTGCCGGAGGAGAACCTGGACCGGCTCGAGGAGAGCCTCTCCGACATCTACCATGTCCTGGTACCGGTGCAGAAAATCCGGCAGCGCCAGGTCCTCGTCGCCATGGCCCTTGCCGACGACCAGGCGGTTCTCCGCCGGGCCCTGAAGAGCGCCTTTCTCGATCCCATCGACCTGCCGCCCGACCTGAAGGGCACCATCCATGACCTTCTCGGCGACCTGGCCGGCCAGATCGCGGCGACAAACGACAAACTGGCAGCCCTGAACCGGCAGCGCCAGGCCCTGGCCACCAGGTATGGCGGCACACTTCTGAAGGCCAGGGAAAAGGGGCTTCTCTCAAGCCAACTCCTCCAGGCCCAGGAAAAGTTCGGGGCCATCGACCATACCTTCATCATCACCGGCTGGCTGCCCGTGGACCTCTATCCTGCCCTGGAGGAAAAGATCGGCAAAGCGACCCGGGGCCAGGCCCTGGTCGACCGGGTCGATCCCGACAACATCCGCGAGGTCCGCTCCGGCACGCTGAAGATCCCCATCCTCTTCAACAACCCGCTCCTGATCAGGCCCTTTGAGAAACTCACCACCCTCTACGGCACACCGGCCTACGGCGAGGTGGAGCCGACCATCTTCCTGGCAGTGAGTTTCCTTCTCCTCTTCGGCATGATGTTCGGCGACGTGGGCCAGGGCGCGGTCCTGTTCATCATGGGCTATGGTATCTTCCGCAGGATGTTCCGCTTCATGGACTACGGTGTTATCCTCATGGAATGCGGTGTCTCCTCCTTCCTGTTCGGTCTCCTCTACGGCAGTGTCTTCGGGTTCGACAACCTGATCCCGCCCCTCTGGATGCATCCGATGCAGAACATCGACGCCTTCATGCGCACCTCCGTCTTCCTGGGGATCGGCATCATCAGCCTCGGGTTTGCCTGCAACCTGGTAAACCTCGTCCGGCAGAAGAGGTATGCTGATCTCCTCTCCGCCTCCGGCCTGGCCGGAGCGCTTTTCTACTGGCTGCTGGCCGGTCTCGGTGTCCGCTACATGTTTTCTGGCGCCATCGGCCGGGGCGAACTCCTGGCCGGGACCGTCGCCACCTGCCTGCTCTTCACGGTCATGCTGCTGCAAAAGCCGGTGCGCCGCCTCTTTACCCACATACGCAGACCGGACAGGACATCTCTTTTCGGTGGTATCGGCCTCTCCCTGTTCGAGTCACTGATCGAGGTCGGTGACGAGATCCTCCGCTACATGGCCAACACGGTATCCTTTGTCCGGGTCGCCGCCTTCGGCCTGACCCATGTTGCCCTGTTCATGGCTGTCTTTTCCCTGGCCGACATGGTCCGCGCGGTCCATGGCCGAGGTTTTGCCTACTGGCTGATCATCGCCCTCGGCAATCTGGTGATCATTCTCCTCGAGGGTATGGTGGTCTCGATCCAGACCCTGCGCCTCGAGTATTATGAATTTTTCAGCCGCTTCTTCCGCGGCGGCGGCAGGCCGTTCAGCCCGATCCTGACTGACAGCGAAGAAAGCGGTTCCAACACCCACGGAGGCACACAGCAATGAACAGTACAGCTCTTGTTTCATCCGTTTTCACACTGATCCTGGCCAGCCTGCCCGCCATGGCCATGGCAGCGGAAAAGGCCGGGGTAACCGCAGCGACGGAAACCGCCAACTGGGCCTTCATCGGCGCTGCCCTGTCCGTGGGCTGCTCCACCCTCGGCGCCGGTATCGCCATTGCCATGGTCGGCTCGGCCGCCATGGGCGCAATCAGTGAACGGCCGGAGATCCTCGGCCGCGCCCTGATCTTCCTCGGCCTGGCCGAGGGTATTGCCATCTATGGCCTCATCGTCGCCATCATGATCCTGGGCAAGGTCTGAAGATGTCGTCCATCATCGTCATGGCCGAGCCGCTGACCTGCCTCGCCTTCTCCCTGGCCGGCATCGCGACCCGTCCCGTCGAAGGTGCGGAGGAGGCCGCCGAGGTCCTGGCGGCTCTTGAGAACGACCCTCGGACAGGATTGATCCTGATCGCGGAACGGGTTGCCGATTCCATCCGTGAGCAGGTGGACCGGTTGGTCCTCGAGAAGACCATGCCGCTGCTGCTGGAGATACCGGACCGCAGCGGCCCTGTGCCGGGCAGGACATCGACAAGGGAACGAATGGTCACCCTGATGGGAAGCTGACCGGCCTGTTGCCGGCAAACAGCTGGTTCCGGGCCACACCGATGGACAGAAGGAGAAGAAATCATGCCGCTTCCGGACCAGACAACACTGCTGTGCCGCGCCATCAGGAAGAAGGGCGAGGCCGAGGCCGAGGCAATTCTGGCCGACGCCGGGGCCAAGGCCGAACAGATCATCACCAGGGCAAGGAAAAGGGTCGAAGGTGAGATGGAGGCGGAGATAGCCCGCCGCCGCAGGCGCGCCCTGCGCGATGCCGGCCGGATTGTCGACAATGGGGAACTGAAGGCGAAGCAGCGGATCATGGCCGCCCGGCAGGAGATCATGGACAGACTCTTTGCAGAGGCCCGGAGCCGGCTGCTCGCCCTGCGCCGGAGCCCGGACTATCCGCGCATCCTCGGCAACCTGGCTCTGCGGGCCGTCCAGGGCCTGCCAGCGGCAACATGCCGCCTGCAGGTGCGAAAAGAGGATATGGCCCTCCTGCCGGACACGCGACTGCGGGAACTGTCGGCGCAGTCAGGGAAGAAGGTCACTCTGGCAGCGGAAGCTGCAGCCATCAGCGGCGGCTGTCTCGCGCTGGCCGGGGAAGGACGGATCTTTATCGATTTTTCCTTTGATACCCTGCTGGAGCGGGGCAGGCCTCTGCTGCAGGAGATCCTTACCAGGGAGATTCCAGGTGACAACCGCCGAGCAGATGATGATTGAAAAAAATGCAGGAGACAGGCAACCTGCCCGGGTTGTCATGGTGAGCGGTCCCGTGGTCCGGGCCAGGCCGGCCAACGGCTTTTCCATGAACGAGATGGTGGAGGTGGGTCCCGAGAAGCTGGTCGGCGAGGTCATCGGCCTGGACAGCGAGCTGGCCACCATCCAGGTCTTCGAGGACACCACCGGTCTCCGGCCCGGCACGCCCGTGCGTGGCCAGGGCCTCCCCCTGTTCGTGGAACTGGGGCCGGGCCTGGTCGGGGAGATCTTTGACGGCATCCAGCGTCCCCTCAAGGAACTCCGGCAGCAGTGGGGCGACTTCATCCACAGGGGCAATATCGGCACGGCCCTGGACCGGGAGCGGCTCTGGCCCTTTACGCCACTGGTCGAGACCGGCAGCCAGGTAACCCCGGGGCAGAAACTGGGCCGGATCCCTGAATCGCGGGGTGTTGACCATTTTCTCCTGGTTCCGCCGGGCATACGCGGCACCCTGCGCCGGATCGCGGCCAGCGGTGAATACACCATCGAGGAAGTGGTCGCCGAAGTGGAGACCGAAGACGGCGGGCTCCTGCCACTGCAGCTCTATCACCGCTGGCCGGTACGGAAGCTTCGCCCTGCCGGGCGCCGCCTCCTGCCGGCCGAGCCGCTGATCACCGGCCAGCGGGTGATCGATACCTTCTTTCCCCTGGCCAAAGGTGGCACGGCCGCCATACCGGGCGGCTTCGGCACCGGCAAGACCATCACCCAGCACCAGCTCTCCAAGTGGGCGGACGCCGATATCATCGTCTATATCGGCTGCGGCGAACGGGGCAACGAGATGACCGGCGTCCTGGTGGACTTTCCCCGGCTTCTCGATCCCAAAAGCGGCCACCCCCTGATCGAACGGACCATCCTCATCGCCAACACCTCGGACATGCCGGTGGCGGCCCGGGAGGCCTCCATCTACACCGGCATCACCATTGCCGAGTATTATCGCGACATGGGATATGACGTCGCCCTGATGGCCGACTCCACCTCGCGCTGGGCCGAGGCGCTGCGGGAGATCTCCGGCCGCCTGGAGGAGATGCCGGCCGAGGAGGGATTCCCGGCCTACCTCGCCTCGCGCCTGGCCGCCTTTTACGAACGTGGCGGCCAGGTGACCACCCTGGGCGGGGAAAGGGGCTCGGTTACCCTGATCGGCGCGGTCTCGCCGCCGGGAGGGGATTTTTCCGAGCCGGTCACCATGCACACCAAGCGGTTTGTCCAGTGCTTCTGGGCCCTGGACAAGGAGCTTGCCAGTGCCCGCTATTTCCCGGCCATCAACTACCTGCAGAGCTATTCCGCCTATGGCCAACGAGTGGCCGGGTGGTGGGGTGAGCGGGTGGGCGGGGAATGGAACAGTCTGCGTATGGAGGCCATGGAGGTCCTCCAGGAGGACGCCAGGCTGCAGAACATCGTCAAGCTGCTCGGCGAGGAGGCCCTGCCCGACGACCAGCGGCGGATCATCGAGTCGGCCCGGCTGATCAAGGAGGACTTCCTGCAGCAGAGCGCCTTTGATCCAGTGGACACCTATGCCGGCCCGGACAAGCAGTACCTGCTCCTTGGTGTCATCATGCACTTCATCCGCCGTCTGCGCGATATCGTCGAGGCACGGATCCCGCTCTATCAGGCCATGGACCTGGAGGTGGTTGCCGAGCTGCACCGGGCCAAGTTCACCTGGAAGGGTGACGATCCTCAGCCGTTTTCGGAACTGCGGACGCGGATTGACCAGGCCATGGACGCCATCCTGCGCCGGCAGGCGGAACCGGACCATACGGCCATCATCGGAGAGGAAAAGCTGTGAGCAAAACAGTGGACAGGCACCAGGACCTTCGACTGGCAGGGCCTGAACTGGAGTACCGGGGAATCGACAGTATCAGCGGCCCCCTGGTCGTCATCCGCGGTGTCAGGGATGTCGGGTTCGCCGAACGGGTCGAGGTCACCGGCCCCGACGGTGCGGTGCGCCAGGGCCGGGTCCTGTCGGTGAGTGAGGAGGCCGCAATCATCGAGGTCTTCCAGGGCACCTCCGGCCTCAGCCAGCCGGGATCACGCGTCCGCTTCACCGGACGGCCCTTTGAGTTCATGGTCTCCGCAGCAGAAGTACTGGGCAGGATCTTCGGCGGCCTGGGCCAGCCCCTGGACGGTGGCCCGGCCCCTTTTCGGGGCGAGCCGCGCAACATCAACGGCTATCCCATCAACCCGGTGGCCAGGGCCTATCCCCGGGATTTCATCCAGACCGGCATCTCGGCCATAGACGGCATGAACACCCTGGTCCGGGGCCAGAAGCTTCCCATCTTCTCCGGCAGCGGCCTGCCCCACAACCGGCTGGCCGCCCAGATTGTCCGGCAGGCCAGGCTGCCCGGTGAGCAGGAAGGTTTTGCCATCGTCTTCGGCGCCATGGGGGTCCGCCACGACGAGGCCGAAGAGTTCCGCCGCAGCTTCGAGGAGAGCGGCGTGCTCAAGAACGTGGTCATGTTCCTCAACCTGGCCGACGACTCCACGGTGGAGCGGCTGATCACGCCGCGCATCGCCCTCACGGTCGCGGAATACCTCGCCTTCGAGGAGGGCATGCATGTACTGGTGATCCTCACCGACATGACCAACTACTGCGAGGCGCTGCGCGAGGTGGCCACCTCCAAGGGCGAGGTGCCGAGCAGAAAGGGCTATCCAGGCTACCTCTACAGCGACCTGGCCTCCATCTATGAAAGGGCCGGCCGCCTGACCGGCAGGCCCGGCTCGGTGACTCAGATCCCGATCCTGACCATGCCCGACGATGACATCACCCATCCCATCCCTGACCTGACCGGCTACATCACCGAGGGCCAGATCGTGCTCGAGCGGACCCTGGCGCAGAAGGATGTCTATCCACCCATCAATGTCCTGCCATCGCTTTCACGGCTGATGAGCGACGGCATCGGCGAGAAGCGGACCCGGGAGGACCACCGCAACCTGTCCAGCCAGCTCTATGCCGCCTATGCCCGGGCCCGGCAGGTGCAGCGACTGGCGGCAATCGTCGGCGCGGAAGAGCTCTCACCCACCGACAAACGCTATCTCACGTTCGCCAGGGCCTTTGAGCAGAGGTTCCTGGCCCAGGAGGAAGACGAGGACCGTACCATCGCCGACACCCTGGACCTGGGCTGGGAGCTGGTCATGCTGCTGCCGCCGCAGGAACTGACCAGGGTGCGGGAGGAAGAAGTGGAAAAATACGGCAGATCCCATGGAAAAACTGCAGATACCGGCAACAAAGAGCAACCTGCTGCGCCTTAGGGAAGAGCTGGCCCTGGCCCTGGACGGGCTCGATCTCCTGGACCAGAAAAAGGAGATCCTCATCGGCCAGATCAACCTGCTCGCCTCCCGGGCAGACCATGTGCGCGGCCGGGTCAACAGCGAGCTGGCGCTCTGTTATGATCTCCTGGACGAGGCCCTGCTGGACGCCGGCCGGGCCGCGGTGGAGGCGGCGGGCCTCGGCCTCAGGGCCGGTGAACGGATCGGTATCAGGGAACGGAGCCTGATGGGAGTTGTCCTGCCCCTGGTGACCGTCGAGGCGCCGCCACATCGGCCGGGTTACGGTCTTGCCGGGACCGGCGGCGCCATGGACGCCACGGCCGCCGCCATCCGCCGGGCCCTGGAGCCCCTGGCCGAGCTGACCGAGCTGGAGGTGGGCATCAAGCGGCTGCTGGCCGAGCTGAAAAAGACCCTGAAACGGATCAATGCCCTGGAACATATCTATGTTCCATCCTACCGGGCAACGGTCAAGGCCATGGAAGAGACCCTGGAAGAGAAGGAGCGGGAGGCACTCTTCCAGATGAAACGGATGCGACGCCGGCAGGACCGGCTCAGCCGGGGATAGGAGAAGTCCGGCAGGGAGGGGGGATGACACATTGCGGCAACCTGTTTTCCAGGATCCTGGTCCCGGTGGACGGTTCCAGGTTCAGCATGAAGGCGGTGGAACTGGCCAGCCGGCTCGCCCTGATCCATGAAGCCGAGGTGCGTCTCGTCCATGTGGTTGACTCGGTGGTCATGCACCAGTTGTGCAGATTCAGTGACGAACCCTATGAGAAGGTGCACGAGAACATGGCACAGAGCGGCAACGCCTTTCTGGAGGACATGGCCGGCCGGCTGCGCCGGGCCGGGGTCCGGGTATCCACTGTGCTCAGGGAGGGCACCCCGCACGAGATCATCCTCAGGGAAGGCGAAGAATGGGGGGCGGACCTGATCGTCATCGGCAAGCTGGGCAAGCGGGGAGTGAGCCGTATCCTGCTCGGCTCGGTGGCGGAACGGATCGTCGAATTTGCCAGGATTCCGGTCCTGGTGGCCGGTGAATAATGCAACAGACAACGAGGCTGTATTCCGGTTTTTTTTACAGCATGGCAGCCCGTCGGCAAACAACGCCTGCCGTAACGGTTCACCGCTTGCAGGCGCCGGATTGCGTGCTGCTGAACTGTTACTTACCGTCTACCCGGAGCCGTCGGCAACCTGGATGACTG
>JALSNC010000243.1 GCA_026987195.1 Desulfobulbaceae bacterium | reverse complement strand
TGGGAGATCTACGGCGACTCGTTCCGTGACTATCTGCCCGAGGTGGGCATCTTCCGCAAAGGGAGCACGGATGACCCGCAGGCGACAGGGGAAGAAAGCCTGCAGAGCCGGCCGGAAGAACAATAAAGGACGGAAGAATCCTCCCGCCCCCCTGCCTGACAGCTACTTCCCATCTGCCGAATATGGAGCGCACTTTGACTCCGCCCCGAATTAAGTAAAGTGTCCGGCTGATTTCATCCGTTATTGAGCAAACATTTCCAGGATGATATTGATTGTCTTTTTTGGTGATGCCTTGCTGATTCGACCCAATTTCTTTACCAGTCTGTTTTTATCAATAGTCCGAATTCGATCAATTATGATTTATCCTTTTTACCTTGAAATGAACAAGATACTTTCGTGGAATATGATCTACCATTAGTAGTCACAGGCGCAACAATGACAGTAAATTTATGACAATACAGCTATTAACTCCCCTATTACTCGCAATTCAGAGAGCCCTTCTTTTTCTATCTCAATTGGCTTATAGCTACTGATATTTGAATCTGGGTACAAGACGATTTTCTTATGATGCCAGAGATCACCGTCAATAACTTTTTCGCTATGATAACGTTTTATGGTAAATGATCCTCCGGTATCGGGATCTTGTATATCTCTATGCTGGACAATAACAATTTTGCCGTTTCTACTACCACCTGGATTGGCTTTGAACAAGCACCACGCCCCATTCGGAATACGCCTGTTCATTGATTCACCCACAACACGGGTAACAAAATGCCCCTGCTGTGGCCTGAACGAATCAGGCAGTTCTACCCAATCGTAGTCTTCTATCTGCTGTTCTTCGCCGAACTGGCCGGCGGCGATTTTCAGATTAAAGATCGGTACGGCGTTTTCGTAGGGTTTTACTTGGTCGGATTTTAACAGCCTGAGTGTTAATCCCGGGTATTGCTCTATTAGGGACTGCTCCTTCTGAGCCTGCGTTGTTGCAGTGGGTGTTGTCTGTTCTGCATTGGCGATGGCAGCTTTTGCCATCGCGGTAAAATAAGTAGCGGTTTCTGTATCGGTGCAATAAATGTAGCAGCCTTTCTGGCCGCGTGTCATCAGGGTGCGGTAGGTATTTTTGATAATTGCTTCTGCTTTTTTGGTGGCAGCCTGCGGGTCTTCTTTCAGGGCTTTTTTATAGCCTTTTAACGACTGGTCGGTTTTTGCGCGCTGCTCCGGCTGGATGATAATTTTGCCATCTCTTACGATGATATCTGGACCGATGATGACACCGATGTAGTCCACTTCCAGTCCCTGGCAGGTGTGAATGCAGCCGACCTCGTTGACGGATTCGGGTTTTCTTATCCATAGATTACCGTCTGTCGTCAGATTCCACTGCATGGCAAAATCATGTTCTTCGATGACGATGTCTTTAACTGCACTATTTTCTGGTTTTTTACTTACCCAATCCCAGCAATAACCAGCGACCAGTCTAGCTTTGTTGTTTATTTTGTTCTTTTCAAATATGGCCTGTTTTAGTTCATTGGGCGTATCAAATACCTGAAAATCGTAGCGGATGCCGGCTAAGGATTCGTTGGCAGTGGATTTTATCTGTAGCGCATTATCCAGCCAAGCCAGGTAGCCATTTGATCCGTTACAGCGAAACTGCGATTGCAGCTCCATGGTGTATACGGTTGCACCGAGCTGGTCGGCCCACTTTGCAATTTCTTTTTTCTCGCCAATGTCTTTCCAGGTGACACGCTGGTCTTCGTCGATAAAGAAGATGCTCGCTTTAGCGGCGCGGATGATTTCTTTTATCTGGTTTTCGCCTCGGTTCTGGAACATGCCTGACTTTGCATTAAGTCGGTGTGCTTCATCAACAATTAAGGCATCAAACACATTGGCATCACAACTTGTGTAGGCTCCAGAACTACTGAACAGGTTTGTGATATGTGTTTTAGTAAATGAACCGGTGAGCACGCTTTCGTAAACAGCCCTGGGGGCAGCATTTTTGGTTACGTACTGGCTGACTAGGCGCTGGCCGGTTAGCTGCACCAGCAGGTTAATCGCCACTACTGATTTTCCCGTGCCAGGTCCGCCTTCGACGATTAAGACATGTTTGTTACTGGCGGAGGATGTCTGCGCAAGATTTAACGCGGTTTCGTAGACCAGTTTCTGGTCATCGATCATGTAGAATTCTTCGTTGCCCTGTAGCATGGAAAGCAGTTTGTCGGCGAGATTTTTTGATGGCCGGATCTTGCCCTTATCAATTTCAAACATGACTTTACCGGCATCACCATGACGGATGAACTGCTTGATGAAGTCAGTAAGTTTTTGTGTGTCTGATTTTATAAAGCAAGGCGCTTTGTCGAGGTATTGTTGATATTTGGAATGTTTGATAATCCAATCAAATTCCATATTGTGCAGATACGCACAGGGATTGAGCGAAATGGCCTGCTGTTGAACGGCTTCGTTAAAGTCTTCCAGTAACGCAGCGTATGTCCATGCCTGATAGGAAGGATGATTCACTTCCCGCTCGCCACCACCCAGATAGGTTTTTACGATGGCATCTTTGTCGGTCAGTTTTGCCTCGGACCATTGCTTAAGCTCGACGATGACCGCCGTTCTTTTTTTGTATTCGTTAAGGCCGGTGAGAATGATATCGATACGTTTTGCAGTCTGTGGAATTTTATATTCAACCGCAATGCCGGTATCATCAGGAATGCCTTCATCTTCCAGTATATTGCTCATATACAGCATGGAGTTTTTCCATGAGTCTATTTCTGACTGACTGGTTGAGTGGCCGAGGTTGCGCTGATAAGCGGAGAGAATCTTCTCGGCAATCAGGTTGTTACGTACGTCCTGCCGGAATTTTGATTTAACTGCAGCGTAGACAATCACTTGTCGAACTCCGTATATTTCTTTGCATTCCGATGGATATATTTACAGAATATTTCTGTTCATTAAGTGGAATCTTTGCAGTGACTGCATCTATAAGATGCAGAATCAAGCTTGCCACCAACCCTGATAAGATAAATGAAGAATCTGCTAGTTCGTTTTCTACTTCTTTTAGCTTGTCTTCGGAAAGTCTTATGCCCTGATCTTCGGCAAACTACTGAAAAAGTGCTGTATTCCTTGCAACTTTAGCACTAAGTGCCATGGACAGTTTTTGGGAGTGAGTGAAATTGATATAAGCTACAGATTTCTGCGAAATCACGTAGAAGTTGTTTTATTTTATTATAAGTGTAAGTCCCGAAAGATTATCGACTGATTTCGTAAATTTTTGATCAAAAGTGTCAGCAATTCCGAATTTGCCATCATCTCATATAGGCACGGCATCAGCAATCAAATGGCAAGGATGAACGATTCAATGATAGAATCAAAGAGGTGGTCACACAGACCAGCTTTCATTCCGCGAATCACCTGAAGGAAACCTCGACACTGTACTATCGTATATATAAATATACCCCAGAAAGATATGAGGAATCTCACCCAGATGCAATCGCAAAAAAAATGTAACAGCAATAACCAGAGATATTTAGAAAATCAGTCTACAATTTCACGGGAGACGACAAATAGAAAATGATTTTTTCACCTTACCACACTGGAAATCAAAGCAATAAATAGTCACTGGTGATATAAATACACAACAGCTAATCGTTCAATAGTAAGCTGGTTTTAAATGGCTAGACAAGAAACTGCATGCCACCAATAAGAAAAAATCCTAAGACAAAATACTCTACGAGTATTTCTATACTAAGCACCACAGTGATGTTACAAACTTGATAATGTAGAAATAATTTTAGTAAGGTACGACTGAAATGTGGTCATGCCGTTTGGCGTTAGTATCCATGAGAACACACCTAAATTTAAAAGAACGGTAATCCAGAAGACGAAGCGGAATTCTTGCTTTTTTGATTTGTGGCGTAATTTTTGTTGGGCGAAAATAGCACCCGGCCACCCTCCGACTAATGATAATAGGTGAAGGGTACTTTCACTTGTACGCCACGCACCTCTTTGAGCTGCCGATTTGTCAAAAGCATATACTACAAAGGTTATTATGCTCCCAACAAAATAAATAGTGAGAAGGGATAAAGGGATTTTTCCATTAATCACGAACAAGGTGATAATAAAAAGAAAAGTTACGGCAACGATAATTGAAAATGCACATTTTTTTTTTCGCAACTTATCGCCAGGTAATGTCGCTTTTTCAGCACGAGCCCTACCAGTTTTGTCAGTAGTAAGAGTGTATGTAACTTCTTGGTTAATTTTAGGACGTCTGGAGCGATTGTTGAACGCAGAGATATGTATAAAAACTTGTTTGCCACCAGCATTAGGAGTAATAAATCCAAACCCTTTATCATCATTCCATTTCGTTATTTTTCCCTTAGTACGCATGATTTCATTTCTTTATAGGTTAACGATTTACATCAGTGGCAAACAACTGCGGAGCGATGGCGCGGTCGGCTGTCCGCTGATTGATAATAGAGAAGGCTCCCTCCCTCCCGGCACCAGAGCCACTCTGGTATAATGGAAGTAGAGGCTGAACGACAATCACGACAAGGAGGCCTTCTCATGAGATAGGTCCCGAGAGATTATAGACTGATTTTGTAAACAGGTCTGGTTCTTGCCGCTGCCATTTTTTCAGCGCTTGTATCGGGGTGATATGTCCAAGGTTTTTCTGGGGAATATGATGGTTGTATATACGACTGTAGTCTGTCAAGGTTTCCTTCAGGTGATCCGCGGAATGAAACCTGGTCTGCGTGACCACCTCTTTGATTCTGTCATTGAAGCGTTCAACCATGCCGTTGGACTGGGGATGCCGTGGCCTGATGAGACGATGGTCAATCCGGAATTGCTGACATTTCAGATCAAAAGGATGATTGCCCGTTGGTTTCCGTTCGCCGGTGGCACAAAATCTGTCTGTGAACTCCTTGCCGTTATCGGTGAGGATGATGTTGATCCTGAAGGGAGCCTTTCGGATCAGGTTGGCAAGAAATCCGGCAGCCGATGCCGCCGATTTTGATGCTCTGATCTCGAGGTAGACCCAGCGTGTGGCACGGTCAATGGCGACGAAGAGATACTTGCGGCGCTGTTCATCCGGCATCCTGGGCAGATATTTGATGTCAGCGTGGAGGAATCCAGGCTTGTATGTTTTGAAGGCTTTAACCTTTTTTCTCTCTGACTCTTCTTTCGGAACAAGATCGCTGAGTCTTGACACACCATGCCTGCGCAGGCATCGATCCAGCGCAGACCGGGACATGTTCGGGTTGATGAATTCTCTGACAACGGCCAGCAGATCATCAAGAGGAAGAAGAAGTGACGTACGCAGTTCGACAACAATTTCCTCCTCAAGGGGTGAAAGCGTTGCTCTGAGATTCCAGGGCCGATGTGAGCGATCCTCAACAGTATCTCTTTTTTTCCACTTTCTCACCGTTGCCCTGGTGATACCGTATTTGGCGGCCAGGGCCCTTTCCGAAAGAGAGGACTGTTGGGTCTCTCTTCTGACAGCAGGGGTGGTACGGGCGTTTTTGTGCAATCTGATTTCCATGGTACTTCACTACCGCGCTTCGCTTGGTGACCCTCTGTGGCTGCACGATTTGGGAGCGAGGCACGAAGCCTCCCCAATCGTGCAGCCACAGAGGGTGCTGATTTATTCCGGCTCAAGCAGACCTCTCAACATGTGTCTGGCTCGGAATAAAGGACAAGATCTCCTGGGTATATAATCAAGCGGGGCGTAATAACAACTAACTGCGGCATGCCATGGCATGACCATGACTCATTGACCGGGACGGCATGAGGGTACGTGACAGTTTCTAGGACGCTGCAAGCTCTGCTTGCAGCAACTGTCAGGCAGTTTGCTGCTCCAGGGGACGCGGACATGGTGTCCGATCTCCGACGAGCAACAATAGAGAGGGGCCCATTCTCGACCGGACACCATGTCCGCTCAGAGGTGGTACCACCCTTATCGAGTTGACCGGGCGGTTGATCCTCAATAAGTGTTTGGTGCAGGATCTGCTACCGAATATGAAACCCAAGCCAGGACGCTGTCAAAGAGCAGGCGGTCTTGAGAGACCGAATGGCGTATCAGGTATCGTCACGAACTATTTTTGTTGCTTGACAAACGGGGGCCTTCTAAGTGTTTTTCTTGCCGCGAATGTTGCACTTTAATGCGAAGTTTAAATTAGATAATATCTACTAACAACCTTCGATTGCCTTGCTGTATTTTTTATATTCCTTGTATGTCCTTTGATCCGAATCGATATTAAATTTGATGATACTTTTTTGCTTGTTTTTTATGTTGAGATCCCAAATATGCCACCAGCTTGGGCTTTTGGTAGGTTTTTTGAGGAAATGGTAAATGTTTTTGTAATGTTTCCCATATTTCTTTTCAAATACAACTTCTAGAGTAATATCTTTGCCAGAGTTATTGATACAAGAAAATTCAAATTGGTGGTTATAGAATAATGCATTTTTGGAATCACATGGTGGTGTGCTACTACTGCTACAATTTCTCCATAAATTCCTTTTTTGGAAATTTTCAATTACTTCAACTGTAGCATTACAAGTGATGCTATTTTCATTTTCTGTCAACAATACTAGAGGTGCATCAGGCTCTATCCAATTTGATTTCCCTGATGATAATTGTATGTTTTTTTTGTAAACATTGAATTCAGCATTACATAATGGAGTAGCGAAAGGGTTCCTTATATATGTAATTTTTTTAATGACATTTTCTTTTGTTCTCCACATATAGATTCTCTCGGCTATTTCGGTGTCCTTGCAGAATATATTGTTTATTTTATAATTACCTGATCCAACTGGCAAAGAAATAGAACCAATCGGATATTCAGCGTATAGACTAGATGGGTATTTGATATTATCTAAAGGGTGGTATTCTATTGCGGGTGTATATTGATTGTATCTGCGATTAGTTTTTGCTTTAGGTTGTACATTTTCTATGGGTGTAGAAATAAGCGAAACAGAAACATCTTTTAAACCTAAAACATTATTTGTAATTGTTGCCTCTAGGCAAATATTTGCTTTTTCATTATTCAATATATTTGCATTAAGAGTTGGCTGCCATGAAATACCTTTTACCGTGTATTCTAAAGTTAATGGTGATTGTTTGTTTACTGTAAAATTATGGTTGAGTTTGAGCAAGTAATAAGCTATTTTTAGTTTTCTTGATTCAATAATCCGTTCCGAGTTTCCAACCTTTTTAATATGCTGTTCTGTAAATCCTATTTGAAATGGAATAATATTAATTTCCTTTATTCTCTGTGTTCCATGCATAACTTTCACAGAATTTATTATAGTTTCTGGAGGTAATTTTATCGCATTATTATGGCCTAGTTGATGAGTAATTGTTTCTTTAAGTGTGCAGAATCCATGAGTATAGATAGTTGCTTTTTGGGGAGAACTCTGGATTACACTTTCATAAGCATATGAAGTTTGTGAAATACATAAGATAGCCATTATAAATAGAGAAAGTAATTTAGTTTTCATTGTTATTCCTGATTATTTATTGAAACCGAACGGCCGAACTCAGTGGCTGGCCGTGAATCTACCGATTAACTTTCTCGAAGCCAATGAACTGAAGGCTACCTATTACGTCCCGCTCTCACGCCTATACGATGTGTTGAGCATGTCGCTATGCGGCAACCTGTTGCTGACTGGAAGCTAGCACTATTTTTTACGTATTTCAAGCATGTTATGTCTCGTTACCCCAAAAGTCTTGCGCTGCAAGGATTTTTTCTGATTGCAAAGTGTCGTTCCCTGGCAACGAATTCAGGGATGTGAGGAAATTGTTCGAACAGGTTACCTTTGAACTGAACGGTGGCCTGGGTACGGACCTGCTCGTCAGCGGTTCAGGTGCCGTAAGAGATCTTCGCCGGACTTTGGCTATGGTGGCTTCGTAAGCGCTCACAGGGACCGCAGGGAGACTCCGATAGCCTCTACCTATGCGGGCAGATACGACCGTGCAAAGAGGCAAGCGAAGGCTCCATGCGGTCCCTGAGAGCGCTTACACTATTGTGGTCGAAAAAATCGATGGTTGGTTATCCCGTGAGGGGTTACGGTGCGGTTGCATGGCGGGAAAAAGCCTGATTGAAAAAATAGCCGGGAGCAGGCTGCTCCCGGCTATCATCGTGATGGTGTTGTGAAAAGGTTCCGGATCTACCGCGTTGTCGCTCCTGAGGCCGCTGGCTGGTGTACCATGTGGCGGCCTCTGCCTGGCCGACACCGCTCCGGCCTGCCTATGGGACTTTTGCGGGAGGCCATCTGTATCGCCTGACGGTCATTTTCCGGCTCCGGCATCGTTGCCATGCTCCTTTGTCGTGTTGTCTGCTGACTGCGGTTTTCTTTCAGGTGAGCCCGTGTTTTTCTTCGCTTCGGCAGCCTCTTTTTCCTCCGCTTTCTTCTTCTCCACCAGCAGGGACCTTTTGGCATCGAGCAGAGGGGTCAACTGCCAGGCCGCCACCTTGAAATAGAGGTCCGAGTCCGAGGTTTTGAGCACGTACCAGTCTTCCTTCCCGGGCTTGGAGAAGGTATAGACCCGCTTTTTGTCCGGCAGCTCCACGGTCAGGGTCAATTTCGGCTCCTTCTGCAGGTATTCGGGCTTGTCCCTGTCCCCGAGCACCGCCTCGATGGTGAGCCCGGCCACCCTGGAGACCAGGGAATCCACGGCCTCCTTCTTCATCTGCTCGTCATCGGCCAGGTCCGCGAGCACGAACCTGTTCTCCTTCCGGACCAGGGTGAAGCCGGGCAGCGCAATGCTCCTGATCTTCTCCCTGTCCAGGGCCAGGTATCTGCGGTCCAGCCAGTCGTCGGGACCGGTACCGGCATCGTAGGCTGAAAACTTCACCGCCAGGATGTCGGGGCTGCCGGCCACCCGCACGTGGACCTTGCGGAACCCCGGCGAAGTGCCGACATAGAGGTCAGCCACCGGCCTGGAGCCGACGGCCAGGACGATGTGGCGCTCAAAGTCCGTCCTGGCCACCTTGAACCGCTCGGCCGCACCGCTGGTGGTGGCCACGGGCCAGCCTTCCTTCATGCCGGCCAGGGTATCGAGCATCTTGTTCACCGCATCCTGGTCGGCCGGGAAACGGTAATAGTCCGGCAGGATCCATTTCCCCTTCTCTTTCACCAGCCGCACCTTTTCCCCCTTGCCGCCGGTGATGGTGATGGTGTCCACGGCGGCCCGGTCAAAGGGCAGCAGGTTGGCGGTGGGCTCAAAGGGGGCCAGTTGCTGCCGGTTCATGTTCAGGGCCACGGTCAGGCCGACCTGGACCACCAGGATCACTGTCAGCAGGATTATCGTCTTTTTCATGATCACGCCCTCCCTGTGCTGAGAATCTGCCGGTAGCGCGCCATGGCCCTCTGCCGGGCCAGGCGGCGGAACAGCCAGATCAGGCCCAGGCCAACCAGGGCCAGTCCGTAGTTCAGGTACTCCCAGAACATCCTGCTCTTCCGGTCCATGGGCATGAGGGTGCGGGCGAAATGTCCCCGGCCCCGGATGGAGAGCAGGTCACGGTCCTCCAGGGACCAGTCCACGGCATTGGCCACGAGCTGGGCCGGTGCCAGGTACTGGCTGTGAAGGACGCTGGACATCAGCTCCATGGCCGTGTCGGTGAGAAACGAATTGGAGGCAAAGAGGATGATCCGGGCCGACCCGGGCGACCGGTCGATCACCCGGCTGATCACCGGTTCCTCCTTTCCGGTGCCGTCCTCCTTCCTGTCCTTGTCTTCAGCCCCGGCCTCTGCGGCCTTTTTCTTTTCCGCCGCCTTTTTCCCGGCCTCCCTGACCAGGGGCGAGGTCTTGCCGGCAAAGGCGGAATCGAAGCGTCCCTCCACCATCACGCCCAGCAGGCGGGACTTCAGAGTGTCGCCGACCGCGAATCCCAGCTCGCCGTAGCGCTGGAAATCGGGCTGGATATCAAGGGAATCGGAGGTCCAGGAGCGATCCGAGCTGGCCAGCAGCCGGATCACCTTGCGCTGGCCGTTCTTTTCTCCATCCACCGTGATGGGCGAGGCCCAGGTCATGGTCACCTGGTTGATACCGCTGGTGAGGCCGCTCGTCCGGTCCATGCCGTCCTGGCGGATATCGATGAAGTAGGGATAGTTGACCAGGCGGGTCTCGCGGACCGTGAACATCCCCACCCGCCGCTCCATGGGCACGGGAAAGGGCGAGTTCTGCTCGTCGAGCACCATGGTGTCACCGATGGTGATGCCGTAACCCTGCAGCCATTTCTCCAGGCCCGAAGTGTACTTGCGGGCGCTGAGCCGCCCCTGGAGGGAGACGTCAAAGGGGGCGCTGGCAATGGCCACCGTGCCGCCCTGCATCAGGAACTGGTCCACGGCAAAGAGCTGCTTCTCGTCCAGGTTCTCGGGCGAGACCAGGAGGAGGAAATCGGTCTCGCCGGGGACCTGACCCTTTTTCAGATCCGTGTCCACGACCTTGTGCTCCTCGGCCAGCTTCTTGCGCAGCCACTGGAAGCGCTTGCCGCTGCCGGGCATGCCGAGCTGCGGCATGGGTGGGGTCGAGGGCGGGGTGTAGAGGGCGATGGTCTTGAGAAAGCCCCTGGAAAACCGTTTCAGGGCCGCCTTCATATCGTGTTCCAGGCCCTGTTTCGAAAGGTCCTCCGGCAGGGGCACCTGCACCACCTGTCCGTTGTTCTCCATGGTGATGTAGAACCAGAAGGTGCGCGGATCGAGCAGTCCCAGGGCCATGGGCCGGAAGCCGAAGCGGCTGCCGATCTCTTTCGCCACCCGGCCGCCGTCGCCATCGGGATCAACGACCTCCAGGCTCACCCGGCCGCCGGACTTCTTCTTCATCTCGTCCGCCACCTCGTCCAGGGCCCTGCGCAGGGGCACAAGCTCCTTGGGCAGCACCGACTCGGGCGAGATGTAACCGGTGATCTTCACCCGGCCCCGGATGTTGGCAAACAGGTCGCCGGAGCCCTGGTAGGCGTAGAGCACCTTCCTGATCGCCCGGGTGATGTCATACTCGGGATTGCGCAGATCCACGTCCAGGCCGGTCTCGCCCCTGGCCTTGATCTCGATCAGATCACGGAAGCCCAGGGTTTCGAACTGGTCACCATACTTGACCAGGATATCAAAATAGGAATTGGTGACCGCGGTCTGGTAGCGGGAGGCGGTCTCGAAGGGAACCGGCCGGATGCCGTACTTCTGGCCTGCTTCCTGTTCCAGTTCCGGGTTCTCCTGCGGATCGACGAACTCCACCCGGACCTTGCCGTGACCCGCCACCTGGTACTCCTTGAGCAGGTCGCGCAGACGCGGCACCAGGGGCGCAAGCAGGGGATGGGTCTGGGCCGAGAAATAGCCGCGGATAAGCAGCGGCTCCCGCAGCCGGGCCAGGTAGTTACGGGTCGCATCAGAGATGGTGTAGATTCTGCCCCGGGTCAGGTCGATGCGCACAGTGTCGACGGGCGCCAGCCAGAAATTGACAGCCAGGAAGTTGACCACCAGCAGGGACGTGACCGCCAGCCAGGCCCGGTGGCGGCTGTTGGCCGGGTTGTCCTGCCAGCGCAGCCGTTCCAGGCCGTAGATGTTGAGGCTCAGGAACACACCCACCAGCGACAGGTAGTAGGCGAGATCCCGCAGGTCGATGACTCCGCGGGTGATGGAGTCAAAGCGGGAACCCGAGCCCAAAAGGTGCAGGATCTCGGTGACCCGGTTACCGAAGAACGACGTCAGGGTATCGGATCCCAGCAGGTAGAGCACGCTGCAGGCGAGCACGCTGGCGATCAGGCTGATGATCTGGTTCTCGGACCGGACCGAGATGAAAAGGCCGATGCTGATATAGGCGGCGGCCAGGAAAAAGGTGGCCAGGTACCCCCCGAAGACCGGGCCCCAGTCCAGCGGCCCCAGGAAGGCGACCGTCACCGGCAGGGGCAGGGTCAGGGCCAGGGCCACGGCCACCAGGCCCAGGCAGGCCAGGAACTTGCCCACAACCAGTGCCCATGGCGGCGTGGGCGAGGTGAGCAGGAACTCCAGGGTCCCGGCGCGGCGCTCCTCGGACCAGGAGCGCATGGTGATGGCCCCGGAGAGAAAGATGAGCAGGATGGGCATCCAGTCGAACAGGGGCCGCACATCAGCGATGTTACGCGCAAAGAAGGTCTCCACCCAGAAGAAGATGAACAGGGTGACAGCCAGGAAGGTGCCGAAGAAGATGAAGGCCACCGGGCTGGCGAAAAAGGCGCCGAACTCCCGGGCCGCGATGCGCAGTACGTTTTTCATGGTCAGATCCTCCCCTCCCGTGCACTGATTTCACCGAAGATCGTCTCCAGGTCACGGATCTCGGGCCGCAGCTCATACAGTTGCCGCCCCTGCTCTGCCAGCAGGGCGGCGACACGGGCCGAGACATCGTAGCGGTCCGCGCCCTCGGCCAGGACAAGGCCGTACCCCCAGCCGTGCCCGTTGACCCGGCCGGTGGCCTCCACCCTGTCCACGCCGGCAACGGCTGCCAGAGTCCGAGCAGCCTCTTCCTCGCCGGCATCGGTGACCAGGCGCAGCCGCTGATCGGCCTGCAGTTCGTCCAGCCTCGCGTCAAGGGCCTTTTCGCCGTTGCGGATGATGATGACCCGGCTGCAGACCGCCTGCACCTCCTGGAGAATGTGGGTGGAGATGATGACAGTGGCGCTTTTGGCCAGGTCACGGATCAGTTGCCGCATCTGCTGGATCTGGGTCGGGTCGAGGCCGTTGGTGGGCTCGTCGAGGATCAGGATCTCGGGCTCGTGCAGGATGGCCTGGGCCACCCCCACCCGCTGCCGGTATCCGCGCGACAGGGTACTTATGGGCTGGAGCGCCTTTTCCTCCAGGCCGGTGCGGGCGATGGCGGCCTGAATACGCGAAGGCCGCTCATCCGACGGAATGGAGTGCAGGGCGGCGGCGTAGTCGAGATAATCGACCACGAACATCTCGGGATAGACCGGACAGTTCTCGGGCAGGTAGCCGATGCGGCGCTGGATCTGCGCCAGGTCGGTTGCGATGTCGAGCCCGTCGATGGTGATCCTGCCTTCAGTGGGTTCCAGGAACCCGGTCAGCATCTTCATGATCGTGGTCTTGCCGGCGCCGTTGTGCCCGAGCAGACCGACGATCTCACCCTGGCCGATCTCGAACGACACCCGGTCCACGGCCACGAAATCACCGTATCTGCGTGTCAGGTTGTCTACGTGAATCATCTCTGGGACTCCTTGTCTGTAAGCCGGAAAAGTGGATACCGCGACATGGGACGGACAGAACACGACATGCGGCCCTGCCCGCCCCCGGACCATGCCACGATGTGGGAACACGACGGGCGGGCGGCATACGGCCTGCCCGAACATCTGCCGGGTGATGTCACTCGTTGCACATTGCCTGCAAAAAAAACGCCTGGATCAGGCGGAAGAAAAACTTGCGGAATAGAATGAACTGCCGGGGATCCCTGGAACAGGTGCCAATGAAGACGGAACAAACATGGTGTATCTCTGTCTGCTGGAATGCGTGGTCCTGCCGGCGGAGAAAAAGAACTTCCACGCGGGGCACTGGTTACAAACCCTGGAGACTGGCCTGTTGCGTCGGCAATGAGCGACGCAACAGGCGGGTACCTGATGTTCAACAAGCAATGATAAACATGCCCCCGCAGGTTGACAAGGGCCAAAAAGGGCTTTTTTCCCCTGAGCGGACACCAGCCCTCTCTTCCCCCTGCCCGCCACGCCCCCTCTCCCCAGTCCCCTGAACCCTGGACCCTGGCACCTGATTTTCGTTGACGGCGGCCCGGTTCGCGACTTTACTTACCAGAGCTGTCAAAACGTAACCCCTGAACCAGCGAGATCCATATGTGTGGTTTCTTCGGGATGTTCGATCCTGTGCCTCAAAATTCCCTGCCCGCAGTCGACCTGGAGCGGATCCACCGGACCATGCACCACCGGGGACCGGATGACCGGGCCGATCTTCAGGACGGCAACATCCTCCTCGCCTTCAACCGGCTCTCGATCCTCGATCTCTCCCAGGCCGGCCGCCAGCCCATGACCGACGACCGGGGTGACATCCGCATCGTTTTCAACGGCGAGATCTTCAACTACATCGAACTGCGCCGGGACCTGCGGGCCAGGGGCTACACCTTCCGCACCGGCACGGACACCGAGGTGATCCTCTGTGCCTACGAAGAGTATGGGGTCGACTGCCTGTCGCACTTCAACGGTATGTGGGCATTCGTCATCCACGACCGTCGCGACAACAGTCTCTTCTGCAGCCGGGACCGGTTCGGCATCAAGCCGCTGTACTATGCCTTTCAGGGCGACAGGCTCATCTTCTCCTCTGAGATCAAGACCATCCTGGCCGCCGGCCATGCCGCTGCCCCGGACGAGGCCGGGGTCCTGCGCTACCTGGCCTTTGGCCAGCTCGATGTGGACGAAAAGACCATGTTCCGGGGGATCAGCCAGTTGCCACCGGCCCACGCCATGCTCTGGAAGGGCACCTCCTGGCGTACCTGGCGCTGGTGGCGCCTGCAGGACCGGGAGAACAGCCTCGACCGGACCATGGACCGGGGCGAGGTGCTGCAATTGTTCCGGGATCTCTTTTTCAACGCGGTCGAGATCCGGCTGCGCAGTGACGTACCCGTGGGCGCCCTGCTCAGCGGCGGCCTGGATTCCTCGGCCATTGTCTCGGTCATCGACCACCTGGCCAGGACCAGGGGCCTGGGGGTCGACATCCGCACCTTTACCGCCGCTTATGCGGACAAGGCCATCGATGAATCCGGCTATGCCGCTGAAGTGGTCCGCAAGACCGGGATCACCAATACCCTGGTCCATCCGGACGACCATGGCCGGCTGCAGCAGGACATCGAACGGGTGATCCGGCACCAGGACGAGCCACCCCTGACCATGACCGCATTCGCCCACTGGTACCTGATGGAGGAAATCAGCCGTCAGGACATCAAGGTCATCATCAGCGGCCAGGGCGCCGACGAGATGCTGGCCGGCTACGTGGAGCAGTTTTCCGGCTATTTCCTCGCCGATCTCCTGCTCTCCGGCAACCTGGCCGGCTTCTTCGGCGAGGCTGCGCGGCTCCATGAGCGCAGTGGCCTGCCCCTGCGCCTGCTCCTTATGCAGTTCGTCAAGGCAGTCATGTCGCGGCGTGTCTCGCAGTCCGTCAAGTCGCTGCTCCGGGAACGGGCCATCCAGCACCTGGACCGGCGCTTCGTCCGGCGCAACCGACGCGCAGCCGCTGTGGCGGAACCGCCGGCCATGCGCCACTACTCGCGCCTCAACCGGCAGCTCCACCGCTCCTTTGTCCAGGAGTCCATTCCCCGCATTCTCCATTACGAGGACCGTAACTCCATGGCCTTCTCCATCGAACAGCGGATGCCGTTTCTCGACTACCGGCTGGTGGAGTTCCTCTTTGCCCTCTCCAACCGCCAGAAGATGGGCGGCGGCACCAGCAAGCTGATCCTGCGCCGGGCCCTGCGCGGCATCATGCCCGATGCCATCACCGACCGCCATTCCAAGCTGGGCTTCACCGTGCCCCAGGCACGCTGGCTGAAGGAGATGCAGGGATACGTGGAGGAGCTGTTCGCTTCCCCCGGCTTTAACAGCCGTCCATACTGGAACGGCAAAACGATCCGGAGGCTGTATCGCTCCCTGGGCGGCAGGGGCGGCGGCACCGATATCTTCCTGTGGCGGGTCATCGCCTGCGAGACCTGGCACCGGATCTTTTTCGGAGGATGACGGCCCCAGGTCTTCCCTGTTCCGGTCTTCCGGTACCCTGATCCACTGATTATGCGCAACAGGCTGCACATATTCCTCGCCCTGCTCACTGTCCTGGTCATTGCGGCCGACGCCTGGATCTGGCTGTACGGGATCGGCGTGCGCAGGGACCCGGCCTACCGCTACCGGCCCGCCAGCCTGGCAGACCTCTATATCCCTGCCGAGACCCTGCGGATCGCCGGTTTCAGGATCAGGGGCCGCAACGAACTGGAGATCCGGCTCCTGCCACCACCGGCGGATACCGGATCGTGGACGGTCACCGACGACCGGGGACACACCCGCACCTGCCGGGGCCGCTATCCGCAACTGCTGCTGCTCGAAAAGGAGCACAGCTACACCGTTGCCGGGAACGCCACCGCCCCTGTCCTCTTCTTCACGATCAGGGTCGACTACTATCCCCGCGAACTCTATGCCCGGCAAAACACCGCCATCGGCGATACCTGGCGCATCCTCTCCGCCTCCCTGCCGGTGGGCGACTATGGCCGCTACCGGGTAACGGATTTTGCCGATCCGCGCGTGGCCGCAACCGAGCGGCAGGAGGTTCTGCGGCTCCTGCACGAGGAAGCCGGTATCAGGGCCACGGACAGCAGCAGGGAAAAGATAAAAAAAATCAGTGCATTCCTGCTCACCCGCCTGGACGGACAGCGGGGCATTCCCGCCGCCGACCTGGACCGTTCCTCTCCCCTGGCCAGCTACCGTTGTGCCGTGAAGGGAACGTCCGCCATCTGGTGTGCCCAGTTTGCCGAGATCTATGCCCTGTTCGCCAACCTGGCCGGGGTGCCCACCCGGCTCGTTTCCGTGAGCGGCCGGATGGACGGGGTGGTGCTTGGCGCGCACGGCTTCACCGAGAGCTATCTGCGGGAGACAGGAGAGTGGGTCTATGTGGATCTCTTTACCCGGGTGGTACTGGTGGAAAACGACCGCGGCAGGCTCCTGAACGGTGTTGACCTGCTGCTGTTGCCGCGAAGCGGTTCCGGCAGGGGGATCACGGCGACGGTCTTTCGCGACCGGCGGCTGCAGCGGCGTCCATGGCCGGAGGTGGCCCCGGCGGTCTCCGCCTATCTCAATCCCGATGCCACCCTGGTCTTCAGCCGCCCTCCCCTGCCCCTGCCCGTCCGGTGGCGTCGGCTGGAGATGGCGGCCAGCACCCTGATGGATCCGGATCTCGCCTTTTCCCTGAACACGCCCCGGGGTGGCCGCTATTACCTGACCCTGGTCCTGAGCTGGACAGGCATACTCCTGCTCCTGTTCTGGCTGTTCCGCCTGACACCCCTTGCCCTGCGACGCGGCAGCCGGCAGTGGTGATACTGCTGATGCCTCAGAAAAGCCGCGGCAGATGATCGGCCAGGGTGGTGCTCCCCACCGGCCGGTCCAGGAACCGTTTCATCATGGCCCTGAACCGCTGTGCCTCCTCCGGCGGCACCAGGAAGCCGGGCAGCGGGCGGTTGGCCACCAGCAGCGGCGGAAATGAGGGTGCCACCTCGGTACAGGTGAGCATATCCAGCAGGTTCCCGGTCCTGCCGTCCGGGTCCAGGTGCTCGATGACCTGGCACAGGGCCAGGTTGAAGGTGAAGTGCAGGGGCGCCATCACTGCCTCGCCGCCCTCTGCACAGACGGTCCGTGAGCCCATGGAGCGGCAGGCAAAGGGACGATGGTCATAGACACGGCAGAGGCCACGCCCATCCAGCAGCGGGCACGACCCGGGCCGGTGTGGAGAGGGGTCCGGCGGCGGCTCCCGGCCGGCCAGGCAGCAGGCGGCCACCAGGTTGGTGGAGGCCGCGGGAATGTAGCGGGGCCTGCGGGCGGCTTCTTCCACCGCCCGGACCAGGCGCGCGTCGGACCATGCCGGGGCCTGGCGGAGATAGTCCGCCTCCAGCGAGGTGACCACCACGTTGACGCTGCAGCAGGTGGCGCAACCAGGGCGGCAGGCAAAGCGACTGTCCGCCATCAGCTCATCATAGGCCGCGTACACGGCCTGCAGGATTTCGAATCCGTCTTTGGGGGCCATGTTCATCCTCCCGGCAGCCAGGAGGCAAGAGAAAAGACCATACCGTAGACCAGGGCCGGAACCAGGGTCACCACCGCAAGGTTGCCGGTGCGACGGTGAACGGCAAAAACAGACAGCACTCCGGCCATCACCGCGGCCAGGGAGACCGGTGACCAGCCGTGGCCGGCTGGCAGCGCAACAAGACAGACCACGGCCAGGGACGTGATCGCCGCCGGACCCATGGCCTGCAGAACCCTGTACAGTGGCGAGGTGTCCGGCAGGCGGACAAGAAAACGGCTTCCTGCCATGGGCAGATAGCGCAGCAGGTAGGTCCCGGCGCCGGCGGCGATCAGGGCGAGATCAACACTCTTCATCACGCCTGCCTCCCCGCCTTCCGCGCCCGTCCTGCAGACGGCGGCGGCAGGATCGCGGCAAAGGCTCCTGTCAGCATGCCGCCGACCAGGGCCAGGTAGCTCTCCAGCCACAGCCCCAGCACCAGGGTGACCATGAGGGTCACGAACACCACCTGCCTGCGATGGCGGCCGCACTCCAGCAGCAGGGCGCAAAACAGGGCCGGCAGGACGAACTCCATGGAATTCCTCATAAAATCAGACCTGGAAAGCAACTGTTCGCCGGTAACCGTACCCAGGACCGTGCCGCCGACCCAGGCACTATACGCCCCTGCCTCGAGCCCCAGCAGACGAATGTCCCTGCCTTCCTGATCCCAGCCACCGGACCTGGCAGCGGCAGTGGCAAAGACCTCGTCGGTAAGACCGAAAGCGAGCAGGCAGCGGGGAACACGAGGGCGGGCCAGGGCCAGTGTGGACAGCAGGGAGGGCCCATAGAAAAGATGGCGCATATTCATGAGAAGCACCGCCGAGACCAGGGTCCAGCCTGCCGCGCCTGTCGCCACCAGGGCCACAAAGACGAACTGGCTTGCACCGGCGAACATCAGGGCCGAAACCAGAAAGGCCTGCCAGATCGACAGACCGGCCTGGATCGCCACCACGCCAAAGGTGAAACCGATGGGCAGGTAGCCTGCACCGATGGGCAGGCTGTCCCGCAGCCCCTGCTGAAACGGGGAAAAGAAACTCATCAAATTACACCATTGTGGTCGGACAAACCGATGGTCAGCCATCCCGTGAGGGGTTACATCGCCTGCCGTAAGGGGGGCGAATGCGGTCATGCCGCGGCTGTGTCGGCGCTGATCCGGGTGCAGCCGGGGCCTTCCAGGCGGCTGCGGCCTCCGGCACCGGGTATCACCCGGATCCGGGTGGCGATCCTCTCCCGCAGGGCCGGCACATGGGAGATGATGCCGATGAGCCGACCGTCCTGCTGCAGTTCGGCCAGGGTCTGCAGGGCCATGTCCAGGGCCTCCTCGTCCAGGGTGCCGAAGCCCTCGTCCAGGAACAGGGACTCCACCCGTACCCTGCGGCTGGCCATGGCCGACAGCCCCAGGGCCAGGGCCAGGCTGACGATGAAGCTCTCGCCGCCGGACAGGTTCCTGGTCGGCCGGATCTCGCCGGCCTGGTAGTTGTCGATCACCGACAGGTCCAGGGACCCGTCCCGGTCGCGGACCAGGATATAACGGTCCTGCATCCTCCGCAACTGCCGGTTGGCATGGGCGATGACCAGATCCAGGGTCAGCCCCTGGGCGAAGACCCGGAATTTCTTGCCATCGGCCGAACCGATCAGCTCGTGCAGCCGCTGCCAGCGGTCATGTTCCTTCTGCCGGGCCCGCACCTCCCCCAGGAGCCGGTGCCGCTCCTGCTCCAGTTGCCGATTCCGCTCCAGGGTGGCCCGGATGACGCCGATCCGCTGCTGCACATCCTGCTGTTTCTTCTCAAGAAACCGGCGGGCCGCAACAAGCTGCTGTCCGGGTCTGGCGGTCCGCTTCTTTTGCCGTTCCGCAGCCAGCGCCCGTCTCAATTCCTGCTCCCGGGCCTCCAGGGCCGTCGTCTCCCGCTGCAGGTTCTCTTCCAGCCGGACCAGCACGCCCATGGTCTCATCATCCAGGCGGGCGGCGGCAAACTCCTCTTCATCGGCAAATCCCGCCGCGCCCAGCCGTTGCAGCAGCAGGGTTTCCTGGCGGTCAAGCCGGGCAGCACGTTCTCCGGTCTTTCCATGCAGACCAGCCAGGTGCGCGGCCAGGCTCCGGCTCTCCTGCTCCAGGGCCGCCAGGGTCGTGGCGTCTTCCGCCTGCCGCTGTTCGGCATCTTTCACAGCCTCTGCCAGCCGCCGCTCCTCCTTTTCCGGATCCCGGCCGCCATACAGGGCCGTACGCTGCCCGCGCAGGGCGGTCAATTCACGCTCGCCCTGCACAACCTTTAGCCGCTGAGCGGCCACGGCCGCGCGCCCTTGGTCCAGTTGCCCGCGGGCTGCAGAATGCCGGGCCCTGAGCTGAACAAGTTCCCGTTCCAGGGCTTCCTGCTGCTCACGGGCGCTTTTCCAGGTCTTCATCCTGTCCTCCAGCTCCTGCAGCAGGGGGCCGGTATCATGGGGCAGGCGGTCGAACCTCGTGAAGGGCTGCACGGCCCGGAGTGTTTCCCGCCCGGCGGCGGCAAGATCATCCCCAACCCTTTTTCCTTCCCCGGCAAGACGCTGCACCTCGCCCGCCGCAATCTCCTGCCGGTGCAGGGCCTCCTGCAGGGCCTTTTCGGCCCCGGCCAGGGTCTCCTGTGCCACCCCATGCTCTTGCCGCGCCTGCTCGAGCTGCTCCTGCAGCGCCTCTGCCTCTGCCAGCCGCCGCCGACAGCCGGCCAGGTCTTCTGCCACTTCCTCCCTGGCCCTGGCAAGGGGTTCCTGCTCCAGGGCCGTCTGCACAGCGGCCGCGAGTCTGTCGAGCCGGGAGCCGATCGCCTCCAGCGATGCCACCGCCTCCCGCTGCTGCTCGTCCAGGCGGGCCGCGTCCCTGGCCAGGCCCGCCAGCCGCACCCGGTTGCGGCCCACCTCCTCGGCCATGCGGTCAAAGGCCGCCTGCTCCCGGGCAAGGGCGCCCTCCTCTTCCACCACCGGTGTCGTATCGGCCCAGGGATGGCTGGTGGCCCCGCAGAGGGGACATGGCCGGCCGGCAGCAAGATACCGGCGCTCCTCCTCCAGGTCCAGGATCTTGCGCTGCAGGCGCCGGTTTTCCAGCAGGCTGTGCAGAAGCTTTTTCCGGACCACCATCCGCTCCTCCATAAGGGCGGTGGCGGCCTCGAGCCCTTCCTTTTCCCTGGCGATCCTGTCCAGCTCGCCTGCCAGGTGCCGCTGCCGGGCCTCGAGCTGCTGCCGCTGCTCCAGCAGCGCCAGGGCCTCTTCCAGGTTCTGCAGGCGACCGGCAAGGATATCGACCTCCCGGCCCAGCGCGGCTACACTTCTTTGTCCCAGCAGGGAGAGCAGCCGTTCCTCGAGCTCCCGCAGCCGCCGCCGGCAGGCATCGGCCCGGTCCCGGGCCCGGGCCACCGCCTGCTGCCGCTGCTCCACCTGCTCTCCGGCCGCTCTCAGAACCTGGTCCGCCTTGCCGGCCGCTGCAACCAGTTCGTCCAGGCGACTGCGACGGGAGGCCAGGTCGAGCAGCATCTGACGGATGCCTGCCAGCTTTTCCACCAGGCGCCCGTCTTCCCCGTGGGCGGCAAGGTATGCCTTCTTTTCCGACAGATCGGCCTGCACGCCATCCAGCAGCTTGTCCATGGCCCCAAGCTCCCGGCCCTGGCCGGCCACGATCTCTTCCAGCTCGCGCAGTTCGGCCGCCAGGGCCTCCTGCCGTTGCCCCAGCTCACCGATGCGGACATCCAGGGCACGGACCTGGCGAATGATCTCCTGTTCCCGGGCCAGACGCTCCCGGGCCAGACGCAGATCCTTTTGCGCCTGCCGCAGCCGCCCTGACCGCGCCAGCCGCTGTGCCGCCAGCTCCCTGGCCCTGGCCTGACCGGTGAGCAGGGTCTGCTGCTCGTCGGCCTGCAGCCGCCGCAACATGGTCAGCTCCACGTATATCCCGTCCAGGGCCAGGGCCCGCCTGGCCCGGTTCAACCGTTCCAGGTCCGGTGCCGCCTCTGTCCGGCGGCGGGCAAGATCCTGCTGTTTTTTTTCAAGCCCTGCCAGGTCCTTTTCCAGGCCGGCAATGGTGTCCAGCCAGGCAATCTTCCCGGCCAGACGGTCCAGGGCGCCGCTGAGCGCCCGGCCGCGTCTTTCCTGGCCGGCCAGGTCGGCCTTCAGCCCGGCCAGATCCTCCGGGGTCAGCGCCTGCATCCCGCCCAGTTCCGCCTGCACCTTGTCCAGGGCGGTCCGCTCCTCCAGGAGCCGCTCATGGACCAGGATGGAGATCCGGCTGTAGACAGCGGTTCCGGTTATCTGTTCAAGGATGGGCGCCCGCTCATCGGGAGCCGCCTCGAGGAAGGCGGCAAACCCGCCCTGGGCAAGCAGCATGGAGCGGGTGAACCGGTCGAAATCCATGCCCGTGATCTCCTCCACCCGCCGCTGCACCCGGCGAAGCCGGGTCTCCAGCGGCCGGCCGCTCTCCGCGTCGACCAGCTCGTGCCGGGGCGCCTGCAGCTCGCCGTCCGGCCGCCGCCGTGCCCGGTGCTGGCTCCAGTGGCAGCGGAAACGGCCCTGCGCGGTCTCGAACTCCACCTCGGCCATGCACTCGCCGGTACGACGGCTCATGATCTCGTTGCGGCTCCTGCTGATCCGTGCAAGGCGCGGCGTGCGGCCGTACAGGGCCAGGCAGATTCCATCGAGGATCGTGCTCTTGCCTGCGCCGGTGGGCCCGGTGATGGCGAAGATCCCGGTGGTTCCGTATTCCGGGCCGGTCAGGTCAATGCGCCAGCGACCGGCAAGGGAATTGAGATTCTGCAGATGGATGGTCAGTATCCGCATCGGTTCCCTTCCCCGTCTTCTCCATGCAATGTACGCAGAATCTCGACAAAGGCGGCCTCCAGTTCGGGCCGCTGTTCCGCCGGAACCTGGCGGGCATCGAGACAGCGGCGGAAGACCTGCAATTCATCCAGGTCGTCCAGGGTCTCGTCAGCCCCTGTCCGGGTAAGCGCGGCGGTGAGGAGACGCTGGTTGCGGATGGCCAGCACCTCGACAGAGCTGTCCCGGACCGCCTCGTGCACCTGTTCGCCCAGGCCGGCCACCACCTCCCGGCCGGTATAGACCACCTCCACCCAGGGTGACCCCGGCCCGTCGGCCAGGGTGGCGAGCCGGGCCAGGATCTCCTCCAGGTCGCCACGGACCCGGACCAGCTCACGGAAACAGGGCACCGTGACCTTTTCCACCTTTGCCCGGCGGCCGGCAAAGTGCACGGCCAGGACATGCTTGTCCCGTCCTGCCTCGCCAAAGCCCATGGCCATGGGTGCGCCGCTGTACCACCTGGACTCCGAGCCGCCCACCCGCTGGGCCTGGTGCAGGTGCCCCAGGGCCAGGTAGTTGATCCCGGCCGGAAAGATATCCGTGGCCACCTGGTTGAGGCCGCCCACGTGCAGTTCACGGACCCCGTCGCCGTCAACAATGCTGCTGCCGGCGACAAAGAGATGCCCCATCACCACCAGGGGCACCGGGGCATACTCCTGCCGCAGCCGGAGTCCATGTTCGCAGACCCGGGCAAAATGGGCCCGGATCCCCTCCATGGCCTGGCGCTGTTTCTCCTCCAGGGTCTCGCCCGGAGCGCTGCGACGGATATCGCGTTCCCGGAGGAAAGGGACCGCGCAGACGATCAGCTCCGGCCGGCCCGCTGCATCATGCAGGAGCAGGACCTCGTCGGCAGACTGGGCAGTGGCGGAACCGATGACGTGGATCCGCAGCTCGTGGAGCAGGTCACGGGGGGCGTTGAGCAGGGAGGGCGAATCATGGTTGCCACCGATGATGACCACGTGCCGGCAGCGGGACGCGGCGACGCGGCAGAGAAACCGGTAGTAGAGCGACAGGGCGCGGTTGCCCGGGGTGGTGGTGTCGAAGACGTCGCCGGCAACCAGAAGGGCGTCGGCGCCATCTTCCTCGATACGGCCAGCCAGCCAGTCGAGGAACTGTTCCGCCTCCCCATACCGCCTGCGGCCGTACAGGGCTCGGCCGATATGCCAGTCCGAGGTGTGGAAGAGGAGCATGGGGACCCGGGAGGAAAAAAGGGGGGACAGCGGCAGGACCGGACCTTTACGGTTCACCCGGCCGGAGAGTGATCAGTGGAAGAGTTCCATCACCATCGACAGCTACCTTGAAATACAGGGACTTTTACCGGTCAGTCGTCCTGCTCCTCCTCCATGCTGTCCAGGATCTTCGAGGCATAGAGTTCGGCCAGAAAGGCGGCCTGGCGGGCAATGGAATCGAGAAATTCCACCCCGACCTGCGCGCCCAGGGCCCAGCGGACCACGGCATCGGTGGAGAAGCGGAACTTGCCGAGCACCGCATCGATATAGATCAGATCTCCTTCCTGCAGACCATGGCCCGGCATCATGAAACACATGCCGCTCTGGTGAATATCGAGCAGCTTGCCATTCTTCAACGCCTGTTCCGGCGACCGGCCCACCTGCAGGCGGATGGATTCCTCTTCCTCGAGGAGAACCCGTTCCAGTTCTTCGGTGGGAATGCGCGCTATGCGCCGCTTTTCATCGGGTATCGCCATATGTGCCATGCTGCCCTCCCTGGATGATGATCGGATACCGTCGTGTATAACAGGGCATCTAACCAGAATGAGGAGAAAAAATCAACGGTCACGTGGCGGCTACCCCTTCCTGGTGATGTTTTTTGCGCAAAAAACATCACCAGGAAGGGGTAGCCGCCGTTTGCACGAGCTGGCCAAGGGTGGCGATACTCTTTTCAATATCTGCATTCCACGGGATTCCGCAATTCAGGCGAATACAGTTACGATACTGTGAGGTTTCCGAGCAGACCGCGCCGGGCAAAAGAGAGATGTTGTGCGCCGCAGCGCGGGCAAAGAGCTCCAGGCTGTCCACTCCGTCACCAAGCTGTATCCACAGACACAGGCCTCCGGCTGGCGATGTCACCTTCGTATGTTCAGGAAAGTACTTGGCGATGGCCCTGGTCATGTTGCCGACCTGGTTTCGCAGGGCATGGCGCATCCTGCGCAGATGCCGCTCATAGGCACCACTTTCGAGGAAGCGCGCGATGATGAGCTGGTTCAGCTTGGAAGTTGCAAGCATGGAATTGAACTTCAGGCGTTTTACCTTTTCCGTGAACCGGCCCGGTATGGTCCAACCAACCCGGAGATCCGGAATCAGGGTCTTGGAAAAGGAGGAACAGTAGAGCACCAGCCCCCTCTCGTCGAACTGCTTGAAAGTTGACGGCCTGGAGGGACCGAAATGAAGATCACCATAAATGTCATCCTCGATCAGAGGAATATTGTGCCCCTGGAAGATGCGAACCATCTCCTCTTTTCTGTCAGCCGGAATCTCGTAGCCCAGGGGGTTGGGATAGTTCGAATTGAAGAGTGCCGCACGGACGTTGTATTCCTCCAGGGTATCCCGAAGAAGCACTGGATCAACCCCCCGGCGTGGATCGGCCGGAATCTCTATTACCCGCATGTTCAGATCTTCTATGAGCTGCAGATAACAGAGAAAGGTTGGAGATTCCACCAGAATGATATCCCCGGGACAGGCGACTGCCCGCAGACAGAGTTCCACCCCGTGCAGGCATCCTGCAGTGATGATCATCTCTCCGAAGAGCAGGCCATCGTAGAGGGCGGCCGTACGTCGCGCTATCTGCCGCAGGAGTTCCGCCTGTCCCAGCGGGGAACCATAGCCTGTCCCGCCTTTTGTCAGCAGATAGGAGGCACTTGTCTCCTTTGCGATCCTGGAAAGTTGCCGGACAGGTAACAACTCGGGATCAGGAATGGCGGTACCAAAGGGAACCAGGTCCGGTTTATCGATGTTTTCCTGCAGCAGTCCGGCCAGGGTATTGACCGTCACCTTCAGGGGTCTGGGCCTTACCCTGCCCGAAGAGGGAAGAGGCAGAAGATCGCGGACCGGAGGGCGGACATAATAGCCGGATTTTTCCCGCGCCTCGATTACCCCGCGGTTTTCCAGCTCAATATATGCCTGGTAGACCGTGGAGAGCGAGACAGCCCTTTCCCGCTGCACCCGTCGCAGAGAGGGCAGTTTTTCTCCCACCGCATAGGCACCGGCGTTGATCTTTTCCTCGATCTCGTTCGCCAGTTGGATATACCGGTATTCCATACCCCTTCCCAGGATCTGTTCCCCCTGTTTTTCCATTTTTGTGTATCTGTACAGAGCTACCCGGATATGGAATCACTGTAAAGGAGAAAAATCCGGATTCCGTCGAGGGAGGCGAAAATGGCAGAAACGAACAGATGGAAAGAAATCGCCTGCTGGCTGCTCACGCCAGAGGATTCCACAGGACCCGGGAACACGCCCGGAATCAATGCGCGCTATCGTCAGGAAAAGAGAGAACCTGCTCCCGGGTGGATAAAAATTCTCTTATGGTGCCTGGTTGCCCTGGCGGCCGCCATGCTCGCCGGCCGACTGCACTGAAGAGATCTGTTCCGGTCAACCGCACCAAAACAGCCTTACCAGCCAGGTCCCCCGGGAACCCCCTTTTTTTCGTGGCAATGTGGGGTGTTGTGGAATATAGTCGGCTGACCGTTTCCCGGGCCGGCCAGGCGACAACATCCACCCCGGCCTCCTTCCTTATCTTTGACGATCAACGGAATATCCATGCAGGACAACCATCTCTCCACCAAGAAGATCCCACCGCAGGACCGGCTTATTTTCGCCCTGGACGTCTCCGGCGCCGAGGAGGCCAAACAACTCGTCACCCACCTCGGTGACGCCGTAACATTCTACAAGGTCGGCCTGCAGCTCTTCATGGCGGGCGGCTATTTCGAGCTGGTCAGGTGGCTCATTGACCGGAACAAGAAGGTCTTTGTCGACCTCAAGTTCTTCGATGTTCCCCAGACCGTCCGTTCCGCTGTGCACGAATTGAAGAAGTATGGCGTCTCGTTCACCACGGTCCACGGCAACGACTCCATACTTCGGGCCGCGGTCGAGGAAAAGGGCGATCTCGGTATCCTGGCGGTCACGGTTCTCACCAGCCTGGATCAGGGCGACGTGGAGGATCTGGGTTTCAAGGTGAATGTCAAGGACCTGGTTCTGTCCAGGGCGAGACGGGCCCTGGAGATCGGCTGCGACGGCATCATCTCCTCCGGCCTGGAGGCGGCAGTTATCCGGGAGGAGCTCGGGGACCGTCTCATCGTCGTCACACCGGGCATCCGGCCGGTCAGGAACATCGACGATCAGAAACGCACCGTGGACGTGGAGGAGGCCTTCCGCAATGGCGCCGATTATATTGTCATCGGCCGACCCATCCGGCAACCGGCAGACTTTGCCACCCCGAGGGAGGCAGCGGAAAGCATCCAGGCCAGGATAGGCGCGCTGTTCACTCCCTAGAATACTCTTCTGTCCCGACGCTCTTTTTTTATTCTTTCAAGTATTTCAAGCAACTTTGCCGGATCATCGTTCTTGTGATAATGGCAGAGGTTACAGGAGTTTGGCTGCTTGCCTACTCCTCCCGCCGCAATGCTGTCAGCGGGACTTATCACCCTGAACTCGTGACTGTGCACATCTCCCTTGACACCTCGTTTTCCGAGGGCAGGCATATGACATCCTATACAATTGTTCACGCTGTGAATAGCATGCACTCCCTGCTGCCCCACAACATGGCAACTCCGGCACAATGCATTTCCGGGCAGTTTGGTCTGTGCCTTGTTTGCCTTGCCGCGACGGTGGGTAAAATGGCAGTCCCAGCAAAGAACACCTTCCCGTGCGTGGCCGCTCTTTTTCCAGTCCACATACTGCTGCCGGTTGGCTTTTGAGGTGTGATCCGGATGCAGTTTCGGTTTTTCCGTAAACATAAAATTGAGCTGATCTCCGGGTTTATACCCGTAAGGATAGCCATATTTCCCATCAGGTGTCGTTCCTCTGTTATGACATGATCCACAGACCATGGCGGCCCTGTGAATATCGGGAATTTTGGCCGGATTAATTATGGTGGCGTAGACGTCTCCCTTGTTTCTTGCAGCCTCGATATGTTTTCGGCCCGGACCATGACATGCCTCGCAGGCCACCCCCTTGTCAGCCCAGGTGGTTTTGTATGTTTCTGTTGCCTTGTCGTAGTTCAGTTGAGAACCGGTATTATGGCAGCCTGTACAGGATATCTGATAGATCGTCCTGTACCAGTTTTTACACCGTTGCCATTTCTGCGTCTCCACGATCCACATCGCAGGCAGTATATGAAGTTCACCGTTTGGAAACTCGGTGACATAAAGCTGCTTCCAGAACCCGCCTATCAGGTATTTTATCAGGTACGCGTGTTCCTTGCCATCAGGCCCGATGGCATGAATAAAGTATTTATCCCCGGCTTTCTCCATGCGAACGGTATGCCCATCGATATTGAGGGTATTGTTCCTGGTAAAATCACCCACAATGGCCGCAGGGGTGGCGGTCTGGAATTTGTACGGGTGCAGTGTCGATTTCCAACCGTGATAATAATCAGCATGACATTCCAGGCATTGCCTGGAACCCGCATATCCATCGCCTCCTGCATCAGCGGCATGAGCATCCGTGGACTGATTGACAATAATCATTGCTGCAAAGAGCATCGTAACAAACAACTTCATGAAAAAGCTCCTTAGATCATGCGTTATTGATTCGCCCATACAATACTCCCATCCTCCTGAAAAGCCAGTATTTTTTTAATTTGGCAAAATCGTTGCGCTGCAACGATTTCAGGCGAGGCCAAATCGTAATTCCCGCTGAATCCCCGGCTAAAGCCTGCCGGAGGCCTTGATTTCGAGGTAGCGGTTGACCAGGGCAGCGGGCAGGCCGGCGGCGGTGACGTCCAGGGAGTGGATTCCGTGATGGGTGAAGAGGCGGCGCAGGGCGGTGCGCCGGTCAA
>JALSNC010000242.1 GCA_026987195.1 Desulfobulbaceae bacterium | reverse complement strand
CAGGCTCTCTCCCCTGAGCAGGAGCACAAACTCCTCGCCACCGTAGCGGCACGGTATGTCACCGTGACGGATATTCTCCCTGATCAGATCGGCCACGCGGGCAAGGACCTGGTCTCCCACCGGATGACCATGAGAGTCGTTGACCTCCTTGAAATGATCCAGATCGAGGATCACCACGCAGAACCCGGTCTCGCCCTCATTGGCATGATCTATGTACTCGTCAATCTTGAGATTGAAGTAGCGCTTGGTATAGAGGGCGGTGAGTCCGTCGGTCACCGCCATGGAATAGAGACGGGCATTGGCAAAGGAGATGGAGATATGATGGGCCAGCACCGGAACAATCTTCCGCTCGTCGATGGTGAAGGTCTCTCCTGCCGGTTTGATGACACAGGCCAGCCCCATCTGCATGCCCTCGAGCTGGATGGGCACCAGGAGACGGTTCCCGGTCCCTGAGAAAAAGGGCTGCGTATAGCCATGATGCATCAGCCTGTCGATCTCTTCTCTTTCCAGGTTCCCGGGAGGATCCATGCCCGAGTCCGGATCATAGAGACAGTGATAATGCCGCTTGTCATATCTTCGGCCATGGACAGCCTCGAAGATCCCCTCCTTGTTGTCCAGAAGAAGGACAAGGGACACCTCTGCCGCCTCAAGGACGCGGCAGAGAAGATCGACCACGACCTCCTTGAGGACCTTCTTCTCGATGGTCTGCCCCAGGGCCTCGGCAATGGTGTAGTGAGTCTCCACCTCTGCCTTTCTGCGGCTCACCTCCACCACGTAGCGGCCAATGGTCCGGCTCATGACATTGAAGCATGTTGCCATATCCTCGATCTCGCCACCGCAGCGGACATCAACCCAGTAGTCGAAATCGCCCCTGGCAATATGGGTGAAACCGTCCAGCAGCCTGTCCAGCGGCCTGGTGAGAAAACGGGTGATGATGAGCTGGAGGAGGAAAAAGCCGACCAGGAAACCGGCGATCCCGGAGAGGACGATGCGGCGGGACATGGTGGCAATCAGCCTGTTCAACTCCGCCAGGGAGGAGTCGATGACCAGGATACCGACCATTTTCTCCTCTGCGGCATGACAGCCATAGCAGGCCGGTTCATTGGCAATGACGGTCACCGTCCGAAGGAAGTCCCCGTTCTCCCTGTCCATCACCACGGCCGATTTTTTCGCCGTTGCCCCGCCGGCATGGCAGACCTGGCAGCTCGGCTCCTTTGCCCGGTCCAGGGTCAGGCCGATCTGGGCCGGATCACTGCTCATGACCACCTCGCCCCGGTTGTTCATGACATTGATCAGGGAAAAGCCCTTGAGACGCAGCATCTTGCGGATCGTCTCCATGGTGGCCTGCCGATCGTTGAGCAGCATGGAGGTGCGCAGGCCGGCCTCGATCAGAAGGCCGGTATGGAGGGCGTGCTGACTGGTCTGTTCCACCAGCCTGTTCCGCTGGTAGGTCCAGGTGCCGTAGAGCACCATGCCCATGGAAAGGAAGAAGACGACAAAGATCCCCCCGAGTATTCGTAATTTCAGGGAGCTGGGGCCTCTGCGCATGGCATCGGAGGAGTGGGTGGAGAGCAGCGTGATGGACTTTCTACGGGCCCATTTCACATGGAAGCTGGCCGAAAAACATTGGCCCGCAATACATTCCGGCGAGTGATCCAAGGACCACCTGTAATAATCATACGCCCCGGACGTCGGCCGTCAAGGAAAAACAGCCAGGGGACCGTGGATCGTAATCCCTCACGGGATAACCAACCACCGGTTTTTTCGACCACAATGCTGTAAGCGCTCTCAGGGGCCGCAGATTTGTGCAGGCGTGCCTGACCGCTATAGCCTAACCTATGCGG
>JALSNC010000241.1 GCA_026987195.1 Desulfobulbaceae bacterium | reverse complement strand
GGCGACCATGGTCAGTGTCCTGCTCCTGCCGCCGCTGTCCTTGTCTGTGAAGGGAGCTGCCCGCTTTATTCCGTTTTTTCTCTGGCATTCCCTGCGGGGAGGAGTGGATGTGGCCTGGCGGGTCTTCCACCCCCGCCTGCCGATCACCCCCGGCCTCCACAGATACAGATGGCGGCTGCCCCCCGGCCTGGCCCGGGTATTCATGGCCAATACGGTCAGCCTGCTGCCAGGCACATTGAGCGCAGAGATGGACAGCGAGTATCTCTCCATCCATGTTCTTGACCAGGAGAGCGACCCGCTCTCCGAATTGAAGGCCGTGGAAGTGCGTGTGGCCGAGCTGTTTGGCGTCCGCCTTGCCGGGGTCGGAACCAGGGAACCTGGCACGATGCCGTAGCCGGCGGGACATCAACAGGTACATCACCTATCGACATGGGGAGGATCACTGATCATGCAGCCCCTCTGCTTTTCCCTGGCCCTGTTCCTGCTGATGAACCTCTGCGTCGGGATGTGGCGTGTCCTTCGGGGGCCCACTCCGGCCGACCGCATGCTGGCCGGCCAGCTGTTCGGTACCACCGCGGTCGCCGTGCTTCTGCTGCTGGCGGAGGCTGGCGGCAACGACGCGGTGCGTGATGTGGCCCTGCTGTTCGCCCTGCTTGCCGCCGTAACGGCGGTGGCCTTTGTGCGAAGGGCCTGGAGGGACCCGGAGGCCGACCATGCCACTGACTGACCTTTTCGCCGCAGTGCTGTTGCTGGGCGGCGGTTTCTTCTTTCTGGCCGGAACTGTCGGCCTGCTGCGCTTTCCGGATGTCTACACCCGCCTGCACGCTCTGACAAAGGCCGACAACGTGGGACTGGGCCTGATGGTCGCCGGGCTCGCTCTGAAGGCGGAATCATGGCCCGTGGCCGGGAAACTGCTGCTCATCTGGCTGCTGGTGCTGGTTGCCGGCGCGAGCGTGGCCCACCTGGTGGCTGTGGCAGCCCGACAACGGGGAGTGAAGATGTGGAAACGCTGACCATGGTACAATGGGCCTTTGATGGTCTACTCGGGCTGACCCTGATCTGGCTGGCCTGGCGGGCCCTGGCCAGCCCGGACCTGTTCCGGGCCATTGTTCTGTTCATCTCCTTCGGCCTGGTGATGGCGCTGGCATGGGTCCGGCTCGGTGGCATCGACATCGCCCTGGCCGAGGCAGCCATTGGCGCGGGCCTGACCGGCGCCCTGCTGCTGGCCGCCCAGGCACGACTCGAAAAGTAACAGTTCAGCAGCACGCCATCTGCACGCGCTCATGACTGGCCGCATAGCAGACTATAGCGGCCAGTCACGATCACGCACAGCTGACGCACTGCCGAACTGTTACAAAAAATCGTTATTATTCAAACGTATTGCCGGCAACCACCTGCTGCAACCGGTGGCCCCTTTCCCTCGAGTCACAGGAGAGCAAGCACAGGAAACACCGGGATGAAGAGCCATCACCGACACCAGAGACAGCACGTGCCCCGTCTGATCCTCCTGCCACTGCTGGCGGCCCTGGCCGGGGGGCTGGGATATGTTCTCCTCTCGCTGCCGGCCACTTCTCCCGGCCTGGCCCCCATGGTGAACGTCAATCTGCAGGCCAGCGGCGTCAGCAACCCGGTAACCGCTGTCCTGCTGAATTTTCGCGGTTACGACACCCTGCTGGAGATGGGTGTGCTGCTCCTGGCCCTGACCGGTGTCTGGTCCCTGGCAGGAAAGACGCCCCGGCAGGCGGGGCCACCTGATCCTGTCCTGGAACTGCTTGCCCGGATACTGGTCCCCCTGATGATCCTTGTTGCCGGCTATCTTTTCTGGATCGGCGGCCAGGCACCGGGTGGTGCCTT
>JALSNC010000240.1 GCA_026987195.1 Desulfobulbaceae bacterium | reverse complement strand
CCAATTACGGCATGCATGCCTTTGCCCTGGTGGCGGGCGTGGACCTGGATTTCAATGCCCCGGTGGGACCGGAGACAAAACGATCCTACAGCAACACCGATATTCCCTACTTCATCTACAGTCCCTGTATCCTGTCCTGGCACCTGATGGACGGCCGGCTGCACCTGGCCGCTTCCCTGGCCGATATCTACATCCCCACCGGTCAGGATGACGGCAACATGGCCTCGGTGGGCCAGAATTTCTGGACCATTGAACCGGTCTTCGCCGTCACCTACCTGGTGGATAACTGGGAGTTGTCTGCCAAGTTCATGTATGACTTCAACACCCGCCAGGACCGCTATGCCACGGTCTACGGTGTCGAGGTCGACCGGGACCCCGGCCAGGAGTTCCATGTCGATTACTCGATCTCCTATGCCTTCAGCCCGCGGTTCAGGCTTGGGGCAAGCGGCTACTACTCCACCCAGACCACGGACGATTCCTTTGACCTGGACGAATCCGTTCCTGCTCCGGTCCGCGAACTGCTTCGCCAGGACGAGACCAGCCACAGCCGTGTTTTTGCCGTCGGCCCGGGGGTCTGGTACAATTACAGGAACATGTTCTTTTCGCTGCGGAACCAGTATGAACTGGGTGCCCGCAACAGGACACAAGGGTTCAATATCTGGGCCAAATTCACCTACGCCTTCTGAATCCGTCTCCAGGGCGGCATCCACCCGGCACTCCCGTAAAAGTTCATCAGCACGCCATCCGGAGTCGGCGCGCTTACCTGAGGCACTGCTGAACTTTTACCAAAAGCAGCTATAATTCAAGGTGGCTGCCGATATCGGTGAACTAGTGTCTGTCCGGAAATGGTATTTTTGTCCGATTTCTGCGTCGCTACGAAAAAACCTCATTTCTGGACAGGCACGAACTGTGACGGTTTGTTCAGTTCGTTGCCCACCGCAACCGCCAGCTCCTCCATGGTGTAGGGTTTCTTGATGAAACCGCCGGCCCCGAGCTCCATGGTCTTGCGGATCTCCTCGGTCTGAGAGTAACCACTGGCGATGACCGCCTTCTGGCCCGGATGGCGCTGCAGAATTTTCCGGAAGGCCTCCAGGCCGCTCATGCCCGGTGCCATGACCATGTCCAGCAGGACGAGGTCGGCATGGCGGTGTTCCGTGTATTCCACCGCCTCTTCCCCTGAAGCCACCGCCTCGACCCTGTAGCCGAGCAGGAGCAGCATCTGGGTGGCGATGTCCCGCTGCAGCGGATCGTCATCCACCACCAGGATCAGTTCACCCCTTCCCTTGAGATCACAGAGCTCCACCCGGTCTCCTTTGCCTTCCCGTTCTTTCCGGGTCAGTGGGAAATAGAGGGCAAAGGACGTGCCGTCACTGTCGCTGGCCACCCGTACCGCCCCGTCGTGGTCCTGGACCGTGTTCCAGACCACGGTCAGGCCGAGACCGGTGCCGCTTTTTCCCATGACCTTGGTGCTGTAGAAGGGCTCAAAGATATGTTCCCGGTCATTGGGAGCGATTCCCGGGCCGGAATCGGTGATTTCGAGCACCCCATAGATATCCCTTGCAATACCCAGTTCTGTGGCGGTCTCCCGGTCGATATCCTGCCTGCGGGTGGCGATCACGATCCTGCCCCTCTGCCCTACGGCCTCCACGGCATTGGTCACCAGGTTCATCAGGCATTTGTTGATGTGGATGGCGGAACAAGAGATGTTGCCGCTGTCCGGTGCCAGCAGGATATCGAACCTGATCTCGGGGTATTTCCGCCGCAGGTTGGCGAATTCCGGTGATTCCAGGTATTCGGTGACCAGGCTGTTCAGGCTGTGCACCTTCCTGGTGGAGGCGACGCCGCGGGCTACGGTGAGGAGATCAGCCACCACGGCCGCCGCTCTCTGGCCGGAACGGCGGATTTCCTCCAGCGGCCCGCGCAGTTCGTTGTCCGCATCCAGGTTCATGAGAAGCAGTTCGGGATAGGAAACAATGCCGGAGAGGATGTTGTTCAGGTCATGGGCCACGCCGCCGGCCATGAGACCGATGGCCTCCATCCGCTTGGCCTTCTGCAGTTGCCGCTCCGCTGTGGTCCGGGCCTGTTCCGCTTCCTTGACATCGGTGATATCGAGGAGAACTCCGATGATACCGTTGATGCGGCCGTCGACGTCGAAGAATGGGGCCCTGTGAAAGACCACCTGGCGGGAGCGTGGGCCGGTACCGCTGATCCGGGCCTCGTAGATCTGCAGGCCGGGTTCGGCCAGCAGTTGCCGGTCCCTGTTCCGCTCCAGTGCCGCCAGATCGGCCGGCACCAGCTCTTCAAAACTCCGGCCGATGATTTCCTCGTGGCGGAGGCCGAAAAAGTACTCGAAGCTCCTGTTGCAGCCGATGATCATGCCCCGGCAGTCCTTGTAGTAGAAGGGAACCGGAATGGTGCTGGTCAGCTCCTGCTGAAATTGCAGGGATCCTGCCAGGTTCCGTTCCACGGCGTGTCGTTTGCGGATCTCTTCTGTCAGGCTGTCGTTGACCTCATGCAGTTCCCTGGTCCGTTTCCTGACCAGGCTCTCCAGGTTGTTTCTGTACTGGTCCACCTGTTCGTGTACCCGCTGCATGCGGCTGAAGTAGATGCCCAGGGTGAAGATGATGAGAAAGCTGGCCGTGTTGATGGCACCGGTATACGGCGCGATGTGCAGCCAGGTGGAGTGCAATCCCCCTGCCAGGAGCAGTTGTTTGACCAGGTGACCGATGGAGCGGGAAACAGCAAACAGGACCAGGAAGGAGGTGAGCATGAAGACATACTGGCAGAAGAGATTTTCCTGGTTGTTCTTCCGCCAGTTCATGGCAATCAGAAAGCAGAGCACGCTCAGGATGAGGATGATCACCGAGCCTGCGATATCAGTTATTCTGACCGGCCACCAGGGAAGGATCATGTATGCCGGCTCCAGCGCTGCAGAGCGGAAAGAAGAAAGAGAAAGGCCGGCACCAGCAGGAAATGATCGAGCCTGGTGGCGTAAAAGAGAAGATCCGGCAGGTCGGTGACCCGGAAGGAGGTGATCATGGAGCCGTTTCTGAGAAAGCGGGCAGGCGGGATGATCTCGTCCAGCCAGTGGCCGGTGATAGTGGTGATATTCCAGAGGATGATGCAGCAGAGAAAAAGCCTGAAGGGGCGCCAGCCGGCACCCTGCAGGTTCCGGCGCCGGAGACGCCACAGCAGGTAGCCCATGCCGGTGAGGAAGAGCAGGTGGCCGATCTGGTGGGAAACCAGTCCTTCAGCCCCGCCATGGATCTGGACCGCCAGCGCCGGAGCGGGCAGCAGCAGGAGCAGCAGGCATGAGAGCAGCAGAGTCGATGCCCCTGGCCACCCACGGGTGGAACGGCCGGACTGCGATTGGCCCCATGACAGCTTGCGCAGCAGGCCGGTGGATGATTCCCTCCGCCAGGATCTCCCGGGCCGGGAAGGAGACAGCTGTGTCGCGCGAAGATTCATGGGCCGGAAACACCTTGAATTTACCGGGAAGCCGGGCCGCGCACTTGGTGACGCGCCGGCCCGGCACGAGGTGCCGCTGTTCCGTCAATCCGGCCCGGAAATCCGCTGCCCGGCCGGAGGAACAGGCTCCTGTTACAGGGTAGTATAAGGGAAGGTGTTACGGCTTGTCAAACTGGTGGTACCGAAAACGTCGGACCTGCTGCCGAGCTATTTCTTCTTCCAGGCCCCGTTGATCTTGACGAACTGACCGGGCGGTGTCTTTTCGATGGCCTTTTTCCCGGCCAGGAGCTCCACGGCCTGCAGGGAGGTTCTGTTGCGCCTGGCGATCTCCTTGTAGTGCTGCTTGCGCTTGGCATTGATGGTCTGGATCAGTTTCGCCACCTCCGGCGACGGTGGCTTGACCGGTGCCAGGTAGCCTGTGGCCGTTTCTCCTACCAGCCCCTTGATCTTTGCCGTCCGCAGGTCAATGGCAAAGGCGGGCTGACAGACCAGGGACAGGGCCAGAAAGAGCAGAAAGAGGCTTTTTTTCATGGGAATCCTCCGTGTATCAGAAGTCGAAAGTCAGAAGCCGGGACACAACAGCCGGCGTAACCCCTCACGGGATAACCAACCACCGGTATTTTCAACCACAATGCTGTAAGCGATTACCAGCCGGCGAGCACCTTGTGGGCACCGATGACATGGCAGCGGGCAACAACGGCCAAACGGGTCAGAAGAGACCGGAGTCCTCGCTGAGCACGTTGTCGAGTTCCTTTTCCACCTTGACGCGGATCTCGTGCTGGATCTTGACATTGAGGTTGATGGTGATCGGTTTTTCCGGTGCCTCCATGCGCACCGTTGGTGAACAGCCGGTGGTGGCCAGGAGCAGAAAAAGCAAAGGAATGAAGAGCCGGTACATAGTTCCTCCTGTGAGAGCGGGTTGGGAGTGGCTGGTCACGGAGCTGGAACCCGGGAGATGAGTTCGGCTGCGGCACCTGAGACCCCTTACAAAAACGAGGTTGAAAAATCGTGACGTTGTGTACCCTGCGATCAGTTACCCTTCATGGAGTCGTGGCTGGAGGTTTATTGTAGTGGTGTTGGATGGATTTGTCCAGTTCATCTGTCAGGGCGCGGCTGTAGCGCAGGCTTTTCAGGAGCGAAAGCAGGTTCTGCTCGGTGTTGATGTTGAGGTGGACCGGCCGGCTGGTCTCCAGTCTCGGGCTGTGTCCTTCCAGATGGAGGGCTACGTTGAGCTGGCCATCGGGCCGGTAGTTCACCCTGGCGGTGAGGAGGTCGTAACGGAAGTCCTCCATGGCCCTGAGGGCGTATCCGGTGATTTCCATCGTGGCCAGGGGGCTTTTTTCCTTCGGCCGGTAGCGGATGATGCCGCCCGGGGGACGGTTGCGCAGCTCGCCGTCCCGGATGCGGATCCCCTCTTTTGTCAGATGAATCGGCAGCCGGCCGTCCACCAGGCCGCTGACCTGGAGGTCCTTGACCTGCATAAGGCGGACGATTTCGCTCAGGTCAAAGCCGCTGATGGTGATGATGGCGCTGCTGTCAGGTGCTGTCAGGTCGAGGAGGATATCCGAGGCCGTGACCCTGCCGCCGAAGAGACGGGCTGTGAACCGGTCAATGCGCAGTTGCGGTTCCCTGTTGCCGGAGGAGGGGACAAGGGCGATCACCGCCTCCATCCCCTCGGCCCTGATGCCCGCATCCAGGCTGGCCAGGGTGATGGTGGCCGGAGCAAGGGATTCGGGCTGCGGCAGGATCCGCATGCGCTCCTCGAGACAGAGCCCGGAAAAGACGATTTCTCCGGCCTTGCCGGCACCGTCGTCCAGGCGGACATCGGCCTGCAGGGAGGGGGGGGCGGTACCGGACCAGGATGCTGTGCCGGTTATGGCGAGGCGGCCCTTGTCAAGATCCACAGGAAGTCCGGCCCCCAGGCTGGAGAGGGGCTGCTCGGGGCTGAAACGGATGGGTGCGGCGGTGCGCAGTTCAGCTCCTCCACGGGCCAGGGCCGGAGCGTGATGGAAAACTGCTTCCAGCCGTCCGGGGAGCTGGCCGATGGAGAATGCGATCTGACCCCGCAGGCGGCGGGCATCGGCCTGCAGGTCGAGAACGAGATCCGAGAGCGGAAGACGGTGGCCGTGGCCGGCCATGGTCAGGCCCGGGGAATTGAGCGCACCCCGGATGTGCCACCGGCCGTTTCTGCCGGCCAGGGTGCGGACTGTGACGGTGGCCGGCTGCAGGCGCAGGGTTCCTGTTCCCGTGAAAAGGACAGAGGGTGTCAGCAGCCAGTCACCCGGCTGCAGGGTCCAGCGCCCTGGACGGATGGTGACTTCGGTCTGCTGCCGCGGAGCCAGGACCAGCTTCTCGAGAAGGAGGTCGCCGTGGCGGACATTGCCGGTCACGAGCCGGAAGTTCCCGGCCAGGCGCACGGTTGTCCGGTCTGCCTGCACGCCGATGGCCAGGGCGGGCCGGATCGCAAGGTGCGAACACTGCCAGGACGATGCCCTGATGCCTGTCCCTGTCCATGGACGGCCAGGCACCGGATGCAGGAGCAGTTCCGATCCCTTCCTCCTGTAGGTGCCGGCCAGGGGCAGGTCTGCGGTGGCAGCGGCAAATCCCGGTCCCTGCAGACCGGCCAGGGAGAGGTGGGATGTGGTGCCGAGGAGAATTTTCTGCCTGTCGGCCGACATGGTCCCATCGAGCCGCAGGGTGAACCGCTCCAGGGACAGAGAAGCGATCCGGGTCCTGCCGGCGTCCAGGTTCAGGGAAAAGGAAGGGACCCCGGCGCGGGTATCGATCCAGCCGTGGCCGCTGATGGTGCCGCTGAGCCGGGGCAGTTTGCTGCCCGCCAGCGCCGCGGGCTGTGCCAGGCGGTCAAGCTGCAGTGTGAAGCGTCCAGTCAGGTGGTGTCTGTCACCTGCCTCAACAGAGAGGCGGAAGATTTCAGCCCCTGCTTTCCGGCCGTCCTCCAGTTGCAGGGTCAGGCTGTTGTCCCTGGCAAGATCAGCTGCAAGATGCAGGGCCATGCCATCTGTGGTCTGTACTGCAAGGTTGCCGTGCACCCCCTTGTTGTCGATGTTCAGGTCCAGGGCAAGGGCCTTTCCCGCCAGGGCCCCGGCCCGCCGGCCGGCGAGATGGAGCTGTCTGATGAGCAGACGGTGCAGCGGGAACCGCTTCTGCCAGGCCGGATCGGGCAGGGAGAGCGGCACGGTGGTCCGGGGACCCTGGTCGGCATTGGCCGGTTCCGGCAGGTGGACGCTGGCGGAATCAATGATGATCCGGTCCAGGCGGCCGGCACGGAGACCGGCGGTGTTCCAGGAGGCGGTGAGTTCCTCCAGGCGGACGGTGATCCGGTCGCCTGCCAGGGGCAGGGAAAAGGCGATGGCGTCAAAGGAGACCCTGTGCAGGGAGAGCCGGGCGACCCGCACCTCGACGGCAGTGGCGCCCTGCAGCCGCAGGAGCTGGCGGGTGGCCAGGGCAAGCAGGGGGCAGCGGGCAGCGATCAGCAGGAGAAGAAGAGCCGGGAGAACGAGGATGAGGATCTTGAGGGGCCGCATGGTGTGGTATCGTCATTGTTGCCTGCCGGCCCGCTGTTTCCTCTTCAGCCAGTTCCGCCACCAGTCTCCGAGGACCCGGGCCGGCGTCATCCGCTGGCCGCGGACGAGAAGCCGGGCCCGCTGTCCTTCGCGCAGCCGCCCGATCACCTCTGAAGGCAGGGCCAGTTCAAGGATGAAGACCGGCCGGAACAACTGGATCCGGTAGCGCTGTTCCATGGTTCTGCCGCCACTGTCCACCGCCTCCTGGCGAACATCCAGCGGTCCGCCGTAGAGTGCGGCCAGGGCCGGGTGGGGCAGCTCCATGGTGGCCCTGGGCGCCACCCGTGACAGGACGGCCGAAAACGCACCGGCCCCGACATCACGCATGTCTACGGACAGCGGCCGGCCCACCAGGGTACGCAGGGTATCAATGTCGTCCTGGGCCGCGGCGGCGACCAGGTGCTTCTGGCCGGCACTGATGATCCAGAGGATCTCCGTGCCCCGCTCGAGAAAGGTGGATTCCAGGGTCTCGATCTCCGGGGCGATGGCCATACCCTCTGCAGGTGCGGTAATGCGCAAGGCGGCCCTGTCCTGTGCCAGTAGCCGCCGTTTGGCTTCCAGGGCATGCTGCTGTTCCCTGATGATCCGCAGGCCGGTCAGATCTTCACGGCTGTGGGCCAGCCGGCTCTTTACCTCCAGTTGCGCAAGCCGCAGATCGGTTTCGGCCAGGGAGGCGGTCAGCTCCGGATTGTCGAGGACCAGGAGCAGGTCGCCGGCATGGACCCTGGTCCCGTCCCTGATGATCACCCGCCGCACAAAGCCTGGTGCCCCGGCCCGTACCCGGACCTGGTGTTCATATTCCACCACCGCCGGCACTGTGATCCGCCTGTGCCAGCCGGCAAACCGGAAGACCAGTATGGCCAGCACAACGGTGAGCAGCAGCCGCAGGCCGAGATGGCGCAGCAGGCGGGGGTTCTGCTGCCGGTACAGGGGCAGCCGCTGCAGGAAACCATACACCGGCATGCCGATCCAGACAAGGACCGCACCCATGGTGATGAAGATTCCCAGCCCACCGGCCATCATGGAGGCCAGGTAGCCCAGGGAGAGCACCACCAGGATTCGCCAGAGGAAGATCGCCACGCCGTAGATCCTGATGAAACCACGTCGGCCGC
>JALSNC010000239.1 GCA_026987195.1 Desulfobulbaceae bacterium | reverse complement strand
TCTTGGCAAGACGACAATGTATTCGACGACAATATATTCGACTTGAATGAACATGATGCCGCGTCCCGGGAAGTAGAATTTTTTGAAAAAAAACATGAGTCCCGGGACATGGAAAAGGTGTTTGTCATGGGGTCGATGATTGCCGGCAATGCGTATGAGGAAAGCCTTGATCGCCGGATTGAGAAAAAGGAAAACAGGGGGCAGCGAAAGTCTGAAAAGTGGCCGCCTTATTGACAGGCAGGTCTTTTCCCTCTGCCATGTTTCATGCGGTCAGGCGGACATTGTACGCAGTTTCTTCTTGCCCTGCTGACCATGCCGGGATATTTTCATAAGTTGTTGTCACAACCGTTCCCTCTTCTCGTTACCTCATTCATCATCCGGCATCTTTCCGGCAGGCATGCGATTCCTTCCGTCATCGGTTCATACACCCCTTACAGAACATCATCTGCTGCCTGTTGCTCATGCTGCTTTGCTGAAGACCTGGTTCAGTGAGCAACACCTTGCCGATGCACTGGAAATGCTCCGGTCCGACAAGGCCGTTCTGTTTCTCTGGCAGCGCCGTTATGGCGGCCTGTTATGTTCCGATGGCACACAGGCGACGCTGCACATGGCAGAGGCGAGCGGCAAGCGGAGTTTCGTGTTCCGGGACGGCACCTGCAGCCGGTGTCTCGCCCGCCGGGGTGGCACCCGCTGCCGGCATGTGGCAGCCCTGGCCATGCTCTGCCTCTATCCGGACGATGCCATGCTCCTTCCCCTGGCCACCCTCTTTCCGCAATCCCTATGGTTCCGGATCGGCAGGTTTCTCCGCGACAGGAGTGCCGGACGATCCGCCAGGGTGGTAATCACCGGCGCAAAGGGTCGGCAACACCTTGTCCTGCAGGCAGGTGACATGGAGGCCACGGTGCAGCTTGCCGACCAGGCCGTCCAGGAGCTGCAACTGCTTTTTCCTTTCCTGGCACAGGAACACGAGCACGCCCTGCAGAGCCGGCTGTGCAAAAATGCTGAGAGCCTGCGCCGGGAGCTGGAATGGCAGAGCGCCAGCAAGAACGAGCGGATACTCAATCAGCACGGGTCCCGTTCCACGTTGCAGATGGTGGAATCCTCCCTGGGCATGCACCTGGCACGCCTCTTTTTTCTCCACCTCGACGCCGGCTCCATTGCCACCGGCACAACAGACGACGGGCGGTACCAGCTCGCCTGGCCGGACCCGGACAAGCCGCTGCTCAGGATACTCCTGCCCAAAACCCATACCTGGGAACTCCTCGATGCCCTGCCCGGAGCCAGGACGCCGGACACCGGGTACGCCGAACAGTTCTCCCGTGTATTTTTCAGCAAAGACGGCCAGGAAATCGTTGTCGAACATTGCTGCCGACTGGCCGACGGCACGGAATATCGGCTCGAGGACATCGCCGGCAACCGCTACGGCACCCGCTACAGGGTCGATGGCGTTGTATTCTCCCTGCGGCCGGTACCCGAAGATGAACGGTTGCGCCACGGCAGAGGGACCCGACAGCTTTCCCTGTTCAGCCCCTCTCCTGCCGCCGATGACCGCTGTGGTTTCACCGTTCCGGTGGACGGGATCAGTGATTTTCTTGAAAACAATCGCGGTCCGCTGGCCTGCGGCCGCCACCAGGTGGCCGAGGAGATCCGCACCATGCGCATGGCCACCATGCCGGAGGGACTGGTTATTGCCGATTTCGAGGAAAAGTCCGACTGGTGCTATCTTGCCGGCTGGTATGACATGGGCAGCCACCGTATCAGCCTGGTGGATCTCCTGCTGGCCGCGGAGGAGGGCAGGGGCCTGATGCCGGGTCCGACCACCCTGCGGCTCGATAAATCCGCCCTGGCCTGGTTCCATGGTCTTGGGAAAAAAAGAAT
>JALSNC010000238.1 GCA_026987195.1 Desulfobulbaceae bacterium | reverse complement strand
GATGATCATTCCTGCCCCATATCCTGCAGAGCCCGGCGTGCCGGCTCGTCGATGGAACGGAGATGGATATCCTGCTGCGGGAAGGGGATCTCGATACCGGCGCTGCGGAATTCACTTTCGATCTCCTGGTTCAGTTCGCTGAGCACCTGGCGGCGGTTGCTGAAGTCCGAGATCCAGACCCGGAGTTCGAAGTCCAGGGAGCTGGGGCCGAAGGCGAGGAACAGGGCCCGTGCCCTGGGCCTGGTGAGAACCAGGGGATTGTCCTCGGCACAGGCGAGCAGGATCTCCAGTACCTTCTGGATGTCGGAGCCATAGGCCACCCCGACCGGTACCTTGACCCGGATGCGACGTTCGGCGAGTGTCCAGTTGGTGACCTGGCCGGTGATCAGGTCTGAATTGGGGACCACGATTTCGGCATTGTCCAGGGTCTGGACCACCGTGGCCCGCAGGCCGAGTTTTTTTACCTCTCCCATGTCGGCGCCGACCTGGATCATGTCCCCCACCTTGATGGGTCGTTCAAAGAGCAGGATCAGGCCGCTGGCAAAGTTGTTGACAATGGCCTGCAGGCCGAAGCCGATACCCACGCCCAGGGCGCCGCCCAGAATGGTCAGCTTGGTCAGCTCGAAACCCAGGAGCCGCAGCAGGACCAGAAAGCCGATGAGCAGGACCGCGTAATGGACCAGGCGAGTGATGGAGAGCTGGACACCGATATCTGCATGATACCTGGGCAGGATCTCCTGGCGGAGCAGGGCCTGCAGCCATTTGGAGGCCAGCAGGGCAGTATAGACCACCCCGGCCGCCGACAGGACCAGGGGCAGGGTGATCTGCAGGGGGCCCATGGAAAAGCCAAGGGATTTCAGGCCCAGGAAGGCGGCCTCGGGCGTGGGATAGAGACGCCAGATGACCAGGCCGAAGATGAGGAGCAGAAAGGAAAAGAGCAAGGCGAACACCGGGGTCAGCTGCCGGACCATGACCGGCGCATTCCGGCGCAGGATGGGGACAGGAACCGTGGAGAAGAGCAACTCGGCAGTGGATGTGCTGATGACAAAGAGCATCCACAGCACCAGGACAGCCACCACGGTGAGCAGAAAGGAACTGAACATGAACCGGGCCACCTCGTCGTAACCGTTCAGCTCCGCCACCAGGATGATGGCCGGAAGCAGGGCGTTGAGACGCAGGAACCAGGCCGTGGCCAGGAGGTTTTTTCTCTTTTCCCGCCGGAAGCTCTTCCAGAGGAGATAGACGACGCCAAGGGCGGAGACATAGAAGATATAGAGCTGGACCAGGGGATGCGGCAGGCGGATCAGCTTCAGGAACAGGGTCAGGGCCAGGAAGGCGAGGATCTGGCGCAGGAAGCGCCGCGTCCAGCGGTCGCTGACCAGGATGCCCGTGAGGCGGATGACGGCCAGGACAACGATGATCTGCACAATGCCGGACCAGCCGGCCGGCAGGCTGCTGCCGCGGAAGAAGAGGACCAGCTCGAGCAGGGACAGGGAGATGAACAACCCGGTGGCCACCGGTCGTCTGCTGAAGGGTGCCCACCGGGCAGAGGGCCTGACCAGGTGACGGCTGCGGCCGATGGCGGCGATCAGCAGCAGGATGATCAGCAGGGCGGCAGCCAGGTCCCAGCCATGGGCGGCGACACTTTTTCGCTGCTGCGTCAGCAGCAGCGTGATGTTATGGAAGGTCTCCTGCCAGATACGGGAATTGATCTGGCGGTAGAAGGCGGAGGAGAGCATGGAAGGCGCGGTCTGCTCGATACCGGTGGCCCGGACCTCGTCGATGAGTACCTGCAGGTCGACGCCCATGGCATAGGCCCTGGTCTGGAGATCGCCGATCCGGGCCGCTGCCTCCAGGGTGGGCTGCAGCCGTTTCTGGATCTGGGCCAGGGCCGTCTCGATGGTCTTGCGGATCCGGTCCAGGTGGCCGGCCGCCAGGCCCAGGGTGGGATTGTTGCGAATCCTCTCCTGCCAGGTGTGGACGTTCTCCCGGATGCTGCTCCACTCCCGGTTCCAGGCGGCAAGCCGGCCGATGGTGTCGGTCACCGGCTGCATCAGCCTGTCGAGATCGTTTTTCAGCTTGTGGAGCCTGGCGTCCAGGCTGGCGAGATGGTCAAAACTGAGGTTGGGGTCGGACCTGGCCAGGGTGATCTGCCAGGCGAGGGTGTCCACCTGCCGGGTGATTGCCGGCAGCCGGCGTTCCAGGAGGAGCCTGACATCGACCATGTTCCGCATGTCGTTGTCCAGGTCGATGAGACGCCTGGGCAGGGTCGTTGAACGGGAGATCAGATCGGTGAGACCCGGCAGCTGCTGTTCCGGGGATGGTTGTTTTTCCGGCGCCGGGGTGGGGGCGGAAGGAGGCAGGGCAGGAAGCGGCATGGTCGCTGTGGCGGGACAGGAGAAAATGAGCAGAAGCAGCAGGGCCCGCAGCAGGATGCGGCCGGAAGCCCGGGGCAGGGCGGAGAGGCTCATTCCCTGGCGCCTCCGGCCAGAAAGCAGCGGACCACCTGCTCACAGGCCGTGGCAAGGTAGTCCGCTGAGTGTTGCATGGCCTCCTCCAGGGAGACCGGTCCGGGGCAGATGGTGAAGACCGCGTCGATACCGCAACGGTGCAGGTCCTCCAGCTTCTCCCCCAGGCTGCCGGCCAGCGCGATACAGGGGATACCCTGTTTCCGGGCCAGGACCGCCACCCCGGCCGGTGCCTTGCCAGAGGCGGTCTGGAAATCGATCTGTCCCTCACCGGTCAGGACCAGGTCGGCGCCGGTCATCTTTTCCGCAAGCCCCACCAGGTCCAGGATCAGGTCGATCCCCCTTTGCAGTTCAGCCCCGAGAAAGGCGTACAGGCCGGCACCCAGGCCTCCGGCCGCGCCGCCTCCCGGCAGGGTGGCGACATCTGTCCCCAGGTCGTCTGCAATCACTGCTGCCAGGTTGGCCAGGCCGGCGTCGAGTTCTTCCACCTGCGCCGGGGTCGCGCCCTTCTGGGGACCGTAGACCCGGGCTGCGCCCCGGGGTCCGGTGAGGGGATTGTCCACGTCGCAGAGGGCCTGGAACCGGACCTGCGCGACCCGGGGATCAAGGCCGCTCATGTCGATATGGCGGACATCCCGCAGGCAGGCGCCCACCGGCCGGACCGTGCGGCCCTCTGCATCCAGGAAGCGGACCCCCAGGGCCGTGGCCATGCCCATGCCGCCGTCGTTGGTGGCGCTGCCGCCTATGCCGACGATGATCCGGCCGACCCCGAGATCCAGGGCCGCTTTGATCAGTTCGCCCGTGCCCAGGGTGGTGGTCTCCATGGGGTTCCGCTCTGTCTCCGGCAGCAGGGCCAGGCCGCTGGCCAGGGCCATCTCGATGGCGGCCAGGTTCATAGCCGGTACCAGGCAGAATTCCGCTTCCACCAGGTGGAAGCGGGGCCCGGTGACCAGCAGGCGGCGGCGTTCCCCGTGCAGGGCCTCCAGGGCCACAGCCACCAGGCCGTCGCCGCCGTCGGCCACCGGCACCTCCGTGATCTCGGCCTCGGGCAGTACCCGCCGGATGCCCCGGCTCATGGCAGCGGCAGCCCCGGCGGCGGTGAGTGACCCCTTGAACGCGTTGGGAGCGGCAATGATCTTCATGGGCAGTCTCTCCGGAACAGCTGGAACAGTTGGGCCATAATACCTGTTCCCAGGTTTTCTGTCACCCTCTACCCGGTCCGGGTTTCCCGTTTTTACTTTATGATTCCTCTCTTTTGGCGTACAGTGGACCAGGAGCCACCGAAACCTTCACCGCCGATTCCGCTTCGATTCAGACTGCTACGATAGCCCGGTCATGAGCCCGCCCGCAAAACAGCAAACCCTCTTTGTCTGCAGCCGCTGCGGTTACCAGAGCAGGAAATGGCTCGGCCGCTGCCCGGACTGCGGCGAGTGGGACAGCCTGGCAGAACAGGTGCGGCCACCTGCCGCCGATCCGGGAGCCACGCCGGTGGAGGTTCACTCCCTGGTCGGAGCCGATGACAGGGAACAGCAACGCCTGGTCACCGGTATCGGCGAGATGGACCGGGTTCTGGGCGGCGGTATCGTGCCCGGCGCGGTGGTCCTGATCGGCGGTGATCCCGGCATCGGCAAGTCGACCCTGATCCTGCAGCTCCTTTCGGCCCTGGCCGGCGGCGGCCGCAGGCTGCTGTACGTCACCGGCGAGGAATCCATCGGCCAGATCCGCATGCGGGCCGCCCGGCTGCGGGTTGCCGACGAGGAGATCTACCTGGCCACCGAGAACTGCGTCGAATCCATCGTCGCCCTTGCCGGCGAGGTGCAGCCGGCGCTCCTGGCCGTGGATTCGATCCAGACCATGTACAGCCGCGAGGTGGGATCGGCCCCCGGCTCCGTGACCCAGGTCCGCGAGGCCAGCTCGCGCCTGCTCACCCTGGCAAAATCCACCGGTCTGCCGGTCCTGCTCATCGGCCACGTGACCAAGGACGGCGCCATTGCCGGTCCGCGGGTGCTGGAGCACATGGTGGACGCTGTACTCTACTTCGAGGGCGACCGGGGCCAGGTTTTTCGTATTCTCCGCACGGTCAAGAACCGGTTCGGCTCCACCAACGAGATCGGTGTCTTCGAGATGAAGGAGAGCGGGCTCGCCGAGGTGGCCAATCCCTCGGCCCTGTTCCTGGCCGAGCGGCCGGTCAACGTGCCCGGCTCGGTGGTCCTGCCGAGCCTGGAGGGGACCCGTCCCATCCTGGTGGAGGTCCAGGCCCTGGTCAGCCCGTCCAGCCCGGGCTCGGCCCGGCGGACCGCCATCGGTGCCGATCCGCAGCGGCTGGCCCTGCTCACCGCGGTCCTGGAAAAGAAGATCGGGGTCACCCTTTTTGACCAGGACATCTTTCTCAACATCGCCGGCGGCATCCGGGTCGATGAACCGGCCCTGGACCTGGGCGTGGTGGTGGCCCTGCTGTCGAGCCTGTTCGAGAAGGTGGTGGATCCTGCCACCGTGGTCTGCGGCGAGGTGGGACTGGCCGGCGAGATCCGGGCCGTGGGCCAGATGGCGCTGCGCCTGCGCGAGGCCGCTCGCCTGGGTTTCACCACCTTCCTGATGCCCGAGTCCGGACAGCGGCAGCTCGAGGGTGCGGCAGGGGCCGGCATGCGGGTGGTGCCGGTACGCACCGTGCAGGAACTGGTGGAACGACTTTTCCATTCAACGTAGGAGGAACAGATGGATTTCCGACTTCACTTCGAGAAGGCGTGGCAGGTCTTCACGGCGCATCTGGCACCACTGCTGCTCTCTACCCTGGTTCTGACAGTGATTACCATGGTCACCTTCGGGATCATGGCTCCGGTCTGCATGGCCGGTTACATGCAGTCACTGCTGCTCGCCCTGCGTGACGGCCGCAGGCCCGAGGTCCGGGATCTGTTTTCCCATATGCGGCTCTTCTTTCCCCTGCTCGGTTTCTCCATTTTGCTGGTGCTGCTCATTTATGCCGGTTTCGCCCTCCTGGTTGTGCCGGGCATCATTGTGGTGCTGGCCATCTCCTTTGGTCTGATCTACATGCTGCCACTGATGACCGACCGTTCCATGGGGCTTGTGGACGCGGCCCGGGAGAGCATCCGCATGGCCATGGAGCCCCCGCTGGCAGAGCAGCTTGCCGTGGTTGCCGTCTACCTGGTCCTGAACTCCATCGGCAATTCCACCGGCATCGGCCTGCTGTTCACCCAGCCCTACGGCACCCTCTTCGTGCTTTCGGTGTACGAGGTGAAACGGCGGCGCCTGCTGACCGGACCCGGGACCCCTCCCACCCCTCCCTCTCCATGATTCATCTGTCCAGGCAATTTTCTGTCAGGGAAGTCGAGCTTTTTTTTTCATCGAGGTAGCTGCATGGATTTTCTCGCGAGGCTGCGCCGTTTCGAAGAGGACGGTGTTGCCGTGTACATCGACCCTGCCCATCCGGACTGGTTCGTGCCATCCAGCCGGGCCGACAGGCTGCTGGCCCTGCTCTGCAGATACGGCGATCGTGATGCGGCGGCCATCGCGTTCTGCGCCGGCGAACAGCAAGGAGACCTTGATCAGGCCCTGCGCGACAGCGACCGTCTGCTCCGCCTCCTGGACGGTCCACCGCCCGCACCTTACAGGGGCCGGGCCGCCACCCTGCGGCTGAACAGGCTGAAGGAGGTGTGGTTCCATCTGACCGATACCTGCAACCTGAGCTGCCGCCACTGCCTGTTTTCCTCGTCACCGGGCCGCACCGCCGCCCTGGCACCGGCAGAGCTCGGCCGGGCCCTGGCAGAGGCACGGCATGCCGGCTGCCGCCTTTTTTATTTCACCGGCGGCGAACCCTTTGTCTATCCGGACCTGCCCGCCCACATCGGGCGTATTCTCGAGGCAGACCCGGGTGCCCATGTGGTGGTGCTCACCAACGGCCTTCTCCTGCGAAAGCACCTCCCTCAACTGCTGGCCCTTGACAGGGAACGGCTGCACCTGCAGGTGAGCCTGGACGGCCTGCGCCAGGCCCACGATCACCTGCGGGGCCGGGGCAGCTTCGACCGCCTGCAGGAGAATCTGGCTGCAGCCCGTGCCGGCGGCCTGGCCTTTACCGTCTCTGTCGCCGCCAATGCCGGCAATGCGAAGCAGCTGCCGGAGATCGCCCGCCTGGCCGCGGAGGCCGGGGCCAGCGGTCTGCATCTCATGTTCCATTTCATCCGCGGCAAGGGATCGGAGCAGCAGTTCGTGGCGCCGGACGCGCTTTTTCCCCATCTCCGGGAGACGGCGGCGGTCTGCCGGCGGCTCGGTCTGGTCCTGGACAACCTGGAGGTCCTCCGTTCCCAGATCTTCACCATGCCCGCCACCCGCCATGACCAGAGCAACATGGCCTGGGAGTCGCTGGCCGTGGGGCCGGACGGGATGATCTATCCATCGCCTGCCCTGGTCGGCGTCTCCGACCTGGCCTGCGGCCACCTGGATCAGGGCCTGGAACAGGTCTGGCGCACCTCGGCCGTACTCGAGCAGATCCGAGCCAGCTCCCTGGCCGACATCGAAGGGTGGCGGGACGATCCCTTCTCTTTCCTGACCGGTGGTGGCGACCCGGACCACTCCTTTGTCGCTTCCGGCTCCCTTGTCGGTCGCGACCCCTACCTGCCGCTCTACAACCGGCTGGTGCTCTGGCTCATCAGTGAACAGGCCCGCCGTTATCCTGACCAGGGACTGTTCCGGTTGCGCATGGGAGATCTGCTCCACGACTGCGCTCTGCCGGAGGAGGATGGCAGTGCCGTCCGTCTGACCCATTGCAACTGTGTACTTTCCCTGGCCGATCGGGATGCCCGCAACCTGGTGCGGGAGTTCTATGGAGGCGCTGCCCGACGGACCAACATCGATATCGTCAATCCCTTTGCGCCGACGGACGACGCCGGGTTTGTCCCGGAGCAGTCGGTGAGCCGGTCGTATGGCTGCGGCAGTCCGGTGCGGGACGCTGCACCCCGGGCGGGCGAGACCCTGGTCGATCTCGGTTCGGGCAGCGGGGTGGAATGCTTTCTCGCCGCTGCCGAGGTGGGGGCGGCAGGCCGGGTCATCGGTGTCGACATGACCGAGGCCATGCTGGAGCTGGCCGAGTCGTCGCGGCGGCAGGTGGTTCAGGAGCTGGGCTACGACAACCTCGAGTTCCGCAGGGGATTTCTCGAGGCGATTCCCCTGGCCGACGGGACGGCTGATGTGGTGATCTCCAACTGCGTGATCAATCTCAGCCCGGACAAGCGGCAGACCTACCTGGAGATTTTTCGTATCCTCAGGCCGGGCGGCCGGATGGTGATCGCCGATATCGTCACCGACGGGCGGGTCGATGCCGCGATCCGTAATTCGGGCCGCTTCCGGGGCGAGTGCCTGGGTGGTGCCATGCGGCAGCAGGACCTGGTGCAGATGCTTGCGGACTGCGGCTTCACATCGCTCTTTATTCATCGAAGGCTGCCCTACCGCCAGGTGGGCGGGCACCGGTTCTTTTCCCTTACCTACGAGGCCCGCAGGCCGGAGCAGGCCGGAGCGGCGGGTACGGTACGGGCCATGTACCGCGGGCCGCACCAGGGCATGGTGACCGAATCGGGTGTCTGTCTCGAACGGGGGCAGGTGGTGCGGATCGCTTTCGGCGAGGCGGCGCGCTGTGAGGAGTCCGTGTTTCTGCTGGACGAGGCCGGTGTGGTGACCAATGTCGGGCAGGGGAACGGTTGCTGCGGCAGGCCGCCGGAGGCGGCGGAGGAGACGGGCAGGGAGAGGAGCCGCGTGGTGCCCATCCGTCGCCACCGGCAGGGGTGCATGGTCTGCGGGGAGGAGCTGGTCTA
>JALSNC010000237.1 GCA_026987195.1 Desulfobulbaceae bacterium | reverse complement strand
AGCGATATCGACGTCATCGGCGAGGCCAGTGACGGCCAGGAGTGTCTGCACCGCATCGAGGACCTGCAGCCGGACGTGGCCGTACTCGACATCGCCATGCCCGGGCTGAGCGGTATCGAGGTGACCAGGCGCCTGAAAAAGATCGCCCCGGAAACCGGGGCCATGATCCTGACCATGCATGCGGACTGCTACTATGCCGTGGAGTCCCTCAAGGCGGGCGCCCTGGGCTACATGCTCAAGGAAGAGAGCTTCGACATGCTCATCGACGCCATCCGCACCGTGGCCACGGGGCGGATGTTCATCTCGCCCACCCTGGAGACACCGGTATTGAAAGAGTTCATCGGCGTGGCCCGCCAGTCCGCCGACACCTCGGGCAATATCCTCACCGACCGCGAACGGGAGATCCTGCAACTGGTGGCCGAAGGCATGACCAACCAGGAGATTGCCGCCAAGCTCTCCATCTCCGTCTCCACCGTGGACACCCACCGCAAGAACATCATGGCCAAGCTGGACATCCATTCCGTGGCCGGCCTGGTCAAGTACGCCATCCGCCATCGGATCGTCACCCTCTAGCCGTAACCCCTCACAGGATAACCAACCATCGGTTTTTTCGACCACAATGGTGCAAGCGCTCTCAGGGGCCGCAGATTCGTGCAGGCGTGCCTGACCGCAGGTAAGCGACCCCGGGGAGACTCCGATAGCCTGCCTGTGCAGGCAGGCACGACCGTGCAAAGAGGCAAGCGAAGACTCCGTGCGGTCCGTGTGAGCGCTTCCCTCTAGCCGGCATATCCGGCAAAACCCCGGCGGACCGGGTTTCCTGTTCCATCACCGCCCCAGGCAAGGACGTTGCCCGAGAACAAAAAAATTGTCTTGTTCTCTGAGCCCGTTCTTATTAAGATTAAATATTATTCATAATGCACTCCCGGATTACCCGGTTGCCGATGCAACAGCCGGTGATCCGGCAGCACCGGGGCAACGGAACAGTTCACCGCTATCGGCAACCACCTAAAAAGACCGAAACTTCCGGTAAAAATCCAGCAGTGCGCCAGATGTGCACAGATAAACGGGCGCAGCGGGACTCCGAGCGGCAAGTCGCCGTATGCCGGTACTACATAAGGCTTGCCGATCGTCCGCAGATGGCCTGCTGCGAACTGTTACCGTGCAACAGAGAACGGTGGGCGATAATGATGGGTGAAGTGTTGTTTTTCGGGTCTGCGCATAGTATATAGATGCCCTAAACATATTGACAGGCCCCTGTCCGCGTGGTAGCTCCATCGTCCATGCCACAAGGTGGCCATCCGTTCCCAGCAACCTTCATCTCTATTCTGCCAACAACTCATGACAAAAAAGAAAAAAAATCCTGTCTGGGCCTTTTTTGCCTCGGTCAAGCTGGCCCTGTTTCTCCTCTTTGTCCTTGCCGGTACCTCCATCATCGGCACCGTCGTGCCCCAGAACGAACCGGCCCAGTTCTATGTCCAGCAGTATGGTGCCAGCACCGCTGCCTTCATGCAGCGCCTGGGCGTGCCGGACATGTACAATTCCTGGTGGTTCCTCGGCCTGCTTGCTCTTTTCTGCCTCAACCTGATCGTCTGCAGTCTCGAGCGTATCCCCCAGGCCTGGCGCCTGGTCACCAGGGACAACCTGGCCACCCCGGTGGACCGGCTGCGCAAGATGGGCATCCGCAAGGAGGTCCTCCTCAAGCATCCCCTGGCCGAGGCCGAGAAGGAGGTCGCCTCCCACCTGGCTTCCCATGGCTGGAAGACCGGCAGACGTGCCGTGGACGGCGGCACCCTGCTCTTTGCCCAGAAAGGCGCCTGGACCAGGTTCGGCGTCTACATCGTCCACACCTCGATCCTGGTCATCCTGCTGGGCGCCATCATCGGTTCTCCCACCGTAGCCAGGAAGATCCTCAGGAGTCCCAACTTTGCCTTCAAGGGCAGTGTCATGATCCCGGAGAGCCGGGAGGCCGATTATGTCTGGGCCTTTCAGACCCATGAAAAGATCAACCTCGGCTTCACCATCCGCTGCGACTACTTCACCATTGAATACTATGCCAACGGCATGCCGAAAACATATCTCTCCAAGGTCACCATTCTGGAGGATGGCAAGCCGGTTATCCTCAAGGATGGCAAGACAACACACTATCTCAAGGTCAACAAGCCACTGACCTACAAGGGGGTCACCTTCTACCAGGCCAGCTACCAGCCCTACCCCGACTTCATCGTCACGCTCAAAAACGAAACCACCGGTGCCACCAGGACCTCCATTATCCCGGCCGGCAAACAGATCAACTGGCCCGACATCGGCGCATCCTTCGGTATCATCAACCGGGAGACCCTCGGCGAGGTGGTGCGGCGGGTCAAGATCTGGTTCACGGACAACAAGGACAAACCGTCCCGCTTCTGGATCGAGACCGGCCGGGAGGCGATCATCGAGCGGCCGTCGGGCAATTTCAGCCTCATGACCAAGCAGCTTTACGCCACCGGCCTTCAGGTCACCAAGGATCCGGGGGTCTGGTTCGTCTACGTCGGCTGCGGCATGATGCTGCTGGGCCTGCTGGTGGCCTTTTTCATGTCCCACAGAAAGGTATGGGCCTTCCTCCATGAGGAAAAGGAGGGAGAGACTGTTGTTCTCCTGGCCGGCAGCGCCAACAAGAACAAGCTCGGGTTCGAGAAACGGTTTGCCTCCCTTGTCGGCTCACTGCAACGCTAGAATCTTCAATGACGGATACGCTATGAACAGTTCACAACTCTTCGGCATCACCACTCTGGCCTACCTGCTCTCTTCGGCCTTCTACCTCGCCCTCTTTGTCTTCAAGAACAGAAAACTGGGCTCCGTGGCCAGCCTGCTTGCCATCGCCGGTGTCCTGGTCCAGACCGTGGCCCTCGGTCTCCGCTGGTATGAATCCTACCAGATCGGCATCGGCCATGCGCCACTGACCAACATGTACGAATCACTGGTTTTCTTTGCCTGGTGCACCACTCTCTTCTATCTGTTCATGGAATTCAGGTTCAAGGCCCGGGTGGTGGGCGCCTTTGTCATGCCCTTTGCCTTTGTCGCCATGGCATACGCCTCCTTTGCCAAGGGCATCAACCAGGAGATCAGCCCCCTGATCCCGGCCCTGCAGTCCAACTGGCTCATCGCCCATGTCATCACCTGTTTCATCGGTTACGGCGCCTTTGCCGCCGCCGGCGGCCTGGGCCTGATGTACCTGCTGAAGAAACGGGCCAATAACCGGAACCTGTCCGCCGAGACCCTGACCGGCTCCCTGCCGGAGCTGAGAGTCATCGACGACCTGATCTACAAGACCATTGTCTTCGGTTTCATGTGGCTGTCCGCCGGCATCATCACCGGTGCCGTATGGGCCAACGAGGCATGGGGGACCTACTGGAGCTGGGACCCCAAGGAGACCTGGTCGATCATCACCTGGTTCGTCTACGCATCCACCCTCCATGCCCGCTTCACCCGGGGCTGGAGCGGTACACGGATCGCCTGGCTCGCCATCATCGGTTTTATCGCCGTTTTTTTCACCTATTTCGGCGTCAACTTTCTCCTTTCCGGCCTGCACAGCTATGGTGCCTCCTGACAGGTGCCGGTCTGATCCGGCCGGGATTCCGTCGCCAATGGCCGGGAGCTGTTTCTTGACAAGCCCCAATGAACGCGTTATAGAGAAATCTGTTGAACCATCATTCAGCGAGCATGTCCAATAGGCGAGGATGTTTACCAAACGTAGCAAAAAGGAGACCCATGATGAAAAAGACTCTGATCTGTAGCGTAGCTCTGGCGTTTCTCTGCACCACCGGCCTGGCCGCCCTGTCCATGGCCCAGGATACGGGTCCTGCCGAGATGGTCCTCAAGACCGCCAAGGCCAAGAAGCCCGCCCTCTTTCCCCATGCCGAGCACCAGAAGCGGCTGAAATGCGGGGACTGCCACCACAGCAAGGGCGCCGACGGCAAGCAGGTTCCCTACACCGAGGGCATGAAGATCGAGAAGTGTGAGACCTGCCACAACAAGGATGCCGGCATGCCCAAGGGCCTGGCAAGCTTCAAGGACGTTGCCCACAAGAAGTGCAAGGGCTGCCACAAGAAGGCTGACAAGAAGCTGACCAAGTGTGGTGTCTGCCACAAGAAGGGTCTGAAGTAATCGTTCTCCATACCTGGCCCTCCGCCTTCAGCCGGTTTGCCGGCTGAAGGCCGGAAGGGGTACAAAAAAAGGCTGCCCGGCAGGGCAGCCTTTTTTTGTCTCAGGAAACAGTAATAGTTCACCGCGTAAGCGCTCACAGGGACCGCATCTTTGCACGGTCGTGCCTGCCCGCATAGGTAGGCTATAGCGGCCAGGGCTCCTAGCCCCTGTGCATCCGTGAGATATCCCCGACCCGGAGGACCAGCTGTCCCAGGCCGGTGAGCAGGTTCAGCCGGTTCCGGCGCACCTGCGGATCCTCATCCATGACCATCACCTGGTCAAAGAACCGGTCCACCGGTTCCTTCATCTGCAGCATGGCCTCCAGGGCCCGGCTGTACTCCTGCCCGGCCAGCAGGGGTTCCACCTGGGCCCGGACCTGCGTCAGGGTCTCATACAGGGCCTTCTCCGCATCCTCCCTGAACAGTTCGACCTGCACATCGGAGGTCGCGTTGTCCCTGATGATATTGCGGATCCGCTTGAACGACCCGGCAAGGACATCAAAGGTGGGCAGCCCCCGGATCTCTTCCAGGGCCCTGATCCGGGCCATGCAGTCGGTGATATCGTCAAAATCCACCGTGGTGGCGGCCTCGACCACATCCTGGGCCACTCCCGAGGCTACGAGTTCGTTGGCAAAGCGGCGGCGGATGAAATCCAGCAGCTCGTCGGTCAGCCCGCTGTCCATGTCCACCACCCCGGCATATCCGGCCCTGGCCGCCCGGATCATCTCCCGCAGGGACAGCGGGAGATCCATGCCGCGGATGATACTGATCAGGCCGATGGCCTGCCGCCGCAGGCCGAAGGAATCCTTGGTGCCGGTGGGTTTCTCGCCAATGGCGAAACAGCCCACCAGGGTGTCCATGCGGTCGGCAAGGCCGACAATGGCCCCGGCCAGGGTTGCAGGCAACACGTCGCCTGCCCGGACCGGCAGGTAGTGTTCGTAGATGGCCACGGCCACGGCCTCGGGTTCGCCGTCCAGCAGGGCATACTCGCGTCCCATGATCCCCTGCAGGGAGGGAAACTCTCCCACCATCTCGGTGAGCAGGTCCGCCTTGGCAAGGAGGGCGGCGCGAACGACCAGATCCTTGCTCTCCGGCGCCAGCCTGTCGGCAAGCTCGGCGGCGAGTTCGGCGATCCTCCTGCTCTTGGCCGCCATGGTGCCCAGGCGGGCCTGGAAGATGATTCCTTCCAGGTCCTCCAGCCGGTCGGCCAGTTTCCGCTTCCGGTCCTCATGGAAAAAGAAGAGCCCGTCTTCCAGCCTGGCCCTGAGTACCCGCTCATGTCCGCTTGCCGCAAGCTCCCTGTCCTCGATCCTGGTATTGTTGACGGCAACAAAGAGCGGCATCAGGTTGCCCTGGTCATCAACCACAGAGAAATACTTCTGGTGTTCGCGCATGGAGGTGATCAGTGCCTCGTCTGGCAGCTCCAGAAACTTCTCGTCAAAGGTGCCGCAGACACCCGAAGGCAGTTCCACCAGGTTGGTGACCGTATCCAGCAGCCTCTCGTGCAGGACCGGTCTGGCCCCGGAACCGCCGGCCCGACGCCGCACCGCCTCTTCCACCTCGCGGATCACCATCCGGCGCCGCTGTCGGGGATCAACGATCACTGACCGCCGACCGAGCCCGGACACGTAGTCAGCAAACCCGGTAACCGGGAAGGCGTCCGGTGCCATGAACCGGTGGCCACGCGTGGTGGCGCCGCTTCGCACGTCCTCGATCTCCAGCTCCACCACCTCGCCGTCGTAGAGTGCCAGCAGCCACTGGATGGGCCTGGCAAAGGCAAGGGTCGAGTCACCCCAGCGCATGGATTTGGGAAAGGGGATCTCCCGGATCAGGACGCTCAGTATCTCCGGCAGAAGCTCGCCGGTGCGCTGTCCCCGGACCTCTTCCACCGCCATGAGATATTCGCCCTTCTCCGTGGTCACCACCTGCAGATCATTGACATCGATGCCGCGGGACCGCGCAAATCCCAGGGCCGCCCTGGTGGGATTGCCCTCGGCATCGAAACCGGCCTTCTTCGGCGGCCCGATGTGCTCCAGGCGCCGGTCGGGCTGTCGGCCCTGCAGATCCTCCACAGCCAGGGTCAGACGTCGGGGTGTCCCCACGGTGGTCAGTCGGCCGCACTGCAGCTCCAGCTCCCTGAACCGCTCGGCAGCGGCTGTTTCCATGAACCGGAGGGCAGGCTGAATGTAGCCGGCCGGAATCTCCTCGGTACCGATCTCGAACAGTAATTCGCTCATTGGTCGTCTTCTTTTCTGTGCCGCCTTCGGCGGATCTGATTGCATGTAAGCGCTCACAGGAGCCCGCGCGGAGTCTTCGCTTACCTCTTTGCACGGTCGTGCCTGCCCGCATAGGCAGGCTATAGCGGCCGGGCACGCTCGCACAAATCTGCGGCCCCTGAGAGCGCTTACACCATTGTACCCGGAAAGACGGGCGGTCCGCCATCCCGCGAGGGGTTACGTCACTCCTGCTGCGGGCCCTGCAGCGAGGCAAAGGTGGAATAGCCGTCGGCCAGGTTTTCCACGATCACGTTGTACCACCGGATGGCGGGATTCCCGGCCAGGACACTGCCCAGCCGGCAGCAGACCGACTCCACCGACTCCGGCAGGCCGCTGCCGGGCCCCAGGCCATCCTCTATCATGGCGATCAGGTCCTCGATCCAGATGAAATGGTTGAATCGGACCGCCACCTGCACATTGCCCCACCTGCCCATGGAACGCGGCATCCCCTCGTCACTGCCCCGGCCGCGGGGGATGGAGATGGGCACCTCGATGACCAGGACCAGGTCATCCTCCTCCTCGAGGGAACCGTGCATCCTGCACTCGTACCGCTCCAGACCGATGCGGCCGTCATCGGGTCTCTTCTGCAGGAAATAGGGGAATCCGATTTCCAGGTGCGCGGCCTCGGCCTCCAGCCGCTGCTTCATCTCCTCGAGGATGAGATGAAAACTCCGCAGGTTGAACCGGCCGTGGAAACGGTTGAGGATATCGACGAACCGGCTCATGTGGGTTCCTTTGAACCGATGCGGCAGGTTCACATACATGTTGACGGTGGCGACAGTCTGCTGCGTCTTGCGCTCCTTGTCCAGCACGGTGACCGGATAGGAGATCGTCTTGACGCCGACCTTTCTGATATTGATACGCCGGTCATCGCGCAGGCTCTGGATATCTTTCATGGACCCGGAGGGGAAATACCTGTGGAGCGGGAAATATCGGTTGTCACGCAGCGCCCTGAGGCGGCCCGGCAGTACGGCCGCAGGAGCGGGGGATGGTTTGTACAGGGGTTAGTGCCGGATGGGCGGCCGCCGCGCCGGACGGCGCTCCGTATCGCCGGCCGCAGGACTCCCTGTCCGCGGCCCGGACCTGTCCGCGGGCTGCGCCGCACAGACGCCGCCCCGCGGCATGGCGGTTCCGGCAATGCCCGGCGGCAGCAATCAGCGATCTTTCGGCGGCGGCCTTTCAGTCGTCCAGATATTTATGCACAGCAGCCTTCAGCTCGTCCAGATTGGCGGACTTGACGATATACTCCTCCGAGGCCCAGGTTCCGAAATCCTGCTTGTACTCCTGGTAGGCCGAGCTGAGGATCACGGGCAGGTCGGGATTGATCTCCTTCATCTGTCGCAGGACCTCGATGCCGTTCATGCCAGGCATATTGATATCCAGGATCACCAGGTCGGGCTGACGTTCCCGGAACTTCTCCAGGGCCTCCTCGCCGTTGTAGGCCGAATCGACGGCAAAACCCTCGTCTTCGAACTCCTCCCGGTAAAGGAGCTGGATACCGTCCTCGTCGTCCACCAGCAGAATACGTTTCTTATCCATTTGCACCACCTTTCCTCGTCGGCCGGGAAAGCGGTCATCCCGGCGGATTGTCCAGCCGACCCCGGACAGAACGCCTGGTTCCTACAGTTCCACCTCGCGCAGGTACCGGCACGCCTCTTCCGGGGGCATGGGGTTGATGTAGAATCCGGATCCCCACTCAAACCCGGCAATGCTGGTCAGTTTGGGGACAATCTCGAAATGCCAGTGATAATGCTCAAGAAGCTCTGACCCGAGTGGCTGGGTGTGCAGGACAAAGTTGTAGGGCACATTGGGGATGCAACCATCCAGCCGGCGCAGGCTTTCGGAGAAGATA
>JALSNC010000236.1 GCA_026987195.1 Desulfobulbaceae bacterium | reverse complement strand
GGTCCATGAGCGAGCACGAGGGATTCGGTGTTCCCTTCATCGAGGCCATGTGGTTCGACGTGCCGGTGCTTGCCTATGCCAGTTCCGCCGTGCCCGAGACCCTGGGCGAGGCAGGGGTGCTCTTCACCGACAAGGGCGAACCCGAACGGTTGGCAGCCCTTGCCAATCTCCTGGTCCGGGACCGGGACCTGCGCGCCAGGGTCCTTGCGGCCCAGCAGGAGCGGCGCCTCGATTTCCTGCCGCGCAGCGTCCTGCCGGTGCTGGTCCGGCTGCTCGGGAAGATGGAACAGAGCGTGGGCGCCGGTCGGTCATGAAGCGGCGGCTGATTGAGGATTTTTTCGTTTTTCTCCTCATGTGCGGTGTGGCCGTGGCTGCCACCTGGCCGCTGGTGGATCATTTCTTTGCCGCCATCCCCTGCCAGACCACGGCCGGCCGGCTCTACCTGGACCGGCCCGGTGATTCCCTCCAGCTCTATTACTGGTTCTGGCTCCTGCGCGACAACCTGCTGGGAACCTCCGGGTTCATGCGCAACCCCTACGAGTTCAACATGTCGGCCGCCTCGCCGCCGGACGGGCCCTACATGTATCCCTTCTATTTTCTCTACCTTCTCTTCACTCCCCTGGGTGACATCGGCGCCTACAATGCCCTGGTCCTTGTCTCCTATGTCCTCACCGGCCTGTTCACCTACCTGCTGGTGCGCGAGTACACGGACAGCCGGCTCGGCGCCCTCCTGGCCGCCCTGATCTACACCCTGGTCCCGCTGCGGATCATCAATCTCCTGGGTGGCCATCTCAACGGCTTCATCTACTACCTGATCCCGGCCATTCTTTTCTTTTTCGAGAAAATGGTGCAGCGCGGCAGTATATGGGCGGGCGTCTTTTGCGGCCTCTGCGTCTTCTGGCTCAGCCTCCTGGAGGTGCATCTCATCTACTACATGTGCGTGCTCCTGGCCGCCTATATGCCGCTGCGCCTGCTCTACCGCGAAGAACCCGCCGCCGGCACCGGCCTGCACTCCATCGATCGCCCGCTGCCTGGCGCCTGCGACCAACGGATGTGGCTGCCTCTTGTCCTGCTCTATCTTGCCGGTATCGGTCTGACCGTGCTCTACCAGGTGGTGGTGAGCCGGAAATTTTTCCAGCCTTTTTTCTCAGTCGACTTCTGGGTGATCCTGGGGCTGTACCCGATCCTCTTCCTCTTTTTCGTTCTTCTGCTCACCGATCTCCTCGCCCGGCTTACCGGTCAGGGGCTGCGACCGTTTCTCTGGTTTTCCGGGGTGGCGCTGTCGCCACTGGCGCTCCTGCCTCTGGTCGGCAGCAACCGTTTGCTGCACCTGGATCTGCGGGTCTTCCTGCCCCTGTTCTGTACCTTCATCCTGCTCCTGGTGCTGATGAGCGGCCGTTTTGCGGCAAGGCGCTATCTTGCCGTGGCCGGGTCGCACCCCCTGCGGATGGCGGGCCGGATCCTGGCGCCGCGGTTACGGGGGCTTGTACCCGTGGCCTGCGGCCTGCTCCTTGCCGTTGCCTGGGTACTGCTGGTGAAGAAGGTCTTCTTTGCCGGCTCCATTGCCCATGGCGGCCGGACCATCCAGGATGTCAAGCTGTTCAGCCCCCATCTCGCCGATCTCTATACCAGGGGTGCGGATGTCTACCTGGGCCTGGTGCCGCTTCTGCTGATCCTCTACATGCTGGTGGTGGCAGTGCGCCAGTTCCTTGGCCGCGAGACCTTGTATGATCGGCGGCAGCTCAGTATCATCACCCTGTTTTCATGCATCTTCCTCCTTGCCTTCATCCTCGGCGCCGGACTTTCCTTCGGGGCCTCGTCGCTCTACATCCCGTTTTTTCACTATTTCCCCTTTTTCAACTATCCCCGGGTGCCGGACCGGATCATGACCATCGCCTTCCTGGCCGG
>JALSNC010000235.1 GCA_026987195.1 Desulfobulbaceae bacterium | reverse complement strand
ATGCTCCTGGAAGAAAAACGTCTATATTATCCTGAATAGTACGGACAGTCAAGGAGAACGAAGACAGAAGAAAGGGGAGGCAGGCTCGGGACAAGCCCTGGGCGCCGTAGACGGTGAACCGTTACGGTGATTGTCTACGATTGTTTGCCCTGTTCGTTGAGCTGATGGCTGGCCATGTAGTCGGTTACCGCTCGTGCCAGCAGGCCGGATCGGGATTCACCACACTTCTTGGCAAAATGATCTATGGTGGTCAACAATCTTTCCGGCAGGGTGATATTAATCCGCCTGGACCTGGATGAGAGTTTGCTCAGGTCGATGTTGACAACAGCCCAGATACACTCCCGGTATTCAGGATTGGCCCGGTGTTGTTCTATCGGCGAAGGAACAGGCACGGGCTCGGCATCCATGAGCAGCCCTTCGATATGGCATTCAGCCGCTTCCTGGGCATTGATGATAGCCTCTTCTATTGAAGAGCCGGCAGAAAAACAACCAGGGATGTCCGGAAAGGTGACGCCATAATCGGAATCACGATCTTTATGTATTGCTATGGGATATTTCACGATTACTCCCTCCATCTCCAGCCGGCCTGCCTGAATATGCTCTTGAGGGTACCGATTGGCAGATCTCTTTTCGGGTGCGGGATGGTCACCTTGCCTGGCTTGTCCGGGTGTTTGAACTGGTGATGATCTCCCTTCGTATGATGAAGGATCCATCCGTCGGCTTTCAGCCTCTTTATTATAAGGCGGCTATCCATGTGTGGATTATACACATTGCGACGAAAGGGTCAAGAGGTGATCATCACCGTTGTTCCAGGTACAGCAAATACGCCAGAGAATAGTCTTGTCAATGGAGAATATCCATCAGCCATCTTTCCGTCGAAGGCGGTACCAAAATTCCTGTCCCCTGACCCCTGGCACCTGACACCCGGTTTCACCGGACAAAGATGATCTGCGGCACGCGGACCAGTCGCGTGGTGCCCCGGGCAGTGGTGACGGGGATCTCCTCGTACGTTTCGCTGCTGACCATGGCCCGGTCGTCCTTTTCCGCCAGGTTCAGGTAGGCGACGATCTCGGCCAGTCCCTTCTCCGCCGGGAAACGCTGCAGCAACTGCCCGAGGCTGACCTGGCCCTGCTCCTGCAGAGCGGTGCGGATGCGGCTGGCCAGCAGACGTTCGTCCACGTAGACCTGTTCGTACAGGGCCTCCACCGTGATGTCACTGTCGCCTTCCGCCAGTTGCTGCTCCTCGATGACCGGCATCTTCGGGATGGTGAACAGGGAGCGGCACATGGGCAGGTCGATACGGGGAGACAGCTCGTCCATGCTGCTGAAATGGCGGCCCGGCGGCGGCGTATCCCTGAGCTCCATGGCCCGTTTCTCGATGTCGCGGATGATCTCCATGATCCGCCTGTTCTCCAGGTAGGCCCGGTCGTCCAGGTACTTGCGCAACTGCTCCACCAGCAGGTTGGAAGTCCTGTAGACCTTTTCGCCGGCGTCCAGCAGCAGGTAGCGGATGCGGGAGAGCATCGGGTCCGGGTCCAGCTCACGGATCTCGTCCAGGCTGTAGAGCCGTTCCAGGAGCCGGTCCAGTTCCTGCTGCCGGTCAGGGGACATGAGCAGTTCCCAGAAGGCGCGGAAGCTCCGGCCCTGGTCGGAATCGCGGATCACGTCCTGGTCGTGGAAGATTTCGTCGAGCAGTTGCCCCTTGACCTTGGCACTGGTGGCGATACGCTCCCTGGTCTGCCGGTCCAGGGCGCGGAAGTTGTACTCCACCTGGCGGAAATCCGCCAGCAGACGGCGGGCCGTGTCCTCGGCCTGGAAGAAGCGTTCCCTGATCCGGGTGGGATCGGCCGGCGGAATGCCATGGTCGCGGATCTCTTCGATCTCCCGGTCGATGGCCGCTTTTTTCTGCTCCAGTTCACGGATGCGGACTTCCGGATCGCGCTCGGTGCGGGCGACGATGTCCCGCAGCAGCTCGAAGATGGTCAGCAGGCGCGACTCGGTGCCCACGAACCGGCGCTCTTCGAGGCTTTGCAGCCATTCGATGGCCAGGGCCGTGGCCGGGGTCAGGTCGTATTCGGGTTCGTCCCGGATGTCGGGATAGTACTTGCGCAGAAAGCCGCTTTCCCCGGCAGACCAGGCGTCCAGGTATTCCCTGGCGCTGCGGGGAAAGCGTTCCTCGCCCAGGATGTCGTGGAGCTGGTAGAGATAATCGGCGAGCAGGGTCTCCAGCTCCTGGCCTGGCACGGACCTGCGGTTTGGCTCAATGAAGATCCGGAACAGGAAGGAGATGATGAGGGGCGCATTGTCCGCGGTCAGCAGCCGCAGAGTGGGGTGGGTGGCCTTGAGCTGCTCCAGGTAGTGGAAGTCCATGGGCGTTGGCTGCCGTTGGCCCGGACTACATCAGCTCCAGCATGGCCCGTATCACGTTGTCAGCGCCCTCGCCGATCTGGTCGACCCGGGAGTCGAGCATGTAGCAGGGGGTGGTGACCACCCTGTTGGCCCTGTCGATGGCCACCTCGCCCTGCCAGGTGGAGGTGTGGCGGGCTCCCATCTTCACCAGGTTGGCGGCCGTGGTCTCGTCCTGGCCGATGGTGACCTCAACGTCACCCAGGACCCTGGCTACAATGACCGGGGCAATGCAGAGGGCACCGATGGGCTTGCCCTGCTGGTGCATGGTCCTGATGGCCCGGGCCACGTCCTGGTTGACCGTGCAGTCGGGGCCGTCAAAGGCATAGGTGCAGAGGTTCTTGGCCGCGCCCAGGCCGCCCGGCAGAACCAGTCCGTCCACGCCGGCGGCGTCGAACGCGGCCAGGTCCAGGATCCGGCCCCGGGCGATGCGGGCCGATTCGATGAGCACGTTGCGCTGTTCGTTCATCTCCTGGCCGGTGATGTGGTTGAGCACGTGATGCTGGGGAATGTCCGGAGCAAAGCACTGGTAGTCGGCGCCATTTTTGTGAATGGCCCAGAGGGTGAGGGTGGCCTCGTGGATTTCGGCCCCATCCTGGTGGCCGCAGCCTGACAGGATGACGGCAAACAGTTTCTTTCCCATGGTATCCTCCTGGCGTTATCAGAAATCAGAAATCAGGGGACAGAGGACAGAAGCCGGGTTCGGTTTTCGCCTCCATCGGGCAGGCTCAGGGTTCTATGACATAGACCGCCGGCAGATTGCGGTATTTCTCCGCGTAGTCAAGGCCATATCCCACCAGGAAGCCCTCGGCCACGGTGAAGCCGCGATAGTCGATGGCAACGTCGATCTCCCTGCGCTCCTGTTTGTCGATCAGGCAGCAGATCCTGACCGAAGCGGCCTGGTGGGCAGTGAAATAGTCCTGCAGCCAGGCAATGGTGGTGCCGGTATCGACGATGTCCTCCACCAGCAGTACGTCTTTTCCTGCAATGTCCAGTTCCACCTCCTTGGTAAGCCTGATCTGCCCGGAGCTGGATGTGGAATTGCCATAGCTGGCCACACGGATGAAGTCGATCTCCAGTTCCAGGTCAATGGCCCGTGCCAGGTCGGCCATGAAGATGAAGGCGCCGTTGAGGATGCCGAGCAGGACAGGCTGCCGGCCCTGGTAGTCGCGGCGGATCTCCTGGCCCAGCTCGGCCACCCGTTGCTGGATGGTGGCACTGTCGAGGAGAATTTTTCCATTGATCATGGCCGTGCCGTCACCTGGAGTCCGGGTGGTGTCATGGGGTTGGCCCGTGGTGTCCATCAGCCTTCAGCCTTCCACTGCTGCAGGGTCTTTTCCGCCTCTGCCCGGTCCGGGAAATTCTCCTGTCCCGCGAGTGCCTTTTCCAGTTCCCTGACCGCCTGTTCCTTCTTGCCCTCGCCGTGCAGGGCCAGGGCCAGGTGGTAGCGGAACACCGGCATATCCGGCTTTTTTTCCACTGCCTGCACGAACTCGTTGCGGGCCAGGCTGTAGGCCTTGCGTTTATAATGCACCATGCCCAGGGTGTCGATGATATTGACATCGTCGGGCAACTGCTGCTTGGCGATCATGGCCAGGCGCAGGGCCTCGCCCAGGTCGGGTTCCGGCTGTCCGGAGATCAGCCAGGCCAGGTTGTTGGCAGCCGGGGCAAAGTCCGGGCGGATCTCCAGGGCCTTGCGGTACTGTTCCATGGCGGCCCTGGTATCGCCCTGCTGCTCCAGCAGGGTGCCCAGGCCCATGAGAGCCTGGATGTCATCGGACCGTTTTTTCAGCAGGGCCCTGTACTCGGCAATGGCCGCATCGGTCTTTTTCATCCGGTTGAGAATGGCGGCGCTCAAGGTGTAGGGACGCGGGTTTTCCGGCGCGATTTCCCGGGCCTTGCCCGCCTCCTTCAGGGCCTCATCAAAGCGTTTTTCCCGCAGCAGCATGGTGGCGAGCAGGATCCGGTCGCCGGCGCTGTCCGGCGCCTTGTCCAACTGCGCCCGCACCAGTTGGATCAGCTCGTCCGCCGACTTGCCCCTGGCGCTGTTGATGCGGACGATGTTGAGCAGGGCCAGGGGGTTGCCCGGCTGAACGGCCAGCAGGTCCCGGAAGGCCTGCTCCGCCTTGTCCAGTTCCTTCTTGCCCAGGTAGGCCAGGCCCAGGTTGCCGAGAACCTCGACATTGTCCGGGACCTTCTTGCGCATGTCCTTGAGGATCTTGATCGCGTTGTCATAGTCGCCGGAATAGAGCACGCTCTTGGTCAGCAGCAGGGCGGCCTGGAAGTTGCGCGGGTTGAGCTTCAGGGCAATGGCCGCCTCCCGCTTGGCATCCTCGAAGTTCCGCGCTCTCAGGTTCAGCAGGGAGAGCATGGCGTGGTAACGGGGATTGCGGGGATTGTGCTTGATCGCCTCGAGCACATTGTTTTGGGCCAGCTCGCTCTCGCCGAGGTTCATGTGCGCCAGGGCCTCGGTAAAATAGATCTCGGCCCAGCGGGGATAGTTCTTTTCAAGGGAGGAGAGGAGGGTGAGGGCGTCCCGGTTCTTCCCCTCCTTGATCAGGAATTTCGCCTTGAGCAGGTTGGCGCCGCCGTTTTTATCGTTTTTCGCCAGGATCTCCTCCATGGTCTTCCGGGCGAGGTCGAATTTTTTCTGCTCAAAGTAGTAGTTGGCCAGTTGCGCCTTGATGTCCAGCGGGTTGTCGGCGTGTTCCATGGCCGCCTTGAAGGCCGCCTCGGCCTGGTCGGCCTTGCCGATACCGCGGTAGAAGTCGGCCATGATCAGCCGCAAGCGGACATTGTCGGGGAAGCGCGCAATGGCTTCCTGGAGAGTCTTTTCCGCCTGGTCAATCTCGTTGTACTGGCGATAGAGAGAGGCGAGCAGGACGCGCGGCTCGGGATTGTCGGCAAAACGTGTGATCATCTGGCCGATGATCGCCTCGGACCTGGCCCTGTCCTTCTGCTGCTGGTAGAAGGCGAGCAGGATCCGGTAGTTGGCCATCTTTTCCGGGTTGACCTCGATGGCCTTTTTAAAGGCGGCCTCGGCCTCGGCCACCTTTTTCTGCGCCGCATACAGCCTGCCCTGGATGGAGTAGAGACGGTCGAGCTTCGCATCCAGTTGCAGCGCCTTGTCCAGGGCGGCCTGCGCCTGGTCGAAATTGCCGTCGATCAGCTCCAGGTTGGCCATCAGGGCCAGGGCGTCCACGTTGTCCGGGTGCTTTTCCAGGATCGCCGCGGTCTCCTTGCGCGCTCCTGCCTTGTCGCGCTTCATGAGCAGGAACTCGGCGGTCTTCAGGCGGGCATCGGTATTTTCCGGGTCCAGGCTGGCTGCCCGCTGCAGCTCGTTGAAGGCCTGCTGGACCGCACCGCTCTTCAGGTAGAGCAGCCCCAGCCGGTAGCGGGCCTCGGCAAACTTGGGATCGATCTGGATGGCGTTGCGCAGTTCGATGATGGCGGCCTTGTCCTTGTCCTGCTGCTCATAGATGAGCGCCTTTTTCAGGTGGTCGGTCTTTTTTTTGTCCGGATCCTGTGAGCAGCCGCAGAGCAGCAGCAGAACAATGAACAGACAGAAAACAAGCCGCAACGGAAAACCGCCGAACCGGAGACGCATAACAATACCTGTGGCAAAATTGATGAATATATTATATTAGACTGTATATGGTTGAATAGAATCAATATACACCAGATGTTCGCTTCATCCATAGAAAAAGTTGCGAATATCCCGCTCAAATGACTCTCCGGAGGGCAGGAGGCAACCGGACACGGGCAGCGCACGGAGTTTTCGTTTGTCTCTTCGTCCGGCAGTCCCTGCCCCGTCAGGGGCGACCCGCCGGTCGTCCTTCAACCTCGTTGCACCGCTCTGCGGTGCAACGTAACCCCTCACAGGGTTGGCAACTATGCGGTTTCACAACCTCAGAGCTGTAAGCGTTCACAGGTAGTGCATATTTGTGCAGGCGCGTTTGTTCGCTATAGCCCCTCTATGCGGACAAGCGCGACCGTGCAAAGATGCGCTGCCTGTGAGCGCTTACGGTGCAACGGCTAGAGCCTCTGTCTGATTTTCATCGTTTGTGGGCCCGCTCCTGCGGGCGCGTTGGTTTATATGGAGGAATCTCTACATGAAAAAGAACATAGTGCCCGCGGCCACATGGCTGCTCCTGCTGCTGGTCACCATTGTCCTGCCCGCGACTTCCGTCTCTGCCGCCGAGTCAACGGCAGACGTTGCCGCCAGTGCCGCCATGAAGGAGAAACTGCGCAAGGAGATCGTAGGCGACCGGCAGTTTCCTGGCGAGGAGCAGGAGTACATCATCGGCTATGGTGATATCCTCAGTGTCAGTGTCTACGGGGAAGGGGACATGGCCGCCTCGACCGCCACTGCCGCGGCTCCTGCCGGCGGCGGGAACGCCGGCACCGGCGGCGACACCCTGCGCAGGCCGGGCAACGGGGTCGAGGTGCGGATCGACGGCCGTATCTCGCTCCTGCACGTGGGGGATGTCGATGTGGTGGGCATGTCACTCACCCAGTTGGCCGATTATCTCAAGAAGCTCTATGCCACGGTCTTTTCCGATCCCATGGTGACCGTCACCCTGGTCCAGAGCAACAGCCGCAGGTACACGGTCATGGGCCAGGTCAACAACCCGGGCATCTTTTTCCTCGATTTTCCCATCACTCTGGTCCAGGTGGTGGCACGCAGCGGCGGCTTCACCGAATGGGCCAACCATGAGCTGACCGTGGTCAGGCAGGGTGACGGCCTGCGGCCGGTGGATGCGGACGACAAGAAAACCCTGGAATTTGATTATGATGATTTTCTGAAAGGCCGCGACCTGGAGAAGAATATCTATATCAAGGCCGGGGATATCGTCATTGTACACTGAGCAGGGAGGGACCATGCAGGGGCCGAAACCCGATGGCATATCAGCGCTGTTCCTTGCGTGCGTGCTGCTGGCAGGTGGCAGCCTGGTACCCGCAACCGCGGCCGGCCGCGACAATCTCCTGATCGGTGACCTGTCCGCTTACTGGGACTACACCGAGAGAAACTACAGTGAAACCGTACTTGCGGGAGAGGATGCCGGGGCGGGCGCCGTTGTGGTGCCTGTGCAGGCCCGTACCGGCGACCGCCGTGACTACACTGTTTCCCCCCGCCTGACCCTCTCCTCCCGTGGCCAGACCGACCTTGTCGAGCTGACCTATGCGCCGGGCTTTGTCTACGATGACCTGCGCTACACGACCCGGGTCGACCAGTCGTTCAGCCTGACCGCGGAAAAACATTTCACCCGCCGCTGGTTCGCCAGTTTCAATGACACCTATTTTCTCGGCAACGATCCCGCCCGCGAGACCGGCCTGCGGACCGCAGAGCCTGTTGCCAGCGGCAACGGACAGCAGCAGGAACAGACCAGCCAGGAACAGATCCAGGAGATGCAGCAGGTCGAGGATACCGGCGCCCTGGATGAACGGGTGGGCAGCAGGCGATACTGGCGTAATACGGCCGATTTCCTGGCCGAATACAGCTATGGCGAGGACAGCCTGGCCGGTGCCGGCTATACCTTCGAGGTCCTGCGCAATTCCGGCAGCGAGACCCGGGGATACACCGAGTATGACCGGCACAGGTTCAATGCCCACCTGGCCCATCGCTTCAACGCGGCGTGGCATCTCGATGTCCGGGGAGATTACAGCAAGGGAATCTTCAACGAACCGGCGGTGGTTGCCGTGACACCGGTGGAGGGTGAGGAGGGCCAGGAGGAACTGGCCGCGGACGTGGTGCGGCCGGGCAGCGCGCTTTCCAGTGATCTCAGGGAGTATATCGGCGCGATCAGGCTTGACTACACTTGGTCGGATCATGCCACGGCCTTTGTCAGTGACGACAGTGCCCGCACCGATTACGACGATCCCCTCCGCCTGGACAACTGGACCCACAACCTGGCCCTGGGCCTG
>JALSNC010000234.1 GCA_026987195.1 Desulfobulbaceae bacterium | reverse complement strand
TCGAGTGCAGACTGACCAGGGCCGAGGCCGAGGAGCTGTTCCTGCAGCTCACCGGCCATCTCGACCCGGACACCGACTTCCTGCTCCTTGCCTGGCTGGACAGTGGCAGAAAGGCCGTCGGCCTCACCCGCTGCGCCCGGCCGGGATTCCGGGTCCCGGTCTGGTACGTGGGCTGAACCGCTGCCCGCCCTTACCCCGTGAACAGGAGAAGACCATGCGACAGGGAGACAGGAAATGGTACCTGCTGGCCTACGATATCAGGGACCCGCGGCGGTTGCAGCGGACATACAACTTTGTCAGGAAACGCGGCATCGGCCTGCAGAAGTCCGTCTTTCTCATCCGGGCTGACAGGGAGGCGCTGGCCGACCTGAAAGCAGGCATCAGGGAACGGGTAAATGGTCGTCAGGATGATGTCCGGCTCTACCCGATCCGTCATCCCGGCGTCCTCTGGGTTGCCGGGCAGCAGCAGGCGCGGGTCAGCGCCCTGTACGCGCCGACACCACCAGAGGAAGAGATGCCGGCAACACTCAGCGGCCGCATTCGCCGCCTCTTTTCCAGGAGGAAAAAATGATCTGCGTCATCGACAGGAAGGAGACCACCATTCACTACCGGGCCGGCTGCCTGCTGCTGCGACACAGGGAGGAAAAGATTCGTTCCCTTGCCATCAACCAGATCGAGCAGGTGGTGGTCTACGGGAACCCTCTGGCCGAGACAGCGGCCTGGCGAAACCTGGCCGAAGCCGGGGTGCCGGTGGTCATGCTCGCCACCCGGGGACGTCCCCAGGCCGCCATGCTGGGCAGCGGCCTGGCCGTGCGCCTCCCCCTGCGCCGCATGCAGCACCGGCTGGCGGACAGGGCCGGGGCCTGCCTGGCAATGGCCGGCTGGTTCGTCCGCAAGAAACTCAGGGGTTACCACCTGCCGCTGAACATCCTCGGCAGGCACTATGCCCTCCCGGCCGACGTGCGGGACAGGTTTCACGACCGGTTGCGCCTGGCCGCACACCATCTCGATCATGCGACCACGGTCAGCGAAGTCATGGGCGTGGAAGGAGGGCTGGCCCAGGCCTGGTTCGCCCTGCTGGCCGATGTCCTGCCGGGCCGCTACCGGTTCACCGGCAGGACCAGGCGACCGCCACGGGATCCGGTCAACAGCCTGCTGTCCCTGGCCTACACACTCCTGCTTTCCGAGGTGCGCCAGGCCCTGCTGATCGAGGGATTTGACCCGTCCCTTGGGTTTCTTCACCAGGAATATCCCGGCCGGGAGGCCCTGGCCCTGGACTTCCAGGAGATCTTCCGGCCCGCGGTCGATGAATTTGTCCTTCGCTGGCTGCACAAGACGCCGCCCGGCCGCTCCAGCTTCTACTACCGCCGCGAGGAAGGCTGCCGCCTGGCCAAGACCACCAGGCCGATCTTCTACCAGGCCTGGGCCCGGCAGCGGGAGGAATGGCCCCGCTACGACAGTGACGGAAAGCCGGAGCAACGGGCGCCCATCCGGGAGCTGCTGCTCGGCCAGACAGCGGCTGCACGGCAGTACATGCTCGAGCTGGAGAACCACCATGGGCCGCAGGACGCCCCTGCTTGAGCAGGCCATGAGCCCGGAGATACTGGACCAGGCGTGGCGCCGCCTGCGCAGGGAACATACCCCCTGGTCAGTGACCGTATCCCGGGAGGCCCTTGAATATCACCTGCTGGCCCACATCCTCACCTGCCGGCAGGAGGTGCTTGCCGGCCGCTACCGCCCCCAGCCCATACGCCAGTTTTCCATGGACAAGGCCGGGGGCGGCCGCCGTATCCTTTCGGCCCAGTACCTTCGCGACAAGCTGGTGCAGAGGGCCCTGCTCATCGTGCTGGAACCGGAGGCCGAGCGTATCTTTCATCCTGATTCCTTTGCCTACCGCCCGGGCCGATCGGTGGACATGGCC
>JALSNC010000233.1 GCA_026987195.1 Desulfobulbaceae bacterium | reverse complement strand
TTCAGGACCTGGTGGAAGAGATACTGCTCGCCTCGCCCTTCAAGAAGACCGCCAAGGCCTATATCCTCTACCGCGAGCAGCGGGCCAGTGTCCGCCGGATCTCCGAGCAGGCCGATGTCCGCCTGATCGACGATTACCTGGACCGGCTCGACTGGCAGGTGGAGGAGAACTCCAACATGGGCTATTCGCTCCAGGGGCTGAACAACTACATCGCCAGCTCGGTGAGCCGCACCTACTGGCTCAACTCCATCTATCCCCGCGAGGTCCGCGAGGCGCACCAGGCCGGTGACCTGCACATTCACGACCTGGGCCAGCTCTCGGTCTACTGCGTGGGCTGGGACCTGCAGGACCTGTTGCGGCAGGGATTCCGCGGCGTGCGCGGCAAGGCGGTGTCGGCGCCGGCCAGGCACTTTCGCAGCGCGCTCGGCCAGATTGTCAACTTCTTCTACACCCTCCAGGGCGAGGCCGCCGGTGCCCAGGCCTTTGCCTCCTTCGATACCCTGCTCGCCCCTTTTGTCCGAGTCGACGGCCTGGACTATCCGGAGGTAAAGCAGGCGATCCAGGAATTCATCTTCAACCTCAACGTCCCCACCCGGGTGGGTTTCCAGACGCCATTCACCAACCTGACCATGGATCTGCAGCCGCCCGCCCCCCTGGCCGACCAGCCGGTGATCATCGGTGGCGAACCGCAGGAGGCCGCCTACGGGGAATTCCGGGCCGAGATGACCATGATCAACCGCGCCTTCCTGGAGGTGATGGCGGCCGGCGACGCCCAGGGGCGGGTCTTCACCTTTCCCATCCCCACCTACAATATCGGTGCGGATTTCGACTGGGACGATCCTGACCTGGACCTGCTCTGGGAGGTCACGGCCCGCTACGGGATCCCCTATTTTGCCAATTTCGTCAACTCCGACCTCTCGCCCGATGATGCCCGTTCCATGTGCTGCCGGCTGCGTCTGGATACCCGTGAACTGATGCAGCGCGGTGGCGGCCTGTTCGGCGCCAATCCGCTCACCGGCTCCATTGGCGTGGTCACCATCAATCTGGCCGCCATCGGTTACCAGGCGGCAACGGAGGAGGCGTTCATGGCCCGTCTCGACGACCTCATGGAGATCGCCCGCACCAGCCTGGAGATCAAGCGCAAGGTGCTGGAGCGGTTCACCGGCCGCGGGCTCTACCCCTACAGCCGCTACTACCTGCGGGCGGTGGAGGAACGGTTCGGGTCCTACTGGCACAATCACTTTTCCACCATCGGCCTCATCGGTGCCAACGAGGCCTGCCTGAATCTCCTGGGCACGGATATCGGCACCGATGCCGGCCGGGCCCTGGCCCTGCGTATCCTCGAGCGCATGCGCGGCCGCCTGCAGGAGTTCCAGGCCGAGACCGGCCATCACTACAACCTGGAGGCCACCCCGGCCGAGGGCACCGGCTACCGGCTGGCCCGGCTCGATCACGAGCGTTTCCCGGACATGGTCTGCCCGCTGCGCACGGAGCAGGGCATCCCCATCTACACCAACTCCACCCAGCTCCCTGTCAACTATACCGATGATATCTTTGCGGTGTTCGACCACCAGGATGCCCTGCAGACAGGGTATACCGGCGGCACTGTGGTGCACGCCTTCCTGGGGGAGGCAGCACCGGATCCGGCGGCGGTGAAACGGTTCGTGCGCCAGGTCTGCCACCGCTACCGGCTTCCCTACTTCACCCTGACCCCTTCTTTTTCCATCTGCGCCGAACACGGCTACCTCACGGGTGAACAGCCACGCTGTCCCCGCTGCGGCGGCGAGACCGAGATCTATTCCCGGGTGGTGGGCTACATGCGGCCGGTGAGCCAGTGGAACGAGGGCAAACGGTCCGAATTCGCCCGGCGCGCAACCTGCAGCCTGGCATGAAGATCGGCGGTCTGCTCCGCTTCTCCATGTCCGATTATCCCGGCCTGCCCGCGGCAGTGGTCTTCACCCGCGGCTGCGATTTCCGCTGTCCCTTCTGCCACAACGGCCCGCTGCTCAGCAGCCGGTCGGCGCCGGACGACCCCGGGGTGGAGGAGGTCCTTGCCTTCCTCCACCGCCGCCGGGGCCAGCTCGGCGGGGTGGTTGTATCCGGCGGCGAACCCTGCCTGCAGCCGGACCTGGATTCCTTCCTGCGCCAGGTGAAGGATATGGGGTTCATGGTCAAGCTGGATACCAACGGTAACCATCCGCGAGTGCTGAATGTATTGATAGAAAAGAGAATTCCGGATTTTATCGCCATGGATATCAAGGCACCCCTGGCAAAGTACCCCCTCCTCTGCGGCCGGCCGGTGGAGAGGGACAGGATCCGAAGCTCCATTGCCCTGATCAGCGGCAGCGGAATCCCTCATCATTTCCGCACCACCCGGGTGACCCCGCTCCTCGACGATACGGACCTCCGGGCCATCGAGGCCCTGGTGCCGGCGGGCTCGGAGCATGTCGTTCAGCCATTCAGAGCAGACCGGGTTCTGGACCCGGCGCTGATATCCCGATACCGGCGGAGGTGACCGTGATGCGGCTTCCTGATGTCTTCCTGGCCGGCGGCCCGGTGATGTGGCCGCTGCTGGCCTGTTCGGTGACCGTGCTGACCGTGGTCCTGGAGCGGGGGTTTTACTGGCTGCAGGTGGAGCGGGGGCGGGACCGGCACCTGGTGGACGATATCCTCGAGCTGGCCCGTCATGGTGAGTGGGAGGCGATCCGTCAGCGGACCAGGGGCTGCCGGGACTACGTCATCCGCATGCTGGTGGTGGGGATCCTGCACCGGGAGTTTTCCATGGCCCGTGCCATGGAGGCCGAGGCCGAGGCGATTCTCACCCGGATGCGGCGGCGGATGACGGTCCTGGACACCATGATCACCGTGGCGCCACTCCTGGGGATCCTGGGCACGGTCACCGGCATCATCCATTCCTTTGATATGCTGGGCAGCGGCGGTATCGCTGATCCGCGCCTGGTCAGCGGCGGCATCGCCCAGGCACTCATCACCACCGCCACCGGTCTGGCCATTGCCATTGTCACCGTCTTCCCCTACAACTACTTCAACAGCCGCATCGACCATGCCGCCTACGTGATGGAGAAGTATGGCACCTCACTGGAGGTGGTCCATGACAAGCTGCTGCGGGAGCGGAGACATGCGGGTCCGTAGGCGGGGGCAGCGGCGGCCGGCACGCATCGAGATGCTGCCGCTCATCGACATCGTCTTCCTGCTCCTGGTTTTCTTCATCTATGCCATGCTCTCCATGGCTGTCCACCGGGGCCTGGACCTGGATCTGCCCCGCTCTTCGACCGTCCGTCCCTCGGAGGACAGCCCCCTGTCGGTCTCCATCCGGGCGGTGACAGCGGGCCGGGACCTGTACCTGAACCGGCAACCGGTGAGCGGCAAGGAACTGGCCGCCCGCCTGCAACAGGCGGCAGAGACAGCGGACCGTCCACCGGCGGTGCTGCTCTTCGCCGACCGGCACGTGGAATACCAGCGCCTGTTCGAGGTGCTTGCCCTGGTCAGGGGCGCGGGCATCGAGAGGATCTCCATGCAGGCCAGGCCTGAATAGGCCGTCGTCACCGTGAGTGCGCGTCTTGTCACGGCCTTTGTGCTTGCCCTGCTGCTTCATGGCAGTCTGCTCTTCATGGTCCTGCCCGGCAGGCGCCAGGTTCTGCCACGGTTGCCGGCCATGGCAGGGGTCGCCGTCACCCTGACCATCGCTCCTCCGGAGGTCTCGGGGCATGGAACAGCGACAAAGACCCGGCAGGAGACCCCGGCACAGCCGGCCGCAATTCCGGAGGTGGTTCCGGAGGCGCCTCTGCTGCAGCCGCAAAAGGCCACCCCTGCGGTCAGGCAGGAGCATTCCGTGGTCCGGCCGTCCCCGGGGCCCACGATCCGGCCGCGCCTGGTCAGGAAACGGGTCCGTCCCCGTAGGTCCACGGTTGCCCGGCGAACCGGGAAGACGGAGCCGGGCCGGTCCGGCCGGGCGGTGAGCGCCTCGGCCCGGGACAGGGGGAGTTCTGCATCGGCCGCTCCCATGGCAGGGGTACGCCAGGCCCGGCCGCTCTACCGTTTCAACCCGCCGCCCGATTACCCGGCCCTGGCCCGCCGGCGCGGCTGGCAGGGTACGGTCCTGGTCCTGGTCCGGGTCCGTGCCGACGGCTCGGTGGCGGCGGCCAGGGTGAAAACGAGCTGCGGCTACCACCTGCTTGACCGTTCAGCGCTTTCCGCCGTCCGTGGATGGCGGTTCGCCCCCGGCACACGGGATGGCCGGCCGGTGGCGACCGAGGTCATTGTGCCGATTCATTTTGAGCTGAAATGAACAGGCGGGGATGGTTGTTCCGGCCTCCGCCCGCTTCAGCGGAGGGCGGCGCTGCCGGGATTCCTGCCGACCAGTTTTCCGGTTTGTTGCCAAGGAGAGAAACGATGCCACCCTTCCGGCCCGCAACCCTGCGCCTGCTGCGCAGACTGCATCGATGGTTCGGCCTGGTGATCGCGACGCTTGTGATTTTCTACTGCATCACCGGCCTGCTGCTCAATCACCGCCGTTCCTTTGCCTACTTTATCGACAGGTCAACAACCGTCTCCAGTGTCCCGGTCTCCGACACGGCGGTCATGCGGGCCTTCATCGATCTCTACAAGGGACAGATCGGCCGCACCGATGATCCCACCGTCATCCGGATCCGCGGCGCAGAGACCATCGAGTTTCTCTATGGCTCGCACGGCAAGACCACCTACATCATCGACCCGCGCAAGGGCGAGATGATGAGGATCGAAAAAACACCGCGCCAGCCATGGCATCACCTCAACCGGCTGCACAAGGTTTTCAGGACCTCCTCCCTCTGGCTGGTGATCGCCGATTTCACCTGTCTTGCCATCCTGCTGGTCACCCTCACCGGCCTGCTTATCTTCCGCTACCATCCCCTGGACTGGTTGTTGATGGTGGTCGGCATCGCCCTGTTGTGCATGGGGTTCTGGTTTGCCTGAGCCCGCTGGCACTGCTGGCAGCTTTGTAATCTTCCGCGTGGCCGCCAGCAGGTTGAGTTGCCGGAAACGGCCCGGTCCCGGCCCCGATGTTGCAAGGTTTTTTCATCCTGATTTGCTCTGCACTGCAATGACCTCGTAAGTGCTGGCGGTTCCCTTCCCCTTCATCTTTCCAAGAGCGTCTCAGTCCACGTTGAAGGACTGTTGAAACCTCCCTGCGAACCTTTTTCCAACCAGCGGCACACCTGGAAAATCCGTAGTCTGTCCGGTGAATCACTGTAATCAAGTCGTAACAGGATGCTCACCGTTTATTAATCTGAGGCATGTACAAATGTATCGATCATGCAGGGTAACCCGTGGTGGCCAGAATCCGTTACCCTGTCGGGCGTCATAGGTCTGCCGCAGTGAATGCGCCAGGCTGGTCAATGAAGAGAAGGAAAGGAGGTTCCAATGAAGAGGAAATGGTTTGTGGTCTATGTTGCGGCTGTATTGTGTTATTTTTCTGCCTCCGGCGATGCCTGGGCGTTTTCATCCTTCAGGTTTGCCGTCCTGTCCGATCCACACCTTTCCGTGGCCGGGCCGGATTCACCGGCAAACGGTGTCAAGATGTTCAAGGACAGTGCCGCTCTGCTGCAATCCGCCATCAATGAGATCAACAGAGAGAAGAATATTGATTTCGTTCTTGTCCTGGGTGACCTGACCAAGGATGCCGAACCCTGGAACGTGGATCGCTTCAAGGAGGTGATGGATGAATTGCGTATGCCGTATTATCTGATCCTGGGCAACCACGATATCTCGCCCATCGACACCTCTGTCAGGAAGAAATCTCCAGGGGTCACCAGGGCAACCATGATCTGGACCTTTCAGGGACATGGCTACCAGGGACCTGCTGAAAACTGGAGCCTCGACCCTGTGCCGGGGGTTCACCTGGTCGGCCTGGACTCCGTCATGACAGGAGACTGGGGAGGACGCCTGAGCGACAAAGCCATCGCGTTTCTGGACAGGGATCTGTACGCCAACCAGGGCAAGTTGACCATCATAATGCTGCATCATCAGCTGCAGCCATACACCAGGGCCGAGGAAACCGGAGAAAATGATTTCAACAAATTCGTCCTCTACAATGCCGGCGAGGTGAAAGAGCTGCTGTCACATTATCCGCAGGTGGTGATGACACTCTCTGGCCACCGCCATCTGAGTACTCGCTACAAGCTGGAAAACTCCATCGCCTATTTCACCTGTCCTTCAACGGTCACCTGGCCCATGCGCTATGTCGTCTTCAGTGTGGACGACAGCGCCATCACCTATGCAACCCATGATGTTCCTGCAGCCAGCGAGGTGTGGGAGCAGGCCAGGACCAACGCTTTCAATGTCAAGATTACCCAATGGCCTCGCACCAGCGAAACTCCCGATACCCCGGAAGGTAACCGCAGGCTTGCCAAAATCATGAAGGCCGAGGACCAGAAAGATGGGCAGATCCCTCTCGTTCGGGTGATGGCCGCCAGCATGTGACCTCCGATGGAAAGTACTGTTGAAGAGGCTTTGTAACCGTGCCGGTAATCATGAACTTTCACAGCGCACCACGCCATGGATAACAAACGAGCATTTTCCCCATACCGTTTCAGTCACCGGGAAGCCCGGCTTCCGGCCATAGGGGCTGCCATCGCCCGAACAACCATGATGCTTCTTACCGCCCTGTTTCCGGCCATGGGAGCCGCCCAAACCGAGGCCGGAGCTTACAACGTGGCCCTTCTGCCCAACGAGCTCATTCAAAAGGGGTTCGAGAAAGTGGTCACCGCGGATTCGATCAACAAGCATGACGTAGATTTCGCAGTTTTTACTGGTGATACCAAGGACGGCAGCAGCCGGTGCAGTGACGAGATCATCGGCCAGGAACTGCTGCATTTTTTCGGTAGGTTGCATGTTCCGACCCTTTACAGCCCGGGGGACAACGAATGGACCGACTGCCACAGGATCAGCAATGGCGGTTATGATCCTCTGGAGCGACTGACCTTTGTGAGAAAGACTTTTTTCAGCAGGAATACCACCCAGGGATTCGATCCGCTTCCGTTGGTACGACAGGGAAAACCAGGGGGGAAATACAGCGAAAACAGCAGGCTGGTCCACAAGAATGTCATGTTTGTCGCCCTGCATGTGGTGGGCAGTAACAACAACCTGGTGGTAACGGAAAAACAGTGTCATAAAAAGTCCCGCAGAACCCTGAAAGACTGTGAGGCGGCAACAAGGGAATTCAGGGAAAGAAACAGGCGGGACATCGATTGGCTGCGGCAATCGTTTGCCCAGGCCGGACAAGAGGGCCTGCCGGCAGTTGTTGTTGTGATCCAGGCGGATATCTACACTCCCCATGAGCTCGGTGGCGGCGGCTATGAAAAGGATTTTTTGCCCTCACTGGACGCCAAGAATGGCTTCACCGATTTTTTTCAGACCCTGGTCAGCGAAACACACCGGTACCAGGGACAGGTCCTGCTGGTCACGGGAGATTCCCACTACTACAAGGTCGACAAGGCCATGTTGGACAAGGATGGATCCATAACCCCGAATTTCTCCAGGGTGGTGGTTTTCGGGGGAGATGAAACCAGTTGGATCAACATGCACGTTGATCCGGACGCCCCGGTAGTCTTCACTTTCGAACCGATCATTCTCCCTGGCGTAAAGGCTCTTCGCTAGCTCCTTCCCCTGGCGGGAAGCGGAAATTGTATCCTCCTTCATCCGCTTCCCGCATCTTGCCGATCCAGGCTGTATTATCGGAACCCCTCACGGGATAACCAACCATCGGTTTTTCCGACCACAATGCTGTAAGCGCTCTCAGGGGCCGCAGATTTGTGCAGGTGTGCCTGACCGCAGGTAAGTGACCGCAGGGAGACTCCGATAGCCTACCTATGCGGGCAGGCACGACCGTGCAAAGAGGTAAGGGAAGACTCCGTGCGGCTCCTTAAAGTAGCTCCAAACTGTGAGCGCTTACCTATCGGGATACGCCGGCCGGTGGAGAAGGCGGATTTCTGCGTCCCTCGCAGGAGGCGGTCCTGGACGGGCCGGAACATGGGTTGGGCCTGGGCCATGCCATCGCTGGCGGCGACACCCTGGAGATCGCCTCTTCCCTGGTCTCGGTGGTGGAGGGGTGGATACGGCAATATAGGTAGAATTACCTATGCGAAAACGGGTAGATCTACCTATTGTGAACAAGGAACTGACCGTGGCATAATGGCCAGAGGTGAACAACAACCCCGGAGTGGAGTATGCGGCAACGCGGAGAGATTGTGGTGGTCTGGCTGCTTGGCCTGGTCCTTGTGGCAGGGGCATGGGACAATGCCCTGGCCATGGTGGACATCAAGGACAACAATGTCTGGGTTTATACGGATCTCTTTGTGGATCGGTTCGGCAA
>JALSNC010000232.1 GCA_026987195.1 Desulfobulbaceae bacterium | reverse complement strand
CGGCTGACCACCCGGTCAGGCACATGCACATCACTGGCCGGGTCACGGCCGATCCTGAACGACGAGGTGAAGACCGGTGCCTCATCCGGCCCCCCGGCAGGTGACAGGAATACCCTGACGCAGGGAATCACGCTCTCCCTGCAAGAGCCTGTTGCGCTCATCCTGGCAGCACGTCTCACACGTCAGCGGGTAAGCGCTCACAGGAGCCGCATCTTTGCACGGTCGTGCCTGCCCGCATAGGTAGGCTATAGCGGACAGACACGCCTGCACAAATCTGCGGCCCCTGAGAGCGCTTACACCATTGTGGTCGGACAGACCGATGGTTAGCCATTCCGTGAGGGGTTACGTCAGCGGGTACAGGCGACGGGGTCAGGGGACGATAACCGCCCGCCGCATCCAGATGTTGCCGGCCCTGGATTCATCCGACTCGGCCACAGCATTGTCGGCATCCACCATGGTCTCCAGCATGCAGTCACCATTCCCGGCGCTGCTCGGAAAAATATCATACACAGCATACAGGGTCGAGCCGGAGCCGGCTGTTACGCCAATCCGGGTCTCGCCGAGCCGAAAGCGGGATCCGCCGCGGACGCATTCCGTGCGTACCGTAAAATCCGGGATGCCGCCCGGCTGCGCGGTACCGGTCCGCCGGATGGCAGCCTCGACCCTGTATGACCTGGAGGTATGCAGGGTGATCTTCGCTTTGCTGATTCCTTCGGGGACCGGCGTAATGGAAAGATTCGTGATCTTCAGGTCAACCGTTGCCCCCGGAGTGGCGGGCATGGCCGGAAGGACGCCGGTGACAACCCCGGGCACCATGGTCACGGACCCCGCAGGCGTTGGCCGTGAACAACGGGCTGCCCCGACCACGGGAGAATCGTGGGCCGAGGCCCCTGGTTCGCTGTCCAGGTCAAGGGCGGTCAGGTAGGTTCCTGCCGGGCACCAGGCCGGACCGGCCTGATGACTCTTCCGTCCCCCCACGGGAACCCAGCCGGAAGAACTCCAGCCGGCTCTGCCGCTTCCGGCCGGTCGGCAGCAGCGGGCCTGGCCGACATAGGGTGTGTCACGGGCCGAGTACTTTCTGTCTCCGTCAAGATCGAGCCGGGTGAGAAAACTGCCCGGCGGACACCACTCCGGACCGCGCTGATGACTTCTCTGCGCTCCAACCGGCACCCACGAACACTCACCCCATGCCGGTCGCGCCTCGCCCGGTGGCCGACAGCAGAGAGCCTGGCCGACCACGGGCGAATCGTGCGGATCCAGGGATGGAGCGCTGTCCAGATCCAAAGCGGCCAGGAAAAAACCATCCGGGCACCAGCCGCTGTCCCCTGCCTGGTGACTCCGGACCGGGCCCACCGGTTCCCACCGGCACTCACCCCAGCCGGATGCAGAGCCGGCAACTGCCTGTTCCGCCATCATAAATCCACCAGCAACCATGACAAGCACCACGATCCAGATCCCGGTTCTTACAGACATCACGACCCTCCCCTTGAAAGACAATTTACGAGGGCCTGTGTCAGCACCCTCACCTTTGCCGGCAACCGGGCGGGTAACGTTCACCGCTAGCGGCAACCACCTTGAACTATCTGGACTTTTGTAAAACCTCAACAGTGCCTCAGTTGTGCATGACCGCCGTCGGCCGGCCGGCAAGAGAGCGCAGCGCGACGCCGACAATGCGCTATGGGGGCAGCTGCCAGCGCGTACAGATGTCGTGCTGCTGAACTGTTACACGATCATTTGCCTGCGGCCTGCTCTTCAACCCACCTGAAGAACGCCGGGTTGTCGGCAAGGTAGAATGCCAGCAGCGGTTTGTGGACGATACGACTGAAGGACTGGTGGAAAAGTCCTCCTGCCTCCACATACTCGTCCCCGGGCGTCTCCGGAAGATCGGGAAAAATATCAAGCAGGACATCCAGGCTTCCATACAATACCGCCTGATGCTCCAGGACCTCCTCCACCGTCATACCGTCCAGCTCATGCTCCCCCAATGGCTGGTCCGGCGAAAGGTCAAGGCCGAAATCCGCCGGCGCAACCGGTCCCTTCCGCACGATTATCCCCCTGTCCACGGCAACGGTAACACGCGATCTCGGCGGAAACAGGACCGGCGGGTCAGGAGGAGTCCCGTGCCAGGGAAAGAAAAAGAAATCCAGACACACCCGGCCATTGTACAGGATCGGCACCGGGTAGGACTGGAAAGATTCCAGCGGCACCTCCGCCGCTCTCCGTAAAGCCATGGTATCTTCCGCTATGGCCGCCACCGCTACCCGCATCCGGACTCCCTCCTGCCCTGTCGATCTCTTCGGGCTCGTTTCCTGTTCACCTGCGCCCTGTCACCAGATTTTCCCGGCGGTGACCATTTGCTCGCCCAGGGATGCGGCATTGTAACGGGCCGCACCGATGGCCTGTCCCGCATACCCGGTGCCGGTATCATTGATGATCACCCCTATGATCCTCCCCGAACTGCTGTCACGCAGGGCACCTGTAACGTGAACAGCATGACCTCCTTTCAAATATCTGGCATCGTTCCACAACTGTCCTGCATCATGGAAACCGACCACGCCACGCCCTTCCTCCAGGGCCCTTGCCGCTGCCCCGGCATCTCCCCTGGTAAAGGTTGCCCGTAAACGGCCGGCCGAAGCGTCCCGCAGGATGTTCGGGCCGGCCTCCATGGGCGTCCCCCAGTCTCTCCAGTATCCATGGGGCGCGGCAAACCTCTCCATGGCGCCCTCCGAATGGTTGGCGCCAAACCCCTGGCGGACTATCTGCTGGATCGACTGGGGATAGCAGTTCTGGTAGTGCTGTCGACCTGGAAACTGCTCAAAGGCTCGCACCGGGTTGCCTATCACAGTCACCATGAGAGGGCCTGGAGCGGCACCATACCCGATCATCGTCTTTGCCGCACCCTTGCTCACAGCATCAGGAGGTCCGGTGCAGCTCGCCAAGTCAAAACTCCTCGCCGCCGGCAATCCGCCGATGATCACTGTCGGGCTGGCCATGACGATGGGGCCGCCCACATGGGGAACGACCCCGGTTACCATGGGACAGGTATGCATATCGCCGACCCGGGCGGCCGGCTGATTTTCGATCAGCACGCGATTGGGCAGCGCGCCCGGTGGAATAATCACCCCTCCATGCATACTTGGGTCTCCGACCCGGGCGGCCGGCATCTCGGACATGGCGTTCCTCCATTCATTTCAGAACTCAAGCCTGTGGACAGGTCCGGCATTGTCGCCGGGGTTCCATCACCGTGACAGTTCAGCAGCACGCCATCTGCACGCGCCCGCGACTGCCCGCATACCGGGCCTGAGAGGACCAATCACGATCGACGCACTGCTGAACTGTTATCCTCCAGCGGGATCACTCAGTTGATCATAACCGGATTGCCTTTGATCGTATTCGCGGCACTGGCCCGAATATCGACCGTCGGTCCTTTTACGTAGACCGCACCGATACTGGCGCTGATGTTCACTGTTTTGCCTTTGATGTCGATTCGCCCGTTATCCTTCAGGACAATGGACGAATCACCGCATGAGAGCACGATCTCACTCTCTGCACTGTGTAGTATCTTCCGGCCTGCCGTCACCGTGACATCGGCCTGGATCGATTCCAGAGAGGCTTCCTTTTCCGCAACAATATCGACCTCGTTCTTTGCCGACAAACCAATATTGTTTTCCCTTGCACTCACGATCACGTTCTTTCCGGCCGTGGCACGAATATCTTCCGCTTCGGCGGTCATCACTATATTCTTCCCTGCCTTCTGCTCGATGTTCTCTGTTTTTCCCTGGACCTTCACATTGGCCAAGGCGGTGATATTGACATCCTTTTTCCTGGCATGGACGTCAACATCTCCTCCGCCGGCGATACACCGAAGGCCGCCACTGACGGCAAAGACGTTAACTCCACCACCCCCCATGACCGAGGCCGAGGCAGCAGCCATGATATCGGCAGGTCCCAAGGAAAACAGACCGGCGCCGGCACTGGCGGCAACGGCAAAGGTAGAAGGTGTTATCGCTGATATACCGGACGGTGCTGAGAGCAGGATACCCGGTGCAGCGAGCCCCTGGATGGTTGCCGCTGACGACAGAACAACCGGCAGGGCCTCGAGAGTCCCGGCTCCGGCCGCGGACGCGGCTGTGGCGATGGTGCCGGCCAGGGAAAGAGCGCCGGACATGTACTGGGAGGCATTGCCGGTATCATGGTACTCACCGGTCCAGGCATTGAGGTAGATACCGCTCTCCCCGTGCAGGATGCTCTGCCCCTCGGTGGTGGAACGGATGCCCGGGGGTGAAGCCGCGGCCCCCATGTAGATCCTGCTCTTCGAGTGGGGAGTGGAGATATAGATCATCTCCGAGCCCTGCTGGTCCTCGAGCATGATCTCGTTACTGGCTGCGGTCCGGATCCTGCTCTTGGTGTGACTGCCCGCGGTGATGGGGCTCGCTGTCTCCGGGTTGGGTACGGTGCCGGCGATGATCGGCCGGTCCGGGTCGCCGTTGACAAAGGTGAGGACCACCTCGGTGCCCTTGTGCAGGGGAAAATGCATGCCGTAGTCGGCGCCGGCATAGGGCTGGGCCATGCGGATCCAGCGTGAGGCCTTGCCGCCGCCGGCGCCGCTCTGGTCGAAGGGCAGCCTGATCTTGTAGCGGCCCTGGTCGTCGATCTCGGCGTACTGGCCGTCTCCGGCCGCATCCACGTGCGCGTTGAGGGTGGAATCCAGGCGCGGTCTGACGGCCCGCCGCTCGGGCCGGAACTGGACATCGTCGGGAATACAGACAAAACGGTTGTAGTAGCTGGGGGTCTGGATCTCTTCCTGGTCGTCGCCGCCGGCGATGAGAAAGTTGGCCTGCACCCCCTCGTGGGTCAGCTCGGTGATCAGGTAGCGCCGGTTGAAGGAATCGCGGTAATGGTCTTCCAGTTCAAAGATATAGCCGGTCAGGAAGGGCGGCACCGTGCCCTCGCCGTAATAGACCGTCTCCCGGCACAGCAGTTCCTCGGCCCGGATACGGGCCAGGCCGTTGCCCTGTTCCGGGGTCTTGAAATGCTCGCCGTAGATGTAGACCGTGCCCCGCCCCTCGGGATCCACGTCCGCCTCGCCCTTGAGATCCAGCGAGGGCTTGCGGTAGTTGTAGTCCTTGAGCACCACCTTTTTCGGCAGGACCTGCTGGCGGCAGGTGAACTCGCGCACCTGTTCCCGGACCGTTGGAATCAGGGAATCGGGCGGTGAATAGCGGATTCCGGCATTGCCGCTGATGTCCTGGTGGGCCGTGGCCGAGTCGGTGATGATCAGCTTCTCGCCCTCGTCGGTCTGATCGAAGAAGTAATAGATCCCCTCGCGTTCCATCCAGCGGGAGATGAAGTTGAAATCGGTCTCGTTGTACTGGCAGATATACTCCCATGCCGGGTAGCTGCCCGTGAGCCGGAACTCGTAGTCCCGCGAGGTGAGGGCGGCCTGTTTGAGGATCTCCTCGATGATCTCGGGCACGCTCTTGTCCAGGAACAACTGGTTCTCATGGTACAGGTCCGAGAGCCACAGCCTGGGGACCAGCACGGCCCTGTAGTAGACATGGCCCCGGACCTCGTGCATCTGCTCGAACCGGGCCGGGATGCCGTGGATGACCCGGTCGTCGGCGTCCTCCCGCTCGATGACCAGGCGGGCGGGATTCCTGAGCACCGCCTTGAGATCGATCTCGGGATCCTCGGCATCGAGGATGATATCGAACTCGTAGAGCTGCGACAGCCCTTCCCTGCCACTGAAGCGCACCAGCGTGAAGGCGTCCTCGGCCAGGGCCGCGGAGATGAACCTGAACCGGATTCTGTCCTCAGTGTTCGCCATGACCTTCTCCTCCAGCAAAGGAAAGCGTGAAATCGCCGTCTTCCCCGACCCCCAGATGCACGGCCGACGGCATGACCGCGTCGCTCATGTGGGCCAGGATCTCCCGGGCCAGCTGCGGCAGCACGGTGCCGTTCATGATGTGATCGATATTCCTGGCCCCGGTCTCCACCTCCCGGCATCGGGCCGCGATCCGGGCGGTGACCTCGTCCTCCCAGGTGAGGCGGATCCTGTGGCTCTCCCGCATCCTGGCCGCCAGCTTGTTCAGCTTGAGGACCACGATCTCGCGCAGGATCTCCTCGGGCAGGATCATGTAGGGGATGACCGTCATCCGTGCCAGCAGGGCCGGCTTGAAATGGTTGTTGAGGATCGGCCGCACCGCGCCCATGAAGGCCTCTGGCGGCAGGGGCTCATCGGCACTGCACAGCTCGGTGATCACGTCGGTGGCCAGGTTGGAGGTCAGGAAGATCACCGTGTTCCTGAAATCGATGATCCGGCCCTCGCCGTCGGACAGGGTGCCCTTGTCAAAGACCTGGTAGAAGAGGTTCATCACTTCCAGGTTGGCCTTTTCCACCTCGTCGAGCAGGACCACCGAATAGGGCCGCTGGCGGACCGCCTCGGTCAGGACACCGCCCTCGCCGAAGCCCACGTAGCCGGGCGGCGAGCCGATCAGGCGGCTCACCGTGTGCCGTTCCTGGAACTCGGACATGTTGATGGCGGTGACGAACCGCTCGCCGCCGAAGAGGATGTCGGCCAGGGCCAGGGCGGTCTCGGTCTTGCCCACGCCGCTGGGCCCCACCAGCAGAAAGATACCCAGGGGCTGACCGGGATCCTTCAGCCCGGCCTTGGCCGCCTTGATCACCTCGGCAATGGTGTGCAGGGCCTGATCCTGGCCGCGGATCCTCCTGGCCAGTTCCGCCTCCAGGTTGAGGATACTGGCGGCCTGGTCCCGCATGACCCGGCCCAGGGGGATACCGGTCCAGTCGGAGACCACCCTGGCCACCACGTCCGGGTCGACCTCGATGCGCACCAGGGGCGTATCGCCCTGCAGTTCCGCCAGTTCTCCCATGGTCACTGCCATGGCCTGCTGCAGCCGCTCCCTCTCCTCCCGGTCCGCCTCTCCCGGTGTCAGCCCGTCGAGACGCTGCCGCTGTTCCACCAGGGAACGGGCGACCTCCTGTTCCCGGCGCCAGCGGTTCCGCAGCTCTTCCAGCTCCTCTTCCAGGCCGGCCAGTTCCCCGGCAATGGCCTCCAGCCGCTCCTCGTCCACGCCGATGCCGTGCATCCGGTCCCGCTCCAGGGCCCTCTTCTCCCGTTCCAGGGCCTGCACGCGTCGTTCCCGGTCCTCGATCACGTCCGGCTTGGCCGTGAGCAGGATCTTGACCCGGGCGGCGCTGGTGTCCAGCAGGTCCACGGCCTTGTCCGGCAGCTGCCGGCCCGAGATGTAGCGGCTGGCCAGCTCGGCCGCGGCCTGGATGGCGTCGTCGCGGACCACCACCCCGTGCGCCTCCTCGTACTTGGCCTTGAGACCGCGCAGGATCAGGGTTGCGGTGTCCCGGGACGGTTCATCCAGCTTGACGAGCTGGAAACGGCGGGCCAGGGCCGCGTCCTTTTCAAAGTATTTCTTGTATTCCGACCAGGTGGTGGCGGCCACCGTGCGCAGCTCGCCCCGGGCCAGGGCCGGCTTGAGCAGGTTGGCGGCATCGGAGCCGCCGGCGGCGCCGCCGGCGCCGATCAGGGTATGGGCCTCGTCAATGAAGAGAATGATCGGTTTGGGCGAGGCCTTGATCTCGCTGATCACCGACTTGAGCCGGTTCTCGAACTCGCCCTTGACCCCGGATCCGGCCTGGAGCAGCCCCATGTCCAGGCTGAGCAGGGTCACATCGGCGAGCTGCTCCGGCACATCCTCCTCGACGATGCGCAGGGCCAGTCCTTCCACCACCGCGGTCTTGCCCACCCCGGCCTCGCCGACCACGATGGGATTGTTCTTGCGGCGCCGGGCCAGGATATCGATCATCTGCCGGATCTCCCGGTCGCGGCCGAACACCGGGTCGATCTCGCCGTCCCGGGCCTTCTGCGTGAAATCGACACAGAACCGGCCCAGGGCGGCTGCCTCGCCCGGCACCCCTTCTCCCTCTTCCGCCCGCTCGCCGGGTGCCGGTTCCTCCACCGATTCGCCGACAATGGCATGAAATTCCGCCTTCAGGCTGTCGCGGTTGACCGGGGCCAGCAGGTCGGTGAACGAGCCGGCCGCGAACCGGCCAGGATTATTGAGCAGGCTCAGGAGCAGCACCCCGGAGCGGATGGCGGTGTCCCCGAAATCCACCGAGCCCAGCAGCCAGGCCTCCTGGAACCACTCCATGAGCAGGGGCGAGAAGACCGGCTTGGCGGCATTGCCGGTGCGGAACTCCTCCAGGGCCTGGTCCAGGGCCCGGGCGAAGCGGCCGGCATCCACCCCGAAGTGGTGCAGGATCAGGGGGATGTCCGAGCGCGGCTCCTCCAGCAGCTTGGCCAGCATATGTTCCAGGGTGACCTCGTAATGGGTCCGCGAGACACAGAGCCCGGCCGCTGCCTCCAGGCTGCGGGTACAGAAGGGATTCAGGCGAGCCAACAATGATTTGATATCGACACTCAGCATGATACGCTCCTTGTCAGAAATCAGAAGCCAGACGTCAGCAGTCAAGGGCGGAAAGCGGCAAGACAATGGAATAGTTCACCGCTCTCGTCAACTACGTTGAACAACCTGGACTTTTGTAAAAGTTCCGCAGCGCGGCAGATCGCTCTGCATCCGGGCATATCGCCTGCATCGCCGGGAGCTACTCCCGGTCACCTGGCACCCTGCCCCTGTCCCCTGCTCCCTGGCGCCCGGTTTTCGGGTAGAAACGGCTCGTGGTCTGTTCCATCTCCCCGCCGGAGAAGAGCCAGGTATCCAGGCCGAGCCTGGCCCACCGTGGTCCGCCGAGCAGGGTGGTCCGGCCCTCCCTGGCGGCCATGGTGACGTCGATGTCATATTCCAGGGGCTCGAGCACATAGAGGTCTGTCAGCTCCACCAGCCGTTCGTAGAGGGGACTGCCGGGAAAAAAGGCCCGGTAGTCGGTCTCGGACAGCGGCCCCACCCGGATGCGGAATTTTCCCATCCGGTCGTCAAGTTCCCGGCCGAGGAAGCTGTCATCTCCCAGGGCCACGTCCCCGTATCCCAGCCGGATGCGCTGATCTTCGGGAATACGCGCCTTGCGCGGAATGCAGGGCTCCACCTCCACCGGCAGCCCCAGGGCGTCCCGGAGCAGGGTGGCCAGCCCCAGGGCCGAGCGGGGCGACTGGGCGAACAGGCCCGTATAGCGGAGCAGTTCGCGGCTGTTGCCGATGGCCTGCCGGAACTCCGGCTCACCCAGCCCGAGCAGGCAGAACAGACGTTCAATATGCTCCTGGTCCTGTTCCTCCAGCACCTGCTCCATCTGCCTGTACTTGAGCCAGGCCCGGAAGAGGAGCCGGTAGAGCCGGTGATGGAGAATATCGATGAAATCCCTGCTCACCGATTCGTCCTCGGCCGCCTCCTCCATGAGCTCCTCGGTATAGAAGGTGGGCAGGGGCGAGGAGACGCCATAGAGGCCGAAGAAGGAGGCCGTGACCCGGAAACGGCCCTCTTCGCCGTCACCGATCTCGGCCACCTCTTCCACGTCGGCGGGCGGGAAGGCGAGGGAGAGACCGGGAACAACCCGGACTCGGTCCATGAAATCCCCGCTGTCCCCATCCTCGCCATCGGACCGGGGGACGTAGCAGCGCAGCAGACGCAGGGCCTGGAAGAAGGAAAAGGATTCTCCCTCCCTGAGCAGGGCGAGCTTGAGATCTGGCGCTATATCAGGGGACGTTCCCCGATCCGTGCCGGCCATGAAAGGACCTCCCCTTTCAGGGTTTCTCTGAGAACAAAACGGGTAAAGGAATTGATGGTCGCATAAACGGAGAAAAATTCGTTCAGCACGCAGCCGAACAGGTAGAGATCGCCCGGCCCGGCAAAGTGATCGTGCCGGACACTGACCTCGATCTCCCGGCCACGGACCATGAGACCGTCAACCAGCCGGTCCACCCCCCGGCTGGTCACCTTCTCGATACCGGCGATCCGCTTGCGGTTGGCGAGCAGGGCGGTCCGGTCCCGGGTATCGGGAAAGAGATAGAGCCCCAGCAGGGCCTTCAGGTTCTGCGCCGTGGCCAGGGAGACCCCGTTGAGAGAGAGGTGCGACAGCAGCCGCCAGAGCAGGTTGCGGTCCAGGGGCGGCTGGGCGCCCAGGGTCGGCGTGGTGATATTGGTGAAATCGACGAACTCGGGCGTGCTGCTGGTGGGCAGACGGATATCCCCCTCCTGGATATTCTCCGGCAGGGCGCCGTTGGTGCAGGTCAGGCCGATGCTCAGGGTCTCGATCACCGGCGGCCCGGCTTCGGGCGGATAGGCCACGGAGAGAAAGACATCCACGCCCTGGCGGGCCGGGGAACGTCTGTGCCGCAGATGATAGACCGGTCCCGTGGCCGCGGCCTGGTTGAAATGATCAAAGGGCGCATACTCCCGGGCCGTGGCCGATCCCTGCACGTATCCCACCACCCGGTCAACGGAATAGACCTGGAAGTGATCCGCGTTGGTCGAGGTCGGCCGGACACGGTACTCGGTGCGGCGGTGATCGAGGCGGATCGGGTCGGCCTCGTGGGGAAAGAGATTGATCACCGGTGTGGCAAAGAGGACAATATCCTGCCGGCGGATGCGGGGCGGTGCCTCGGCAAGGCCCTCCAGCTCGAAGCGGATCTCGAACCTGCCGGAATCGCCCCGCCTGTGCCATCGCTCCCAGCCGACGAGATCAAGAAAAAGAAAGTTCTGCGGCAGGGTAAAGTACTCCTGCAGAATCCGGTAACCGGGAAACGAGGCCCCGGGATAGGGAATGGAGCCCTCGTTCATGGACAGGCCCACGGGCCGGAGGTGGTCCGGCGACAGGACACATTCCCCGCCCTCCCTGCCGCTGATCACGATCCTCTTCAGGAAGCGGCGCAGCAGGTAGTAACGTTCCGTGGCCACCGGGTAGGCGCCGGCCAGATGGATACGGAGTTTCTCCGGCTGCCAGGCATCGAGCTTCATCCCGCTCAGCTCGAGCTGCAGCCGGATGGCAGCGGGTCTGCCGGGCGGCTCGATGAAGGCGGCGTCCAGCAGCCTGAGCGGCTGCACCTCCACATCGTAACAGGTGCGGAACAGGCAGGTGGTGCCCTCCACCGGCACCGAGGCGAGCTGGACACCGGCCGGAATGGCCAGCGGCTGCTTGAGCGACGGCCTGGGCCGGAAGGCGACAATGGAGCCTGCGGGCAGGGGGCGGAGATAGTGGGGCCAGACGAGCTGGACCAGGTCATGGACGATCTCGGGAAAATCGTCGTCGAGTTTCTCCCGGATCAGGCCGGTCAGGAAGGCGACTCCCTCCAGGAGCCGCTCCACGTCCGGGTCCGCGGTGGGACCGCTGAGCATGGAGGCAATGGCCGGGTGGGCATCGGCGAATTCCCTGCCCAGGTCCCGTAACGCGGCCAGCTCCTGGAGATAGTATCGATTGAGCATGGAATGCGCTGGTTCCTCCTCACCGGGTAAAAGTTCAGCAGCACGCCATCTGCACGCGCTCACGGCTGCCCGCATAGCGGGCCTATAGCCGGCCAGCCGCGATCACGCACAGCTGACGCGCTGCTGAACTTTTACAAAAGTCCCGGCAGTTCAACGTAGTTGGTGCCTGTCCAAAAATGAGGATTTTTGTTCGAGTTCAAGGAGCATAGAAAAATGGCCTTCAAAGCCTGACGGGACGGAGTCATGCCCTGAGGCTGATCTTGCCGTCACTGTCGAGAATGCTTTCAAACAGGACCGGCTCGCCGGAGCTCCCGGTCACCAGCCGGGCGCTGATCTGAAAGCGGACCACGAACTGGTCATCCTCCCGGGGCACGAAACTGACCCGTACCGACTTGAGCCGCGGCTCGTACTTGCCGATGGTCTGGCGGATGGCCCGTTCGAACTCGCGCAGCGACTCGGGGTAGTGGGAGAGGAACTCGGTGAAGTCCGGGATACCGTAGTCCCCGGCAATGGGCACATTGCCGCGCCGGGTGTTGAGGATGTGGTGCAGATGGGCGAGGACGGAATCGACCACCAGGCCGGGGTCCTCCCGCTCCCGCCGCCACGGCTCCTTTTCCCGGCGGCGGAGACGTTCGAGGAGTCGTTCCTCTCTCACCGGTCAGCCGGACACATCAGGCGTTGGGGGATTCCCAGTCGTCCTCGGCCGTGATGCCGCCATCCTCCCAGGTCCAGATGATCTTCTGGTAGGTGAAGGCGACATGTTCGCGTTCCTTGTGCGCCATGTTCTCGGGATACTTGTTGTTGAGCATCTCGAGCTGGATACCGGAGATGGAGGCGTTCTCGAGCTGGATCGTGTAGTGCTGCACCTCCTGGCCCGACGGGGAGGGCTGCCAGAAGCGCAGCTCCCACTTGGTGATGTTCTCGTTGTTGACCAGTACCGTGTAGAGGAGCGGGCTGGACTTGTCCACCTCCTTGGTGATGACCAGGGGCTTGTGCTGCCGCTTGCCGGTGGGCAGCCCGGAGGCGACATCACGGGGAGAGACGATCTCATGCTCCACCGCGATCACCATGATGGAATCCTCCCGGCCCGCCTGGGTAACAGAACCCTTGATCTCGCCCGTGCTCTCCGCTGTCAGTTTCAGGTATGCATTCAGTGCCATAACGTGCCTCCTCTGCTACTTGTAACAGTTCACCGCTCTCTGCAACTCCCTTGAAATACGCTACTTTTTATCCAGCTTGCCGACCAGGGACAGGGTGAAGAACGCCCCCATGTACTTGAAATGGGGCCGTACCTTCAGCCCGACCCGGTACCAGCCCGGCTCCCCTTCCACATCTTCCACCGTCACCTGGGCCTCGCGCAACGGCCGCCGGCTGCGGGCGATGGGAGGCGGATTGTCCATCTCGGTCACATACTGGCTGATCCACTTGTTGAGCTCGTTTTCCAGGTCGCTGCGCTCCTTCCAGGTGCCGATATTCTCCCGCTGGATCACCTTGAGGTAATGGGCCAGGCGGTTGATGACGAACATGTAGGGGAGCTGCAGGCCCAGCTTGTAGTTGAGCTCGGCCTCCTTGCCTTCCTTGCTGATGCCGAAGAACTTGGGCTTCTGCACCGAGTTGGCGGAAAAGAAGGCCGCGTTGTCGCTGCCCTTGCGCATGGTGAGGGCGATGAACCCTTCTTCGGCCAGCTCGAACTCGCGCCGCTCGGAGATCAGCACCTCGGTGGGTATCTTGGTCTGAACGGCGCCCATGGCCTCGTACTGGTGCAGGGGCAGATCCTCCACCGTGCCGCCGCCCATGGGACCGATGATATTGGCGCACCAGCGGTACTTGGCAAAGCTGTCGGTGAGCCGGGTGGCAAAGGCAAAGGCGGTATTGCCCCACAGGTACCGGTCATGGCCGTTTTCCACGTGCTCCTCGTAATTGAACTCCTTGAGCGGCATGGTCTCCGGGCCGTAGGGCAGGCGGAGCAGGAACCTGGGCAGGGTGAGGCCGACGTAGCGGGCATCCTCGGACTCGCGGAAGGACTGCCACTTGATGTACTTGGGACTTTCGAAGATGGACTTGAGATCCTTGAGATTGGGCAGCTCGCGGAAGTCGTCCAGGTCGAAGAACTGGGGGCCTGCGGCGGCGATAAAGGGCGCGTGGGCCATGGCGGCGACACTGGCGATATTCTGCAGCAGCTTGATATCCTGCGGACCGGGGCCGAATTCATAGTTGCCGATCATGGCCGCATAGGGCTGGCCGCCGAACTGGCCGTACTCGGCCGTATAGACCGTCTTGTAGAGCCCGGATTTCGGGATTTCGGGCGCGTCCTCGAAATCATCGAGCAGGTCTTCCTTGCTGACATTGAGCATCTCCAGCTTGATGTTCTCCCGGAAATCGGTGTTGTCGACAAGGTACTTCAATGACCGCCATGCCGATTCCAGCTTCTGGAAATCCGGGTGATGGAGGATGGCGTCGATCTGGAGACTGAGTTTCCTGTCGATCTCGGCGATCATCTCGTCGACCACGGCCTTGGTCACCTTGGCCGTCTCCCTGCCGGGCGTAATGAGCTGGGAGATCAGGGCCTCGACACCCTTCTTGGTCATGCCGAAGGCCTCGTCGGCCGGCTTCAGTTTCGTGGCCTGGGTGATCTCATCCAGTAACGAGGTCTGCTGCTCTACGGTCTGTTCCTCTCCCGGGACAATCTGCTGCTGTTCTCCGGCCATACGCTCTCTCCCCTATTTGTCGTCCACGCCAAGCTCTTTGAGTAACTGCTCCCTGGCCGCATCGTCCCCGACCAGATTCTGGATCTTTTTCCTGAACTCGGGCACGTTGCTCAACGGTCCCTTCAGGGCCGTCAGGGCGCGGCGCAGTTCAAGAAGTTTTTTCAGTTCCGGTGTCTTCTCCGCAATCGCCTCCGGTCCGAAGTCCTTCATGGACTCAAATCCCAGGGTGACGTTCATCTCCTCGTCCGGCTCGTCGGAGAGCTTGTTGGGCACGGTCAGGGACAGCGAGATGTTCTGCGCCTTCAGGACCTCGTCAAAGTTGTCCTTGTCCACGTTGATCGCCTCGCGCTCCTCCAGCGGCCGCTCGTCCTCGCTGAGGGTGAAATCGCCCATGATCAGCAACTTCAGCGGCAACTCGACCTCTTCCTGGGCATCGCCGGTGGCCGGGCGATAGACGATATTGACCCTCTCCTTCGGGGCTACGGATGCTTCCTTGGCCATGGCACTCCCCCTTTTTTCGAGATATTGCACGTATAATTAACTGTATAGCATAAATCCGGCCACTGCGAAACCGGAATTACGGACAGATGAGGACAAAAATGCAATCCCCGCTCCGCCCGGGTCATCGGCCGCCCTGACGCAGGGCCTCCACCGGGTCCAGGCGGGCGATCCGGTTCAGGATGGCGTCGGCGCGTTCCCTGGCCTCCTTGTCCGACAGGCTCTTCAGGCCGGAGCGGATCACCTTGAAACAGGTCAGGGCAAGCCCGGGATCCCAGCTCTCCAGCCGAAAGGCGTCAATGTCGCTGAGGAGCTGATCAAAGTGGGGCAGGGCCAGGGCAGTGTTCCCGGAGGTGACAAGGATCCGCACCAGGGCCAGACGCCAGCGGAGCCGGTCGCTGGCGGAAAAACTGTGCTGCATCTCCTCCTGCAGGAGGGCCACCGCCTTGATCAGTCTGTTCTCCTCCACCAGGGCCCGGGCCCGGTCAAAGACCTCGGTGAAGCGGGCCTCATCGGGTCCCGGCGCCTGGTCGCCCTCAGCCAGGCCCAGCCCCGCAGGCATGCCGGCCGGGGCAATGGTCTGCAGCCAGTCCCGGGTCTCCTGGTCGGCCAGTGGCGTGCCATCGGCAAAGGAGAGCGCTTCCAGGCCGGCCAGCCGCTGCACCAGCATGGCGGTCTCGCCGCGCACGGCCTCGGCGGCGGCCCTGTAGGGTGGACCGAGCCGGTCCAGGGCCGTGCTGCTGAACCGGTTCAGGTCCAGCCAGAGGATCGACTGGGAGAGCTGGGTCTCCGCGGCCTCCAGCAACCCGGCCCAGTCGCCACGCCGGAGAAGTTCGCCCAGCCTGGCCGCAGCCTGTGGTTCGGGTGGCGGAATCAGGGTCCGGCCGTCGGTGGCCGGCGGCAGGGCGTCCACCGGTGTCCAGAGGGCGACCCGCAGCAGCCGGTAGGCCCGGGGCCCGGCCGGGTTGTCGGCCCGCACAAGGGGCAGGGCCCGGCAGATGGCCTGGAGACAATCCCGGATCACCTTTTCCGCGCCGGTGACATCGACAGGTGGCTCTGCCGGGGCGGAACCCGTTGTTGCCGCCGCGGGGGGAACCGAAGCGGGAGACGCGGTCGCTTCCGCCGGAGCCGCTTCCGCCGGAGCAGCCGCCGCCGGTTCTTCCGGCGGAACCGGCCGGCCGGCCGGCTCTGCCGGAGCGGCATGCACGGCCAGCTCGTCGAGGAGCCGGGTGACGGGCCCCAGGCTCGGCGGCTCGGGAAACAGGTCGGCCAGCAGCTGTTCCAGCCGTTCGCAGGCCCCGTAGAGGGCTGTTTTCTCCTCCTCGCTCAAAGTGGCGGCCGGCAGCATCTCCAGGGCGGTTTCGCTCTTCTCGATCCACCATTCGATGGCTGCCAGGCGACCGCGCATCCGCTTCCTGGGCGGAAAAAGCGTGTCCCAGAAATGCTGCAGCAGGTCGGCCAGGAGGACCAGGGCCTCCTGCAGGCCCCGGTACTGCTCCAGGTGTATGCGGGCCACCCCCAGGTAACTGGCCACGAGCAGGTCCTTGGCCTGCCCGGCGAGTATGGCCGCTGCCAGGTCGGAGACCTTCTGCCAGTCAATGCCCGTTCCTGCGGCGGACGGCAGGGACAGCTTGTCGACCTCGGCCTGCAGTTCCTCGAAGGCCGGCTCGTAGCGGACATCGCTGCCCGCCGGCCGGTCCGGGTCAATGGGTTGTGTGCCGATGGCGTGGAGATCCATACTCGTCTCTGCAAAGATAATTCAACAGCAACAGTTCACCGATATCGACAACCGCATGAAAATAATTATACTTTTACATTCAACAAGGACGATCGCGGCAGAAGCTGACCGTCAAGGCGCTGCCCTTCCGGCTTCTGATTGCTGATGGACTCGTAAAAAGTCCATCACACTCTAAAGACGGCTAAGCATAAAAGTTCGATATACAAGGCGTAGCGGTGTCGGCCAGGCGGAGGCGTACATGGAGTACGTCGAGCATTGGCCGTACCCGCTACAACGCAGTAGGTCGAACTTTTTGCGACGCCATCATTGCTGATATCACTGGTCCCAGCAGGTGGTGATATCGCGCGGCACATCGGGCAGCCTGGCCTCCCAGGCCTTCCTGATCTCCGCGGCCCGCTGTTCCTGCCGCGCCTTCCAGGCCCGTTTCATGGCCTCGTTTTCCAGGGCCTCCTGTTTCTGCTTCGCCTCCCAGGCGGCGAGCAGTTGACGGATATCCGTGCCGCCGGACTGTTTCTTCTTCTCTGCCTCGGCCTTCTCCAGGGCCTTGATCCGTTCATTCTCCCTGGCAATGATCTCCAGGATGGGGCCGATCCCCTTCAGCCGGTAGTTGACCGTGATGGCGCTGATGTTCATCCGCTTGAGGCTGTTGGCCTGGTCGGGAAAATCAGCCGGCCTGAAGACATGGCTGCCTGACTCGAACTCCTTGACAAACATGGGAAAGGCCAGCCTGCCCTCGTACTTCTTCTGCAGCAGCAGGCTGCCCACTTCGATCTGCAGCCGCACCTCGTCGCAGACCTCGGGCCGCCAGTCAAAGGTCTTGCGCACCGGGTAGTTGAGATTGATCAGGCGGGTGGTCTGCTCACCGCAGTTCATCTCCAGGTTGACGGCATGGGGCATGATGGTGGCGCCCCGGCTGACGCCGGTGGGCCTGGCCTCCACCTGGACCCTGTAGCTGTCGCGGAGTTTGACCGGTTCGGGGATGGCCGGTTCCTGCGGCCCGGTCCCGGGCAGGGTCGGGCCGGTCAGGGCCATGCCGGGCGGTGGTTCCTCGTCAAAACGGATATCGGGCTTGAACTTGGCCATCTGTATCCCCCTGGTGAGAAAGGTGAGGAACGACTGCTTGAAGGGCAGCATCCTGCCCAGGGCCGTGGCCGGATAGAAGCCCTTTTTCAGGCCCCGCTTGAGAAAGGGCCTTGCCGGTCCCTTGAGAAAGCGCAGGCCATAGCCGCCCGCCTCGAACAGCAGGCTGTTGATCCGGCTCTTGTCCGTGATCCCCTCGATCTCCACCAGCACGGTCTGCTCCCAGAGACTGTTGAGCTGACAGGCGGCTTCGAGACAGACATAGTCGCGCAGGTACATGAGGGGGCCGGCCACCAGCCGCCAGATGGCCTTTTCTCCGTCACCGCCGCTGTCCATCTCGCTTCGCAGCCGCACCAGGGCCCGCTGGGCGACATAAAAGGGCGACTTGGAGGTGGCCGGATCATCGGTGAACAGCGCCACGGCCATGTCATAGGAGACCTTGCGGGAAGAGGCGGCCAGGGTGATATCGGCCAGGGCACGCCGATATTCGGCCAGCAGGCGGGCCGCCTTCAGCCGGTCGCCGAGCAGGCGGCCGCTGCCGCCGGCCACGGACTTTTCCAGGGAACCAAGCACCTTTTTTCCCTTTTTGGCCACCTTGGTCAGCAGGGACTTCTGCTCGCTGATCTTCTTTTCCGCCAGGGCCTCCTTGCGGACCAGCTCCAGGTCCCTGACAAGCCGGACCCAGGCCGGCGGTTTTCCGTCCGCGGCCAGGGGCGCGAGTTCCCGGGCCATGGTGGCCAGGACCGCGAAATAGGGCCCCTTGTCCGAGGCCATGCCGGTGGCCGCCGCCTGCCACCTGCTCCTGTCCTTCAGGTAATATTCCGCCTCCGGAAACCGCCGGGCGAAATCGCGCCAGACCTGGCGGTAGGCGAGCGCGTACCACTTCCTGAACCTGGCCTCGCCGGCGGCCAACACCATGGGATCCATGAGGGCGGACCTGATCTCGGCCAGGAGGGTGTCAATCTTCTCCTTCCCCCGGACCGTGAAGGCGGGCGGCACCGAGACCACATCACTCCGGCTGAGGCGGTCGCCCCAGAAGTCCCGCAGGGTGAGGTAGGCAAGGCCCGAATCACGGTTGACCCAGGCGGTCAGCCAGTTGAGGCTGGTGTCGGGCAGGGTGAGGATGTGCTGCAGCATGGCCTGCAACCGCACCATCTCCTCCTTCACCGCCCGCGGATCGGTCTGCCAGGCCAGGTAGGCGAGATACTCGGCGCCGATCCGGTCACTGATCTCGCCGACCACTGCCTGGTCGGCCCTGGCCAGCAGCGGTCTGAACGACGGCAGGGGCATGGCTGCCAGCGCCTGCGGATCCCGGCCCTCCAGCCGGCCCCGCAGCAGGTTGATCCGCCGGGCCAGGTGCGCGACATGGCGGCCGATGATCTCGTCCCCGGTGGCCGCGGAAAAGGTGGCGATCCGTTGTTCCAGGTCATGGTCGAAGCGGGCGGCGAACTCGCTGTTGAACAGGTTGCAGTACCGCTCTTTGAGCTTCTGCTCGACGATCCTGCTCTCGTCCAGGCCGAAGCGGGGCAGCCACCAGTTGCGGTTGGCCTCCTCCAGGTTGCCCACGGCCCGCCGGAACCGGTCCATGATGACCACGTCGGTGAGCAGGTCGCCCCGGAGAACGACGGCGGTATCAAAGTCGCGATCCGCCTGGCGCAACACCCGCATGTTCCTGACAAAGGAGAAGGAGAGCAGGCCGCAGAGCGCCAGGACGATGGCCATCCAGGCCACCAGGCCGATATTGCGGGTCAGCCGGTTCCAGGCGAGATAGGACTGGGTCGGGGCATAGAGCCCCTTGTCGGCCGGCAGGATACGCGCAAAGAGATCGTGCAGGAACAGGCCGCGGCTGGTTCCGGGCAGGACCTCCTGCTCCCGGATCAGGCCAAGGGCGCCGAGGAAATGGGAATAGGGAGTGCCCTCCTGGCGGCCGCTGCTCAGGTAGATCCCGCGCAGCACCGGGGTCTCCTGGTAGGGATTCTCCTTGAAGGCGCTCTCCAGGAAGGGCAGGAGCCGGGCGTGAAACCGCTGCAGCTCGTCGGGGAACAGGAGCAGGTCCGGGTCGGCCGGCGCCTTTCCGGGGCCGTCCCGGAGCAGGAGCAGGCGCAGCTCGCGCAGCCGCCGCGACAGGACCTCGCCCAGCCTCGCGTGCAGGGCGGTCACATCGGTGGAGAGATCGCGGTTGAGTATGCCCATGGCCTGGTCCGCGACCCCGTCGGGCAGCCGGTCGCAGAATGCGGTCATGCCGCGGATCAGGTCGCACTTGGTGACCAGGACATAGACGGGAAACCGGGTCCCCAGGACCCGCATCAGCTCGTCGATGCGCTGCCTGATCTGCACGCCGTCGTCGGCAATGGCCGCCGGCTCGGCGGTCATCACCTTTTCGGCGCTGATGGTCACCACCAGGCCGTTCAGGGGCTCTTTTTTCCGGTACCGCGCCAGCAGGGACAGGAAACGCTGCCATTCGTCCCGGTCCCGGCCTTCGTCCAGGGGAATGGCGTACCGGCCGGCGGTGTCGAGGATCACGGCCTGGTCGAAGAACCACCAGTCGCAGTTCCTTGTCCCGGCAAAACCGGCGGTCTTGGTGGTCTCGGCAAAGGGCGCGGAGAGGTTGGCGCTCCTGATCGCAGTGGTCTTGCCGGAACCGGACTCGCCGATCACCATGTACCAGGGCAGGACATAGAGAGGATTGCCCAGTTTCTTCAGGTGCGAGGCCCTGAGGGCATCCACGGCCTCCTTCCACCGTTCCTGCAGCTCGGCCATGCCGCCGTTGTCGCGGTCCTGGAGGGAGGCGGTATCCTCCTCCATCACCTGGCGGACAAACCGCTGTTCCCGCCGGCGCAGCATGATCTTGCGGACAAAGAGCCAGGCCAGCCAGAGTCCGGCAAGACCGAACAGGAAAAACAGGCCCAGCCACCAGGGCCAGCCCCGCCAGAGAACGAGACCGAAACAGAGCAGGACAACCAGCAGCAGGGCCGCCGCCACAAGGAAGAACTTGAAGAGCTTGAGCAGAAACGCCTTCATCCCTCAGACCGTCCCCAGGAAATGGCGGCCGATATTGGCCAGCACGAAACGGTAGATGAGAAAGAGGCCGCCAAAGAGCAGCACCGGCAGGACGATGCCGGCCACCACCTCCAGCGGCAATCGTCTGCCGGCTTTCCGCTGCGCTCCCGGGACGCCGCCTTCGCCGGGATAGGCATCGGCGAACAGGAGCGTCCCGTCCGGGGCGGACAGATCCGGCGCATCCCCCACCAGCAGCCGCAGGTTGGAGTTTTTCAACTGCTCCAGGAGAAACTCGTCCCCGGGGTTGCAGTAGCGGCCGGTGAACCCCAGGGCGAGGCAGAGGTAGTAGACCTCGCGCACCTGCTGCTGATGGGGCCCCAGGCTGTTGAGCTTTTCAAAGAACTCCTCGCCGGCCTCGGCGGTCTGGTAGTAGCGGCGCTGGAGCTGCTCCCCCTGCCAGCGGTTCTTCTCCTGCCAGGCCGAGCCGAGGATGGCCTCGTCGATCCAGGCGAAGACGGCGAACCGCGCCAGATCGAAATCCTCTGCCGGCAGGCGCGCCTCCTGGCCGCAGGTCTCGGCGGCGGCGACCAGGCCGGAGAGATCGGCGCTGACCCGCTCGAAGTCGGGCTGCTGTTGCGCCGCGGTTTCGAGAAAAAGGGTGACATAGGCAATGAGCTCGATGAAACAGTCAACCATCTGCATGGACTATGACCTCCCGACGACCATCAGCTCGACCTTCAGATCCTCCGGTGCCGTGTCCCAGAAGATGGCCAGGTTGTGATACCGCTGCACCTGCTGCCACTGTTCGTGGTGGTGGTCGATACGGAAGTAGAACGCCCCGGCCCGGCGGGGCAGCTCCTGCGGCGGCTGCTCCAGGGGCGTGAGCGCGATGCCGGGCAGGGCGCGGGCGATGAGCAGGGGCAGGGTCTCCCGGGAGCCCACCTTGGCCAGCGTGGTGAAGGAGGTGACGAGCTGGGGATCGTCGGCCCCGGTCTCCACCACCAGGTAGAACCGGTTGCGGCCCTCGAACATGGCCGGCGGCAGTTCGGCGGCAAAGTAGGTGCCGTCGAAGAGAAGCTGCAGCATGTAATCGGGACCGGCGGTGATCTCGTCCAGCAGCCGGACCAGAAGCGACTGGACAGCGGAAAAGCAGCGCCACAGCCGGCGGTGATTGTAGGGGGGCACCAGGCTGTCGCCCTCATCCTGCTCGCCCATGCAGTTCACGCTTTCGGAAAAGGCGGAGAGCTCGCCGATGATCTGGCGCAGCAGGCCGTAGACCATCCAGGGATGGACGGGGCGGGAGCCGGTCAGATGGAAGAGCAGCGGCACGTACCGGTTGAGCGAGCGCAGGGCGAGGAGATAGACCATGTCCCGGGCCCCGAACTCGGCGGTATGGATGCCCCGGTCCCGTTTGTAGGCCTCGAGCTGATGGGCGCGGGAGGCGAGCTGGTCCCGGATCTCGACGATCAGCCGCTGCAGGGGAGCGCTGGCGTCGATGGTGAGGCAGGGCGGGAAGAAGCGCGGGGAATGGCGGATCTCCTCGCCGGATCGTTCCAGCCGCAGGAGGGGGATCAGTTCATAGTCGCCCAGTTCCTCCTCTTCCGATGCCCAGAAGAGCCTGAGGACGTGGTAGAGGCGCTTGACCTGGGCAGGCGGCCCCCCCTGGTGCATGTCCGGCGCGTCCTCGGGTTCGGTGGTGGTGACGAAGCGGGTCGCCACCTCGCCGATCCTTTCCAGGCTGGAGAGGACGGTCACGTTCTCGCCGGCCGGATTCCACTTGCGCAGGCCGAGCAGGACCTCCAGCGGCTTGCCCCCCTCCACCCAGTCCTCGCTGAAGGAACGGCCATCGAGCAGGCCGTTGTCGGGCAGGACGACAAAGGTGCCGTCGGGGAAGAGGAACTCGCCCCGCACCAGGTCCACGGTCAGGTTGCCCAGGGCGGCCTCGCGGAGCTGCAGGCTGCCCACACCCCAGAAGTGCGGCTGGAGATAGTTGTGGAAGGGGGTTGTCAGGGACTGGAAATAGCGGTCCTGGAGCTGGAAATGCTGGGGCTGAAGAAACAGGCCCTGGTGCCAGAAAAAAGCTCGTTCCATGGCCGCCACCCTATTGCTCCTGGATTGCGGTTATCTGCCGGGCTCCGAGATCGAGGACCAGGTGCAGTTCACCGGCGGTGGCGCTCTTGCCGTCCTCGGAAACGATGACCGGCACATCGACGGTGCGGACCATGCGGCTCTTCTCCAGTACCGAATACCCGGCCACAATGCCCAGGGCCCGCGTGCCCGCCTGGCGGTCCATGATGAACGTCAGGTCCTGGCCGGGCTGGATGAACAATCGTTTGACGGCAGTGACACTGGCGGAAAAAGGCCGGCAGTCGAGAAGCTGGTACAGGCCGTCCTCGCTGGCGGCGAGCTGCTCGAAGATGGAGGTGTTGCGCAACTGGTAGAGGCAGAGCAGCAGGGTATGGGGAACATCGTCACTCTGGTTCAGCAGGGGATCAGCCTTGAGCCGCAGACGGATGCCGTCCCTGAGCAGGGTGTAGGCCGGGACCGGCGGCGGCGGTGGCGGCGAGGAGGCGCAGGAACAGAGCAGGGCGAGCAGGACAACGGCAACGACGAGAGACAAGGGGCGTTTCAAGGTATACCTCCCTGGTCGGGGTTGGTGAAGGCACTTCCCGGTCCCGTGGCGTGCCGGCCCTGGTCCGGCCCGGCAGGACGGCTCACGGTTGCCCGGTTGTTCTGGACCAGCAGCCGGCACTGCTTTTCGAATTCACGCAGAAATTCCTCCAGGCAGCGACCTGAATCATACCACTTTTTGCAGTTTGTGAAAGCCTGGCGGTAGCGTTCCCAGGCCTCGGCCTTTTTCATGGGGCCGAAACGGAAACCGGTGCCGCCGCCGAGCCGGTCCGGATCGAGCCGTTCCAGCATGGTGCCCGCCATCTCCTGTGCCGCCAGCCTGAATGCCTGGTGCGAGACCAGGAAGGCGGTCTTGATCCGGCCCACATACTCATCCAGCGATACCCCGGCCTGGCCGCCGCCGAGTTCCCGGCCGATGAGATGGTGAATGGTCTCGCCATCCGCACCCTCATCCAGCAGGGTCGTGTTGATGGTGAGAACCAGTTCATTGAGGCTCTCCAGAACCGTCTCCAGGGCCCTGGCCAGCCGCGCCATCATCTCCTCCGAGGAGATGTCGGCAGGGGTGAGCTCCCGGCCCAGGAGCAGGGAGCAGAAACGGGCCAGGCTCTCGCCCTGCAGGCCACCGCCACCGGCCGGCGCAAAGGCCTGTTCCAGGGCGGCCAGGAGCTGCTGCCGCTCTTCCTCATCCAGATTCCGGAGCTGCCGCTGCAGATACTCTTCGATCCGGGCCTCGGCCCGCCCCCTGTCCCCGGCAGCGGCATGGATCCGCCCGATCTCCCGGACAAGGCCGGCAAGCTGCACGCTCATGGTCTCTTCCGTCCCCCGGGCCGGAGGATGATGGTCTCTGCCAGGCTCTCCTCCCCCTCCTCTTCCCCGCCGGCAGGCGAGATCCTGGTCAGGAGCGTATCGCCCGATCCCGGCTCCCTGCGCGCGGCCGCAGGAGCAATGATGACCGTCTCCTCCCCGTCGTCGGCCGGAGGAGGCATCGTGGCAGGGCCTGTCGCCGCCGGCCGCTCCGGGACCGGCGCGGCCCCGGGAACAGATGTCTCCGCGTCCCTGTCCCGCCCGGCCAGGGACCGCGTAACCCCGTCTCCGGCCCGGGCCGCACCCGGCCCCAGGATCACCGTCTCCTCGAGATCGGGCGGCTCGTCGGCTCTCCTGCCGGCCGCCGGGTCAACGCCAGGCTGTGCCTTGCGCAGAACCACGGTCTCTTCCTCCGGCTCTCCGGCTGCAGCCGCTTCCCCGGGACGCTCTCCGGCCGCCTGCCACCGCTGCCGGATCCGGCCGAGAATGGCGTGGATCTCGCTCCGGTCGCCCTCCCCGGCCGTCCCGGCAACACTCTCTGCCGGTTCCCGGCCCATGGTGGCGGGCAACAGGAGGTTCCGCGCCTCCTGCCGCAGTCCGGCGATCTGCCCGGCCAGACCGTCCGCGGACAGGGGCATGCCGGCAAATCCCGTTGCCACCAGATCCAGACCGCAGGCGAGCGCCCGCTGCCAGAGGCTCCGCCCCAGGTCGTCGAGATCGATCCGGTCCCGGTTCCAGAAGAGCTGTGCCGGCGCAAAGACCCGGGGATACTTTTCCGGCAGTTCCGCCGCCAGGTCCCGGGCCCCGGACCCGGTCCCGAGATGACGGCTGAAAATTTCCTGGAGCACGGTGGCGTTCTGGCCTGCATTGACGAGCAGGGTGGAGAGCCAGAGCAGGCCGAAACGATAGCGGATGGCGGCCGGCGGGGGCAGGGGCAGGGTATCGGCCAGGTACTGGCCCACCCGGTTCCGGCGCAGGCGGAAATTCCAGAAAAAGGGCAGCAGGCCGCTGCCCGGGACCTCCACCGACATCGCCTGCGGCAGCAGGCTGAGATCGGTATCCGCCGGTGTTGCCGAATCGGCGAGGAGATCGGCGGCCAGCTCCTGGAGAAAGGTCAGCTTCAGGAAGAGCACCTCGTAAAACCGGCGCGGATCATCGGCCGGATAGAGAAAGCCCTGGTCCGTGCCATGAAGTTCGAGACTGCCGATCCGGCTGACAGCGGCCTGCCGGCCGGCCCGGGCATGGGCAAGGATCAGCTCCTGCGGCTCGGCGCCGCCGAGCAGGGCCAGGAAATCCCGCCCGTTCAGATCGGCAGCCGCACTGATCAGCAGGTAAAAGGGATAGAAGGCAAGGGCGGTGATATTCTCCAGGGCCAGGCTGCCGGGACCGAAGCAGGCCCCGTGGCCGGGGCATTGCGGACAGGGCAGGCCGGAGGCCATGGCCGCATCCGCGGCCATGGCGCCCCAGGCAAGGATCAGCCGGTTCCGGTCATGCACCGTGTCCTCACCGTTTTCCCGGCGGACGGCATAGAAGGGCTGCTCCGCGGAATCCGCGCAGGCAGGGCAGTGGAGAAAACGCCTGAGCGAGGCTGTATAGGTGGCAAGCCCGCGGGCCGCGAGCAGGGTATCGTCCCGGCACAGGACCAGGGGACGACCGCAGGATGGACAGGGTGGATGAAACCAGACCTCCTTGGCCTGGCAGCGGAACAGGGGCGCAAAGGGCAGCAGCCTGCCGTCGGCGTCGCGCTGGCCGTCGAGGAAGAGCCACTCCGTCCCCTTGCCGGCGGCCCGCTGCCAGCACTCCTCGACCTGCGGGTTGGCCAGGTCGGGGAAGGAAGGAACGAGGTGGTCACAGGCGTCGCGCTGTACATGCAGCCATACCGGCCGCACCTCCGAACCGGCGTCGGTCACGATCTGTGCCGCAACGATCCGGGCAAGGGGGTCACTCTGGTCGTCGTCGGAGAGGGCGGCTGCGGCAGCAGCCTGCCGGGCGGGAGGGAGCCGGAGAGCAAACCGGCCCGGTCCGGATTGGAGATACGGCAGCAATGTCGGCAAGTTGTCTGTAGTCTTCGACATACAACACCGGACCGGAAGATTCAAAAAGAGCAGCCAGGAACGCCCCTCGGCAGGCTTCCTGTGGGGCAGGTTAGCACATTTGACCTGTCCTTACAAGAGCTTACAAAAGGTAGGCGCAGCGGGACCTCACGGAACCCGTTCCAGGGCCTGGACCGGATCCATGCGCGAGGCCCTGACGGCGGGATAGAGACCAAAGAAAAGGCCCACACAGAGGGCCACGGCCAGCGGCGCCAGGATCGACAGGACCGTGATCCGTACCGGCCAGCCGGCCAGGGAAGCGACGAGCGCGGCACAGCCGATGCCACCGGCAATGCCGAGCAGGCCGCCGCCCAGGGTGAGGAGGACCGCCTCGATCAGGAACTGGACCGCGATATGGGCCGGGCTTGCGCCCACGGCCCGGCGCAGGCCGATCTCACCCACCCGTTCCGACACGCCGGCCAGCATGATGTTCATGATACCGATGCCGCCGACAACCAGGGAGATGGCACCGATGGTCCCGAGCACCAGGTTGAAGATCCGCTGGATCTTCCGCGACTGGGCCAGCAGTTCCAGGGGAACGATGAACCGGTAGTCGTCCACCCCGTTGTGGGCCACCTCCATGGTCCGCCTGAGCAGGGCGGCCACGGTGGCCACGTGCTCCATGGAATCCACCTCGACGATGATCTCGGAAAGGGGCAGGTCATCCGCCTGGCCGGCCAGCCGTCGGCCAGGCACCGGCAGCGTGGCATGGAGCGGCAGCAGGATCATCTCGTTGACGTCTTTTACGGAGACGCGGGCGATCTCGGCCGAGTCCACGGTGTAGTGCGGCAGGATGCCGACGATCCGCCAGGCCTCGCCGCCGATGTCCAGGCTTTTTCCCACCTGTCCCCGCTCACCCAGGGCCCTGGCCACCAGCCAGCCGAGGACACAGACCAGGTTTTTCCGCTCAATGTCGCGCGGGGCGAGAAATCGTCCCTCCATGACCCGGAGGCGGAGAACCCGGGCATAGGCAGCGGTGGCACCGGTGATCTTCGGGGTCATGCCGGACGGGAACCCGGTCACATCCAGGGGAATGTCCCGGCTGGCCGCCAGGGCACGGACATGGGGCGTGGCATGTTGCAGACGTTCGAGGTCGGACAGGCAGAGGCCCGGGGAATGGCGCTGCCGGGAATGCTGCGCCTGGGCGCCGGTGAGGGCGGCCGGCCGGATGAAGATATTGGTCACCCCCATGCGGCCGATCCGGGCCATGGTCTCGCGACGCGCCCCCTCGCCGATGGCGAGAATGGCCAGCACCGCCATCACCCCGCAGACGACGCCGAGGACACTGAGCAGGGTCCTGAGCTTGTGCTGCAGCAGGGAGGTGACGGCGATGCGCACCGCACCGGTGAGAAAACGGATATCAGGCAAGCCGGCCATCCTCCAGGCGGAGAATTCGCTGCGCCATGGCCGCCACCGCAGGATCATGGGTGACCATGATGATGGTCCGGCCGCTGCGGTGGAGCCGGGCGAACAGCTCCAGGATCTCGCCGCTGCTGGCGGCATCGAGGTTGCCGGTGGGTTCGTCGGCCAGGATCAGTTCCGGTTCCACCGCCAGGGCGCGGGCAATGGCAGCCCGCTGCATCTCGCCGCCCGACAGTTCGCAGGGCCTGTGGTCGACGCGGTGGGCAAGGCCCACCCGGCCGATGGCCGCCAGGGCCAGGCGCCGGGCCCGGTCCGGCGCGATGCCGTTGTAGAGAAAGGGCAGGGACACATTCCGGAGCACATCCAGGGCAGGCAGCAGATGGAACATCTGGAAGACAAAGCCGATACGGCTGGCGCGGATGGCGGCCAGCTCTTTTTCCGGCAGGGAGAGGACATCGGTTCCCGCAAGCAGGTAGCTGCCGGCCAGGGGCCGCACCAGGCAGCCCAGGATATGGAGCAGGGTGGACTTGCCAGAGCCTGACGGCCCCATGATGGCCACGAACTCGCCCGCGTCGACCTCCAGATCCACGCCGCGCAGGACCTCCACCGCATGGGGACCGCGCCGATAGCCATGCTGCAGCCCGGCCGTGCTCACCAGCATCTTCCCCCTCCCCCTGCCTGGCAGGTTCAATCGCCGGCCGGCCGGACCAGGGCGACCCGGTCCCCGGCCCGCAGGCCATCGAGGATCTCCACGTACTCCTCGTTCTCCCGGCCCGGCGTCACGCGCCGCTGCTGCCAGGAGGTCCCGTCCCACAGGTAGACAACCACCCGGTCCGCCTGCCGGAAGACCGCCTGCACCGGCACCGACAGCACATGGACCAGACGGGCCGAGTGGATAAGCACCCGTGCGGTCATGCCGGGCCGCAGGCGCGGATCAGAGCCGTCCATGCTGAAGGTGACCCGGAAGTACTTGTCCCCGCCCCGCTGGTCCCCGCGCCGGGCCGCCAGGGCGCCGATGAAAGTAAGGCGGCCGGAAAAGGCCAGCTCCGGAAAGGCCTCCAGGGTGATGGTCGCCTCCTGGTTCAGAGCGATCTTGTGCAGGTCGGTCTCCCGGACCCGGCTCTTCACCACCATGGCGCTGATATCGGGCAGATAGAGAATGGGCTGGTTGACGATCACCGCATCCCCCTCGCGCGGCTTGCGCAGCCGGCCGTCCCGGTAGGTCTCATAGAGGATCACCAGACCGTCGAAGGGCGCCCGGATAACGGTCTTGGCCAGCTCGGCCCGGGCCTGTTCAAGGGCGGTCCGCGCCCCCTGCAGCTTGCCCTCCACCTCCTTCAGGTCGGCGGCGGCCCTGGCGACCATGTGCACTCCCGCCTGGCGGGCCTGGCGCACCAGCAGTTCCGTGTTTTCCACCTTGGCCCGGGCCGCCTCGACCAGGGACGGCAGCACGTACTTGCGGTAACTCTCGTAGCGCCGCCGTGCCGAGGTGAACTTGTCGCGATAGACGGAGATATTCTCCTTTGCCCGGTCCAGTTCCGCCGGATTGTCAAAGCCTTGCCTGCGCAGCTTTTCCAGGTCGGCCAGGTAGCCCTCGTACCGCTTGAGCTCCATGCCAGCCTTGTCCATCTCGTCCCGGTAGCGGGCCAGGGTGAGCGGGCCGTCTCCCTCCTTGAGCCGCTGCAGCTCCAGGCCGGCCACCCGATGGTTGAAGCCGGCGGTGGCGATCTGCTGCTCCACCTCGCTCTTTTTCCACTCCAGCACCTGGCGGGCGGCCTCCACGCCGGCCTCCAGGCTCGCCACCCTGGCGGCCAGGGTCTGGACGGTCTCCTCGTAGGGTGACGGGTCGAAGCGGACCAGCACATCGCCCTTGCGCACCCTGGAACCGTCACCGATCAGGTAGATGATCTTGGCCCCCGATCCCCGGATCTGCGAGGAGACCATGTGGGAGTGGGCGGCCTCGAGGACCCCCAGGCTGCGGACCGTGACCTGGAAATCCCGGAACTCGGCCCGGCCCAGGGTCTCCGGTTCGGGCAGGACGCGGTGATCGCCGTCCTGGGCGGTCAGCAGGAGCAGGGCCAGGGCGGCGAGAAGGGGCATGGCGATCCAGACGACGGGACGGGCCATGGTCAGTCTCCCCCCCGCTGCACGGCGGTATCGGCCGGATCATAGGCGAGCAGGGTGCCCAGGGCGGCACGCAGGCGGTAGCCGTC
>JALSNC010000231.1 GCA_026987195.1 Desulfobulbaceae bacterium | reverse complement strand
GCCATCACCGGCGCGCTGCTCCTTCTGCTGCAGACCCCCTGATCCGGAACCAGAACATCAAGGAAATCCATCACAACCCCGGCGAGCCACAGACCATGCTGAACAAACTTCATCTCCACCTGCTGCTCCTCTTCTGCCTGCTGTTACCGGCCGACCTCCTCCACGCCGAGGACATCATCGCCTTTGGCGACTCCATCACCCAGGGCAGCATCGATCCGGCCGGCAGCGACCATGGCGGCTATCCCATGGTCCTGCAGCAGATGTACGACAACAACGGCCTGGCCGTGCACGTCTACAACGAAGGACTGCACGGGGAACGGACCTCGGCCGGGGTGAGCAGAATCTCGTCGGTTCTCAGCCGGCGTTCCGCCAGCTACCTGCTTCTCCTGGAAGGAGCCAACGATGTGATAGCCGGTATCAGTCCCCAGACCCTGGTCCAGAATCTCAGCATCATGATCGACAAGTGCCTGGCCAAGGGTGTGGTACCGCTGGTGGCCACCATGACGCCGGAGGAAAAATATGGCAACACGCCGCTCATCCGTGAGACCATCAACCCGGAGATCGTCGCCCTGGCCGGGCGGAAGAACATCACCCTGGTGGACCTCTACAGCGCGGTAGCCGACAGCTGGGCCGCATGGAGCTGGGACGGACTCCATCCCAATTACGACGGCATGCTGGCCATTGCCCAGGCCTGGTACAACAAGGTGCCTGTGGCAGGCGTCACACCCAAATCCGGGCCTGCCAGTACAGGCTCTGGTGACTCCGGCGGCGGAGGCGGCTGTTTCATCGCCACGGCGGCCTACGGTTCCCTGCTCCAGCCCCAGGTCGTGCTCCTGCGGCGGTTCCGGGACCGGTTCCTGCTGAGCAACGCTCCGGGCGCTCTCTTTGTCCGGCTCTACTACCGGTATTCACCGCCCCTGGCGGATTTCATCGCCCGCCACCCTGTCCTGCAGGCAGTAACCCGGGTCATTCTCTATCCGCTGGTGGGTTTTGCCGCCATACTCCAGTATCCCGGCCTGGCACGGACCATGCTCCTGCTCTTTCTCTGCGCTGTGATCGCCCTGCTGCTGCGCAGGCAGGCCTTCATTCGGTAAAAATCCCCGTGATTCAAGATCGTTACCGATCTCGGCAACCTGTTACAGGCAGCTAACTTTCCTGTCTCCCGGCACCTGACACCCGGCACCTTGTACCTGGCACCCGGCACCCGGCACCTGATTTCCTGATAAGACCATGCCCGACTCCGAAACCGTTTCCCTGCCGGTACGTATCCTCCGGCAGGCCATCGTCTATGGCCTGTTCTTTCTCCTGGTCTGCGCCTTTACCTATCCCCTGATCCTGCACCCGGGATCCATGCTGCGCGGCCTCAACGACCCCTACCTGTTCACCTGGATCCTCAACTGGGCCGCCTCCCATGTGGTTGCGGATCCGGCCGGCCTCTTTGACGCCAACATCTTCTACCCCTACGGCTCCACCTTTGCCTATTCCGAACCCCTCCTGGTGCCGGCCCTGCTGACCGCAGCCCCGATCCTCTCCCTGACCGGCAACCCCGTCCTGGCCCACAACCTCACCCTCCTGCTTTTCCAGGCGCTTTGCGGCTGGGCAGCCTGGTTCGCCACCAGCAGGCTCACCGGTTCCCGGACCGCCGGCTGGATCGCCGGCATCGCCTTCGCCGTCTCCCCCTTCCGTACCGGTTACTACAATTACCTCAACGTCCACATGCAGTTCGCCATTCCCCTGGCCCTGCTCTCGCTCGCCCTCTACCTTGAAAAACGTTCAGCCGCCTATCTGGCCGCCACCGTCATCCTGCTCTGGCTGCAGATGATCACCATCTTCTACGGAGGTGTACCGCTGGGTATGCTGCTGGCGCTCTTCTTCGGGGGCTTTCTTCTCCTGCGGCCGGCCGGCTGGCCGCTCCGCACCTGGGGCCAGCTTCTTGCCGGCGGCATCATGCTGCTCCTGTTGCTGGCGCCGGTCCTCCTTCCCTACTTCCAGGTCTTCCGGGAGCTGGGACTGGAGCGGAGTCTCAAGGATGTCAACCGCTACAGTGCCGACTGGTATTCCTTCTTCGACACCGGCCGGGACCACAATTTCTACCAGCTGGCGGACTCTGGCAGATATCCGGGCTTTTTTCCCGGCTTCACCGTCTATTTCCTGGCCGCAGTCGCCCTGCTCTCCCTGTGGCGAAATCCCGGCAACAGGACCTCGATCCCGTTTCTTGCCCAGCGGCTCATCGGTGGCATGATCACGCTCCTCTGCGGGGTCGTCGCCCTTCTCCTCATCCGCAGGGAGGCGGCCCTCTCCCTGGCGACCGGGCTCTCCATCTCCATCGGCCAGGCGAGCGTGGCCATCCTGTTCCTGGGCACCGTGGCCCTGGCCCTCCGGGGCCTGAGCCTGCACCAGGCCGACCACCCGGCTCCGGGCCTGGCCCGCAGGGAATGGGTTATGCTCCTTGGCCTGCTGAGTCTCTTCTTCGCCCTGCTGACCCTGGGGCCGGTGATGCATATCCAGGGCAAACCGGTCGGTACAGGGATCTACACCTGGCTCTACCATGTCTTTCTTCCCCTGCATACAATCCGCCTCTCCATCCGCCTGGGCTACATGCCGGTGCTGCTGCTGGCCATGCTGGCGGCATACGGCCTGGCCATGCTGCAGCAGAGACTGTCACGCCGTCTCCGGCCCCTGCTCTGGCTGCTGCCCCTTCTCCTCCTCTTCGAGTATTCCTCCTTTCCCCTGCACTACCAGCGTGTCCACTGGAACGCGACCCCGCCGGTCTACCAGTGGCTGACCAGGCAGAAGGGCGACTTCGCCATCCTGGAATGGCCTTCCAACAACGAAGGTATCGACTCCAGGTATGTCTTCTGGTCACTGCGGCATCACAAACAGGAGGTCACCGGCGTGAGCGGCTTCTTTCCCCCCTTCACCCGCCAGGTGGTCAGGGATATGATCCGCTTTCCCGGTGGTGATTCCATCACCCATCTCCGTCGGATCTATCCCCTGCGCTATCTGATTGTGCACGGTGATCTCTTTTTCAGGCCCGAACATCGGCGTCTGGCCCTGGGATGGGCCGACAACATCCCTGCCGGGATGACCCTGGTGCGACGCTTCGGCGACACCATGGTCTTTGCCTTTCAGGATCTGCCCGAGACTGTCAGCCGGTGGGAACGTACCTTTTCCTCGTCCCTGGTCCGCAAAAGACCGGTGGCAGTGATGACAGTTGCCCTGGAAGATTCGGACTCAATGTCCGGACCAGCGGATATCCGTCTCGATATCAGCTTCAACGGTCGGTCCGTCCGACAGGTCACAGTGGACACGTCACCCCGCTGTTTCCGCATTCCCCTGCCGGAGCCCTATCCGGCCGCAGACCGGAATATCCTCCGACTTGTCCCCCTGAAGGAAGGCCGCAGAATACTCGTCTCCGGTTTCCGTCTCGAGCGGCATCCATAAGGCGAGTTCCTTCAGCTCCCGACGCCATTGGCGCAACAGTTCGCCACTATCGGCAATCACCTTGAAGTACCGGTATTTTTATCCATTGGCCACTATCGGAAGGACGATCAGAAAGGTGCTCCCCTCACCCATACGGCTCGTCTCAAGCCGCAGCTCTCCACCGTGCTCCCGAACGAATCGCCTGCTGATTCCCAGACCGAGGCCGGTCCCTCTTTTTTTGTCCTTGGTAGTGAAGTGGGGATCAAAAACAGAACCACTGATTTCCGGCGGTATACCCACGCCGTTATCACTTATCCTGATCTCCACCCGATCCCGGTTCAGGGTGCCGGCAATGCTGATCCGGCCGTCGGTGCTCCTCTTCTGATCGATGCTCTGCATGGCGTTGCGCAGAAGATTCGTAATGACCTGGGTCAGTTCGGTCAGTTCACCGTCCACGAACGGCACCGGCCTGGGCATGGTGACCCTGGTGGTGATGGCGCGCTTCTGCAGGGCATCGTAGAGCAGTTCCAGGGCCTCCTCCACCGGCCGGGCAATGGGAAACCGGGTGATGGATCGTGTTGCGACGGCCGATTCCCGCAGGGCATTGATGATCTTGATGACCCGCTGTATCTGGATGAAAATAAACTGCAGGTTCTTTCGCCGCTGCCCGGCCCCGTCCCGCAGGCCGGCTGCCATGGCCCGGAGCAGCGAAATATCCTCTTCGCCATAAGTGGTGCCGCTTTCTCCCGGGGACAGAAAATATTCGGCCAGGGTCCCCCTCCCGAACTCCTGCCACCAGTCGGCAAGAATCTCTTCCATCCCCCTGACCACATCCTCCGTTTCGCTCCACGCGGCCAGATCCTTTTCCACGCGGAACATGATGGCGGTAACCGGATTGAGCACCTCGTGGGCCACGCGGCCCGAAGTCTCGCCGACCACAGCCAGCCGTTCCGCTTCCAGCAGCTCCTCGTGCACCGTCTGCAGCTCCTCAAAGGCATGCTTCAACTCATCGTTCTTGTACTGCAGCTCACTGGACTGTTCCGCGAGAAGGACATTGGCCCGGGCCAGCTTCCGTGCCGCCTCCTTTTCCTGTTCATAGAGCCTGTGCACCTCCTCTTCCCTCATCCGCACGTCTTCAATCATCCGATTCATGGCCCTGATCACCTGCCTGATCTCCTCATCTGCCTCGATATCTATCTGATCAGGATACCTTCCCTGCAGAATCTGGCCGGTGACGTTGAGGAGCTGGTGCAGAGGCGTGCTGACCTTCCAGAGGAAAAAAAGCAGGATACCCATTCCCAAAAAAAGCAGCAGACTGCTGACCAAAAGGTTTCTCCTCGAGACCCGGGCGGTGAGCGCCCGGTCAACCTCCCTGTCCTGCAGGTAGAGGACGGTCCAGCCATATTGCGGCGACCGCGCATAGGCTACCCGATAGACCCGCCCCAACAGGCTGAGATCATGAAAACATCCCTGCTCCTCCGCGAGAGGGACATTCTCCAGGGCCGTGGCCACCGAGGCTCTGAGGGCCTGCTGGAGCCGCTGTTTCCTGTTCTGCAGAAAGGAGGGCAGGTAGAGAAGGCGATAGTCGGGACCAAGGATCAGGGGATGGAAATTCCGATCCTGCCTGGAGAGAAGAGGGCTGGTGGCGAGAAAGGAGGTGAGGCTGTTCCAGTCGATACTGGCAAGAAGAAAATATGTCTTCCCCCGGACATGCACCGGACTGTTCAGCCAGATCACCGCAGTCGGATGCGGCCCCACTCCCGGACAGATGGCAGACACGCCCCTTTTGCCGGCCTCCCTGAACCAGCGCCTGCCGGCCAGGGAATGGGAGGCACCGCGGCTGGGAGACGGCTGCACGGTTCCCCCGGCATCGGTGAGAACGAAGGAACGGAAGACAGAGCCATCTCGCCAGTCCGCGAAAAGCTCATCAAGGATATCGAGACGATGGCGCTTGATGGCAATGACCAGGTTGAGATCCGCGGCATGCAGGTCCAGAAGATCATGGTTTGCGGCAATAAGGGCCTGGATCTGCAGGTTGACGGCCATTGCCTTTTCAGTGAGATGCTCTCCCAGGTGACGGGTCATGAAGCGGGACAGCATGGAACTGTTGATCAGGACAATGGCGCCATTGAGGGAGACAAACAGGATAAAGAAGAGCAACGACAGGAGCAGCAGCCTGTTGCGAAGCCTGTTCCCTTGTCCTGGCACGTCAATCACTCCGGAAAGGATGAACCGCCAGCAGACAACGCGCCATGGCGATGCCATGGCCGGAATACTCCGGCCCGGGAGACACGCCGGTCCGGCTGCAGGGCCGGGAGGAACTGCTGGCAGGAAAACGGACCAGAGGGCGAAGAATCATGAACGGATCGGGACCACTACCTGGTTTTCCCGGCAACCGTTGCGCAGGACCGGTAAAAACGTTCCAGTTCGCCACGCAGTTCCACCAGAGCCGCCCGGCTGCCGGGGGATTTCTGCGCAACCGCCTCCCTGCCCCGGACCAGGAGCCGACGGAAACGGGTCATATCATAGCCCTCCCCTGCCAGTTGCGGTTCCAGCTGCTCCATGAACTCGGAGATCTCACCAAGTTCATCCCTGGCGATATCGAACCTGCCGTTCACCACCCCCTGGATGGCGAGATCAACATACAGGCGGCTGGCGGTGAGACGCAGGGGAATGGTGCTCATCTTGTCCAGGATATTGAACAGTTCCGGCTGCAGGTCGAGGAAACGCCGTTCGATCAGGGCCCGGTCCCTGCGCCTGATGCCGTGCCTGATCTCTGCCAGGGAGAACTCGAAGGCCTGCAGGTAGTCCATGTTGATGTCGACATCCTTCTCTTCCGCCATACCGAGCAGTTTGTTGTAAAAGAGATCAATACTGTCCACCGCCGCAGCTGCCTCGGGCCATCGAAGATTGCGGAAACTGGTTTCCAGGCTGTGCACATGAACAAAAAGTTCGCCGGCCAGCGCCTGCAGGGAGGGATCAAGACCCGATTCGGCAAGGACTCCGGCAAAGCCCTCCTCTTCCTCTGCCAGGACGCCGGAGATATGGCCTGTCAGGAGAACAGGGCCAAGGAGACAGCAAAAAACAAAACCGGATACCAGGTGAACGGGACAGCGGATCATTGTCGTTACCTCCTCGTCAGCTCGGGATGGAAATGCATACTGGTCAGCCGGAGAAAAGAACACATCTGTTCCTGCCGCCATTCTTGGCCTCATACAGGGCCCGGTCACTCTTACCGACGATCTCGGCCATACTGGTGGTTTGTGCCGGATGAACAACGGCTATACCGATACTTACAGTAAGAGAGACCGGGCTTCCTTCCACCTCGACGACCTGCTGCTCCATGTGCCGGCGGATCCGCTCGCCGAAGGCCAGCGCGTTTTCCGGCGTGCTTCCCTCCAGCAGCACGGTGAACTCTTCTCCACCATAGCGGGCAATGAACTCGTGTGCCCGGGTCAGCCGGTTCAGGTTACTGCCCACCTGGACCAGAACCTGGTCCCCCACCAGGTGACCGTATCTGTCGTTGATGGACTTGAAGTGATCGACATCGATCATCAGGCAGGCAAGGGTCGTCTTCTGCTTGTGGCAGTGGGCGATCATCTCCCTGCACTGTACCTCCAGGTAGCGCCGGTTGGGAATACCGGTAAGGGAGTCATAGTAGGTGAGTTTTTCATACTCCTGCCGCAACTGTTCCGAACGGGAAAGCTGACCGGTGGTCCTGTGGAGCTCATCAATGATCCTTGACAGCTCGGCATTCTTCTTGTGCAGCTCCCGGTAGATCATGGAGTTCTCGATCATGTTGACGGCATGAAGAACGAACATGTCCAGCAGTTTGGGTTCCCTGATCAGGGCATCTTCCTGCTGCACGAACAATACCCCCTGGACAAAGGAACCGATGCAGAGCGGAACCGCGGCCATATTACCGGCAATAATGGTTTCCGCCCGCGTCAGGGCCTGGTCGGCCAGATCCTGCTGGAGGGCAAACCTGTCATCGTCTTCGCCGATATCATGAAACATCCCGACCCCGATCCGCAGGGAGCAGTCGACATCGCCGCCAAGCTGGATGTAGCCGTTATTACTGCCGACAAGACGCAGGAAATGGCCCAGGACTCCGCGCAGGAGCAGATCGAGGAGAAGGGGAGAGATTCTGTTCATGTCATGGACAAATTCCAGGATGGAAAGGAGACCATCCTGCATCATCTCCATATCACTGATCAGGGCCTCCTCATGACGACGCCGGTTCCATGCCGAAACCAGATGCAGGGTCGCCTGGGAAAGTTCGCCCATGGTAAAGGGCTTGTTGAAGTAGAGCCAGTCGTCCTGACGGTCGAAAAGTTCGCCGATCCGGCTTGTATTGCGGTCTGTATAGGCGGTGACAACGGCACAGAGTATCTGACTGTCCAGGGTCCGGATCCGGGCTATGGTTTCCTGGCCATCGATACCACCGGGCATGAGCATATCGAAGAAGCCCACCGCGACCTGACGGCCATGGGCCATTTCCTGCCGAACCAGTTCCACAGCCTCTTCGCCGCTGGCCGCGGTGAGAACCCGGTAGCCGCGAACATCCCCGCCTCCGGCCCCATCCTGACCCGGCATTTCCCCGCTCCTGCCGGTCCGCCGGCGTCTGGCGGAAAGCCGGTGGCGGAGCGCGCTGTCGACACCATTTCCCTTCTGCAGAATCTCCCGATACGCAGCCAGAACATCGGGTTCATCATCGACACAGAGAACGGTCCTGTTCCAGGGCAGTTTTGTCATAGGGATCCTACTGGTTCAGCGGGTCTGACAACTCTGCTGAACTTTTTCCAGGAATCACGCAACCGGCATGGCTGGACCTGGGATATCACCCCGGCCCCTCACTGCGGATAGCACCATTCTTCTTCAGCAGTAATTGACGAAAAATTTATAAAATATTGATTCCGATTAACCTGAACCTACTTTATCAAAATCAGATAATGGCGGTCAACCCGGTTTTCCCCTAACCTTGACATCTTTCATCATCTTTATGTATCCTCTGAGTATGGGTATTGTTTCCGGCAGCCTTGGAGACCATCCCTGGATCAGGGGACGCACCTCCGGCCCTTTGCGGGCAGTTGCCGTCAGCGGTGACCTGCTGCCTTCCCGGCCGCTCCCACGCCACCAGGTCCCCGCAACCGGCTCAACAGGATGAACACGGCATTTGTCAACAAGGAAATTCAGGCCGTCAGCGCCATTGCCACCTCCCTGTCCGGAGCGGCCCGCAACTATGCCCTCTACCCCGGCGACCATGCCATTGCCGCCAAACATGCCACCAAGGTCCACACCGATCTCCTCCGCTATCTTGCCCACAGCGACCGGTTGCGCCTGCAGGTCGACAGGGGGCGCCTCCTGTATGAGGGCGAGCCTGTTCTGGAAGGCGAGATGCATGAAGGGAATATTGCCTACCTCTTTGCCCGGGACGGTCTGGAGTGGATCGAATTTCTCCACGGCATCGAGCGCTGGGAGGTGGAGGGATTTCTGAAACTGATCAATGATTACCGGGTGATCGACGACCGGAACGACGAGAACATCGTCACGGCCCTCTGGGAACAGGACTATCCCCATATCCGCTATAAGGCGGTGGACATCCTTGCCCTCGACGCGCCGGCCATCAGCTTTTCATCATTCCGGATGACCCCTGTCTCCGGTCCTGCCCGGGGAGCCGGTGAGGGGAGTGGGCCTGCGCCGCCGGAGGCCGTGGACACCGCAGGGACTGGTGCTGCGGACAGCACGCCATCGGCATGGCCCGATCATGGCGCCGCCGCGGCAGAGGCACCGGCAGAGGACGGTACCGCGGGAGATCCGGTGTCCATCGCCATAACAGCCAGGGGCAATGATCTCTGGAACCTGACCCCGGCCGAGCAGGAGCAGCTCCAGGCCATGGTCTACGAAGAGGAACACAGGGACAACTCCAACGACGTCATCGAAGTCCTCCTGATCCTGCTGGTGGTGCAGAACAATGAGGCGGATTTCGTCACGGTCCTCGATTTTCTCCAGGAACGGTTTATCCGATCCCTGCGTACCCTGCAGTTCCACCTTGCCCTCAAGATCATCCGCAACCTGAAAAAAGTCCGCTCCGGGTTTACGGGCAAACGACCATGGGCCCTGCCCCTGCTGGACAATTTCTTCAATGCCGTCTCCAGGCCGGAAAGCCTGCGTGATGTATCGAAGTTCTTCCTCAAACAACCGCCGGTGCTCGAGGAGCAGCAGCTCGAGTATCTCTGGCAGGTCCTGCGCCAGCTCCGGCCCGGGGTCCTGGCCACTCTGGCACCGCTGACCAGGGATCTTCATTCCAGTCAGCTCGCCGCCCCGATGTCCGAGCTGATCATCTTCCACGGCCGGAAGAAACCGGCGGTACTTGCCAATGTGGTGGCGCAGCTCGACGAAGCCGTCTGCCAGGGACTGTTCCCTGTTGTGGAAGAGATGCGGATCGAGGATGCGACCCGTGTCCTGACCGCCATGACCAGGCATTCCTCGCTTGCCATCCGCCGGCAGGCCCTGGACCTTCTCGTCGAATGGGACATTCTCATCCTGGGCGAGATCTTTCCCCTGCTCAATGATCCGGATGAAGAGATACGCAACCGCGTTATCACCCTTGTCGGCCGGCAGAGGGATCCGGAGATCGAACGGCTGATGCTGGACTACCTGGAGCAGGAGAACTGGACCATCCAGAGCCGCGAGCACCTGCTTGCCTGTTACCGGGCCCTGGGACTGTGCGGAAGCCATCGATCGCTGCCCTTTCTCCGTCACATCCTCATGCAGCGCAACCTGAACACCATGTTCGCCATGGGCGGCAGTGTCCACAAGGAAGGAGCGGCGCGTGCCCTGCAGGCCCTGCGCCTGCAGGAGGCCACCGGCATTCTCGAGGAGGGATGCCACAGCATGATGCCCGATACCCGCAGCGCCTGCCGCAGGGCCGTGGCACGGTAAGGAGAACGTAACAGTTCAGCGCTACCTGCAACCGCCTCAAAAGACCGATACTTCTGGTACAGGTACAGCAACGCGTCAGCTGTGCGTGATCGTTGCCGGCCGTCTACAGGCCATTCCGTAATGCGGCCAGCCGCGAGCGCGTGCAGCGAAACGCAGACTGCGGATGACGTGCTGCTGAACTTTTACAGGAGAATGGCGGTTCCCTGGCAGGCGGCAGCACAACACGTGGGCCCTGATGTTTTCTGCCGACCCCCGGGTTGCGGTTGCAGATGCCGGAAACCACAGGAAACGGAAACACCAGCATGAGCGGAGCCAAAGAGGGAAAAAACACCGACCGGCTGCTGGGACAGCGGTTTCTCACCGTGCTCAACAGCCTGTTCAACACGGCCAGGATCCACCAGGACAACAATATCCTGCTCATCCAGTGCGTGGAACGGTTCATCGATGTCATCGAGGAGCTGCTGCAGAACGATGACGAGGTGACCCTGCTCACCTCGGTGGGTGGTTTCTACCTGCAGCAGGAAAAGGTCCTTTTCCAGCGCAATGCCGCCGGACTGGTCCGCAAGCTCCTCGACTACTTCCAAAAGCGCGACATCACCGGGCTCCGCTTTTACCAGGGAACCACCTATGCATCGCTTTCCGACATCCTGGCCTTTGTCCGCCTTCTCAATGACATGGAAAACCGCGACGATCCGCTGCCATGGCTGCGGACCGAGCTGGAACAGGCTCACTACCCCTGGGTGGACGTCATCGACGGTTCAGAGACCGAATCCCTGGAAGCCATCTTCATGGAGAATCCTGAGGCGGGCCCGCAGGGGAGTGGTACTGCCCTGGCATCATCGTCCCCGGGCCCGGGCGGGCAAGACCGGGCAGACAGGCCGCAGACGGAACAAGCTGCTTCCGGCCGGGGCAGGCAGCGCCAGGGTGATGCAGGGACGGAGAAGAAGGCGGAACGCCGCAGAAAAAGGGCGCTTCGGACCTACGGTTATGCCATGCATTCCCTGCAGGAGGTTGCCGATAAACTCCGCAGCAACCGCCAGGCAGGAATCGGCAAGGCTGTCCACCTGGTCCAGAACATGGTCGACCTCATCATGGACGATGACAATGTACTGCTGGGTCTGAGCACCATCCGGGACTATGACGACTACACGTTCACCCATTCGGTGAACGTGGCGATCCTCTCCGTCTGCCTGGGCCACCGGATCGGCATGTCACGCGTTTCCCTCTCCCGTCTGGGGCTGAGCGGCCTGTTCCATGACCTGGGCAAGATCGATGTGCCGAAAAAGATTCTCAACAAACCCGGAAGGCTGGGAGAAAACGAGTTCGCCATCATGCAGAACCACTCCATGAACTCGGTACGCCGCATTGTCCGGCTGCGGGCTTCCTATGAGAAAAAGGCCTGTATCCTCCTGGGCCCCTTCGAGCACCATCTCAGGTACGACCTGTCCGGCTACCCCAGAACACCGAGGAAAAAACCTCTCAGTCTCATCGGCCGCATCGTCGCCATCGCCGATGTCTACGACGCCGTCACCTCACCCCGCAGTTACCGCGCCACCGCCATGACCCCGGACCAGGCCCTGGGCCTGATGCTGAAAGGCTCGGGCTCCGCCTTTGACCCCATCCTGCTCAAGGTCTTCATCAACATGCTCGGGGTCTACCCGGTGGGCACTGTTCTGCAGCTCGAAGGCGGCGAGATGGGGATCGTCATTCCTCCGCCACCGGGCCGGGAAGACAGTGGCGAACTCTGGCTGCGGCTGCTGGCAGGGGACTCCAGGGGCGGTTTCCAGAAACAGGGCATCATCAGCCTGGGCCGCTGGAACCAGACAACGGGAAGGTTCAACCGGACCATCCTGGCCAGCCACCATCCGGCGGATTTCGGTATCCAGCCGGCGGATTTCTTTTTCTGATGCAGCCCCTGCACCATCCGCGGTTCGCATCCGCAGTGCGGAGATGATTCGCCCGGAGATGAACCATTCAACTCCTTTGCACCGCTCTGCGCTGCAACGGCTATGCCCCCTCTGCCCGATTTTCATGGATAATTGCGCATCCAGGGGCATGGCGGTCTTATGACAGGAATTCCGCTGTAAGGCACTGATCTTTTTCCGGCAGAAAACACTCCCTTCTGACGCCAATATGCCACAGCAGCTTGCATGTTGGTGATTATCTGGTATACTCCTGAAATCCGTAGCTTTCCCCGTACCACTCCCTGGGGAACTTTTACCAAAAGCAACTGTAATTCAAAGTGGTTGCCGATGGCGGCGAACTGTCACGGTTCTGCAGGACTCGCCACCGTGGCCAGCGTCGCTCCTGATCTTTTTTGCACAACAAATCGCATGCCTTCACTCTCCTTTGTCATCCCCATGCACAACGAGGCCGGTAACTGTGCCGCCCTGATCGAAGAAATCGCAGCCACGGCCGCATCCCGCTGGGATGACTACGAGATCATCTGCGTTGACGATGCGAGCACGGACAACACCCTTGCCCTGCTGCAGGCACTCCGGCAGCGGATCCCACAGCTCGAAATAATCGCCTTTGCCGCCAACTGCGGCCAGAGCACGGCCCTCTGCGCCGGTGTCCGCGCCGCCCGCGGCGAGCTCATCGCCACCCTGGACGGTGACGGCCAGAATGATCCCGCCGACGTGCCGGCCATGGTCGACCTGCTCCTGCAGAAAAAAGAGGACAACGTACAGATGATCGCGGGCTGGCGAAAAAAACGGCAAGACACCTTCTGGCGCCACCTCTGCTCGCGGGTGGCCAACGCGGTCCGCAGTTTTCTCCTCCGGGACAACACCCCGGACACCGGCTGCGGCCTGAAGGTCTTTTACCGGCAGACCTTCATGGAGCTTCCCTGGTTCGACCACATGCACCGGTTCCTGCCTTCCCTCGTGCAGCGGGGCGGAGGCAGAGTGATCTCCATGGAGGTCAGGCACCGGCCCCGGCGGCATGGCGCCTCCCACTACGGCACCATGGACCGGCTGCGGGTCGGCATCGTCGACCTCCTCGGGGTCGCCTGGCTGCAGCGGCGCTACAGGGTACCTGTGCTCCGGGAACTGCCGGGAGCCGGAAGATGACCCGGGAACACGTATGGCTGGCCGTGGGCTTTGCCGGTCAGGCCATGTTCACCATGCGCTTTGTCGTCCAGTGGATTGCCAGCGAGCGGAAGAAACAGAGCACCATCCCCCTGGCCTTCTGGTACTTCAGCCTCATGGGCGGGGTGATCCTGTTCAGCTATGCCCTCTACCGGCGGGATCCGGTCTTCATCCTCGGCCAGAGTTTCGGCATCTTCATCTATCTGCGCAATCTCTACTTCATCTACAGAAACAGGGCCGACGCAGGTGACTGAGCAGAGCAGACCCCACGAGAACACACGCGCCCGCCATGGCAGAGCGGCCATCTCCCGCCGGCTCAGCCCCCTGTTTGTTGTTTTCGTGGTTCTCCTGCTCCTTGGTGTTGCCGTGGCCTATATCCCGGCCGCCTATTCCGCCTTCACCTCATTCAAGTTCCAGCTCACCGACTATGGCCGCTACGTGAATACGGTCTGGAACAGCGGTCACGGCCACCCCTACCGTCTGCTCACCGAATACAGCTATCTCAATACCCACCTCTCCTTCACCCTCCTCCTGCTGGCTCCGGTCTTTCTGATCTGGGACCATCCATTCGCCCTCTGGATCGCGCAATGGCTGATGACCCTTGCCGGCATCTTCCTCATGGGGCGGGCCGCACTCCGCCAGCGGATTCCGGCCGAGGTGACTGTCGCCCTTCTTCTCTTCTATCTTGCCAGTCCCTTCACCCAGTCCGTGCTTCTTTCCGAGTTCCACGGCGTCGGCCTCTATCTTCTCCTGCTGCCCTGGCTCTACTTTTGCCTTGCATTCCAGAAAAACATGGTGTGGCTGCCCCTGCTCCTCACCTGGGGTGTGCGCGAAGAGGCCGCCTTCCTCATCCTGCCCATGCTGCTCTACTTCGCGATCCGCGACCGCTGGCGGGGCGGCTGGCTGTGGGCGGCCGCCAGCGGGCTCTATGGCGTGCTGGCCTGCACCCTCCTCTTCAGATGGATCAACGGCTTTTCACTCTCCTCGGAGCGGCCCGGCCTGCGCCCCGCCGACCTCATCAACGAGATCAGGAGCTATCGGTTCCGCCGGTTCTTCCCCACCCTCACCCTGGTTGGCCCTGCCCTGCCCTTTCTCTACCCGGGCTGGATCCCCATCCTGGTTTTTCCCGCCGTGGCCCTCCTGTTCACTGTTTTCAGCCCCTATCCGGCCCAGTATAACCTCAGATTTCATTACCCGGCAGCCCTGCAGATAACCTTTGTCCTCGGCCTGCTGCAGGCTCTGGCTGTCTTCTGGCAGAGACCGCTGAAACACCCCCTTGCCGCCAGGTGGCTGCAGGCTGTCTTCCTGGTCACCATTGCGGCATTTTCCTATTTTTTTCATGGTTTTCTGCTCCTTGGCAAAAACAACACCGCTGTATACCGGCACCCTGGTATCATCGGCATGAGCACCATGTGTGCCGTCTCCCGCATCCCGCACCAGGGCCTGCTGCTTACGGACCGCCAAACTGGCGGCATGTGTGCCAACCGGGGCAGGATGATCATCTGGGAACAGTATACTGCCGGGCAATGGCAGCCGGACAGTATCTTTACCAGCCTGCGAGATGTTGCCGGCAGACATGCCGACACCCTGCAACCGCTGCTCAAAAACGGCAGCTATGGGGTGTCCTTCTTTGACGGCGATCACCTGATCCTTGTCCGGGGATATTCCCGACAGAAGAACAAGATGGTCCTCAGGGCTGCGGAGGATGTGACCAGAACCATTCTGTTTGCCTATAGTAAAAGAAAAGGCGGCACCGAACGAATGCTCCCCGACTGTCGCCTTGTTCGCTTCTGGCAGGGGTCCACCCGGCCCGGAGAGACGCTGGTCGCCTATGGCAGGGCTGTCACCCTGGCACCGGGCGAGTACATAGCCCGTTTCCGGCTGCGGCTGCGGCCATCAGACCATCCCGGCATCCTCCGGATCAATGAACGGACGAGCCAGATTCCCCTTGCCCGGGCGGAGATCCGTGCCCCGGAGGGGAGCAGGGACAGCTTTTTCGAACAGACCCTGTATCTCCGCATAGCCCGGCAGACGCGGGTCGAGCCGCAGGTACTCGGCGCGGCCAGTCCGCTCTGGCTGGACCGGGTGATTCTGCACCCGGTTGCCGGGACAGGGGGGCAGGAGACAGGGGACAGGTAACAGGTGTCAGAAATCTTCGTTCCGCCTGCGGCGATTCTGGCGGCAACCACTTTGGAATACCGGGAATTTTACTCTGCTTTTCAGGGAGTGTTGTGCCCGCTTCCGCCTGCAGGAACCTTGAGGGACAACAGCGTATCAGATGGGAGGAGAGAAAAATTCCCTTTCGGATCCCGGGGATGTCATGGTATTGTCCGCCTTGATCGGCATTCTTCGTGATGAGCCAGCAACGGACATGACACTGACCGAAAAGAACTGAAATGCGAACCGTCTCCAGATACAGTGGTGAGGCATTGCTAGTCCTTGTCGTATTTCCTGTTGTTTTCGCCGGTGCATGCCTGTTCTATCTTCATGAGAAAAACATCTCTGATATCCGTCAGTTCAAGACACATGGCGCCATCATAACCGATGATCTCTGGGCCCTGAACGATGCCGGCGCCAGATCCTACCTCCAGCTGGCGGCCCGGGCGAACCACTACAAGACCCTCTCCCTGACCCTGGACCGGGGCGATGTCTTCCTCCAGGTCCATAGTCCGCCCCTGCAGGGACTTGACGCCCTGCTCCAGCGGTTGCACCTCATCTGGACCAAGAAACTGTCCACCGGTATCGTCTACCGGGACCGTCTCATCGGAACCCTGCACGGAGAGCAGTATGTCCGGGTCATCTATCCCCTGCTCAATATCTTCCTTGTCCTTCTCCTGGTCATGCTCCTGCTGCTGTTCCTGGTCCGCTCTCTCTCCTACCGGAAACTCCTTGAACAGCAGGTGCGGGAACGGACACGCAGCTACAGGGAGAGCGAGCGCCGTTTCCACGACCTGGTCCACCTCCTGCCGGAGATGGTCTGCGAAACCGATTCCAGGGGCAGACTGACCTTTGCCAACGAGATCGCCCTGAAACGGTTTGCCATACCACACGACGCGGTTGACAGCCGCACCTGTTTCGATCTGGTCGTCCCGGAGCAGCGCAGGCAGATCGAAGAGCACTTTGACAGGGTCCTGCAGGGACAGGATCAGGGCCTGACCAAATTCACCGCCAGGGGTGACAAGGACCATTTCCCGGTCCTGATCCGCTCGGCGCCGATCTTCCGCGACGATCAGGTCGGCGGTATCCGCAGTATCCTCATCGATATCACCGAGCGGCAGGCGCTGGAAGAACAGTTACGGCGGGACCAGAAGATGAAGGCCATCGGCGCCATGGCCGGCGGCGTGGCCCATGACCTCAACAACATCCTTTCCGGGGTCATCAACTATCCGGAGCTGATCCTCATGCAGCTCGACGGGGATTCCGCTATCAGGTCCTATGTGGAGGCCATACGCTCCTCCGGCATGCGGGCCGCGGAGGTGGTGGCGGACCTGCTCACCGTGGCCCGCGGGGTTGCCGCCGGCAGGACCGTTGCCAGCCTCAACGAGCTTGTGCGGGAACACCTGGAGTCACCCGAATGTGCCCGCCTCAGGTCCCTCTACCCGGAGGTCACCATTGCCACGGACCTGGACCAGGAGACAGCCAATATCTTTTGTTCCACCATTCATGTCAAAAAATGTCTCATGAACCTGCTCCTCAATGGTGCCGAGGCCATCGACGGCACGGGCAGGATCACGATCTCGACCCGCAACCGGAAGCAAGACAACACGTCCTGGAGCGTCCTTCGGGTCCAGGATACGGGCTCGGGTATCTCCCCCGAGGACATGGAGCATATCTTTGAACCGTTCTATACCAGGAAGGTCATGGGACGCAGCGGCACCGGCCTGGGGCTGTCCGTGGTCTGGAATACCATGCAGGACCATGGTGGCGAGGTGCGTGTCAAGAGCGATACATCCGGCAGCCGGTTCGACCTCTGGTTTCCGAGCACCGACCGCAAGGCGGAAACCGATCCGGCAGAGACCGTGCTGGCCCGGGTCAGGGGCAAAGGAGAAAGCATCCTCATCATCGACGACGAGATGCTGCAGCAGGATATCGCCCTGCAGCTGCTGGGCTCGCTGGGGTACAGGGTGGTCATGGCCTCTTCGGGGGAAGAGGCGCTGCGCTACCTGGAAAAACACCGGGTGGACCTGCTGATCATCGACATGCTGATGCCTCCGGGCATGAACGGTTACGAGACGTACAGAAAGGTACTGGAAATTCATCCGGGACAGAAGGCGATAATCGCCAGTGGTTTCTCCAAAACCCGCGATGTCCTCGCCACCCTGGAACTGGGCGCGGGTGCCTTTATCAGGAAGCCCTACACCATGGAACAACTCGCGGAGACCGTGTACAAGGTACTCTACAAGGATACGGCTCCGCCCTCCACTTCACAGCCAGCCACGGAGGACCTGCGAAATTGATACTGCCTGCCAATCCGTTCACCGGACGCTGCAACACCGATGCCCGCCCGGGATCTGTTCTGGTTCCCGTCCTTCTCCTGCTGACCATGCTCTTCCAGCCGCCGGCCGCCGTTGCACAGGACTCGGTCACCTGGATGGAGGCCGATGCACCGCCTTTCTTCATCCAGAGAGGTCCTGACAAGGGACAGGGGTACGAGGACATCATCACCCGCATCATCCGGGAAGACCTGCCGGACTATGCCCACCACCGGGTATCGGCGACCATCTCCAGGCATTACCGTGACTTCAAAAACGGAGAAAAGGTCTGCAACGTCGGTCTCTACAAGACACCGGAACGGGAGCGATTCATCTATTTTTCCATTCCCAGTTTCTTCACCCTGCCCACGGTGATCATCATCAAGAAAGAGCGGTTTGCCGAATTCGGCGGCACCAAGACGGTGCAGCTGGAGAAGATACTGCAGGACAGAAGCCTGCTCATCGGCCGGGCCAGAAGCCGATCCTACGGCAGATACGTGGACGAGATCCTTGACCGGCACCGTGGCCAGAAGAATATCTTTGTCTACGAGGGGGAACAGCTTTCCCTGAACTTCTTCCGCATGCTGCAGCGGGACCGGCTGGATGGTGTCATCGGCCTGCCCGAGGAGGCCATGTACCTGGCCGGGCAGCTCGGTATCAGGGACCGGATCATGACGCTCACCATCGAGGAGAACCAGAAAGGCATGGAATCCTGGCTCAGCTACGTGGGCTGCTCGAAAACGCCGTGGGGCAGAAAGATCATCACCCGGATCAACGAGATCCTGGAAAAGGAACGGCCCACTGAACGTTACCGGGCCGCCTATGAACGGTGGCTGGATCCAAGCAGCCTTGCGAGGTACCGGAAACTCTACCAGGAAGTCTTTTTGCAGGTCAGGCGGTAAAGGACGAAGCCGGCCGGGATTCCGGCGCCTGCTCCCGGCCGCAGCGCACCACCTTGCGCACGGTGTAGATGGGTTTGTTCTGGGCCTCGTGGTAGGTGCGGGCCTGGAGCTCGCCCAGCAGGCCCATGGAGATGAACTGCATGCCCATGAAGATCAGCAGTACGGCCAGCAGAAGCAGCGGCCGGTTGCCCAGGGGAATGCCGAAGAACTGCCGCTGGACGGTCATGACCAGGGCGATGAAAAAGCCGAGCGCGCCGCAGATGACGCCGAGCAGGCCAAAGACCTGGATGGGCCGGGTGGCGTAACTGAGCAGGAACTTGACGGTCATGAGATCAAGGATGACCCGGATGGTTCTGGAGATACCATACTTGGAGGTGCCGAAACGGCGCGGCCGGTGGTTGACTCTGACCTCGGCGATGCGGCTGCCCATGCCCGAGGCGATGGCCGGGATGAAGCGGTGCATCTCGCCGTAGAGCCGGATGCCCTTGGTGATCTCGCGGCGGAAGGTCTTGAGGGTGCAGCCGTAGTCGTGAAGATGGACCCCGGTGACAACAGAGATGATCCGGTTGGCGATCATGGACGGCAGCTTGCGGCTGATGAAGGCATCCTGCCGGTCATGGCGCCAGCCGGAAACCAGGTCGTATCCCTGGTCCATCTTGTCCAGGAACTTCGGAATATCGTGGGGATCGTTCTGCAGATCACCGTCCATGGTGATGATGATTTCGCCGCGGGCATAGTCGAATCCGGCCGCCATGGCCGCAGTCTGGCCGAAGTTCCTGCGAAAACTGACCACCACCACGTGCCCGTCCTTTGCTGCCAGCGCCTCCAGCAGCTCCAGGCTGCGGTCAGCGGAGCCGTCATCGACAAAGATGATCTCGTACGGACGGCCGATTCCCTCCAGCACGTCCCGCAGTTCATCATAAAGGGCATCGATGTTTTCCTCTTCATTGTATATGGGGATGACGACGGAAAGCTCCACCTTCATCTCCCTGCAGTCACTGGACATCACGCAATCTCCAAATATCGCTTGCCTGGTCACCGGGTAAAAGTTCAGCAGCACGCCATCTGCACGCGCTCGCGGCTGACCGCATAGCGGGCTATAGCCGGCCAGCCACGATCACGCACAGCTAACGCACTGCTGAACTTTTACCAAAGGTGTTGCTATTTCCAGGTACTTGCTGATAGCGGTGAACTATTACGTCACCGGCCCGGGGCTTTGCCCCGTGCACCGGTGAGAAAGATATCGGGCCAGCAGTCGTTGCCGGTAAAATAACTGATCCGCACCGCCTCGGACGCCGGCCGGCCAACAGGCCAGAGAAAGATCTCGTAATCGGCGCGGTCATGCTCGTGGCCACCGGTGCTGGCGCCATATACCATATAGTCGCCGGTATTGGCCACCTTGGGAAAATATTCGTGGCTGAACTCGCCGGCGGCATCGAACCAGAGGCGCCGGGTCAGGGTCTGCGGATCGACCCGGTAGATGGCATTCTTCATCCGGCCGCCGTGATCGACATAGTAGAGATAGCTGGAATCCGGGGCCCAGGTCAGCTCGCAGCCGCCCCCCACCTGGCGGATCTCCTTCCCTGGCCCGACCACCGCCGTCATCCGCCGGCCGCCCCGCAGGGTGACCGCCATCTGGCCGCGGGCATCGCTGAAGGAAGGGGTCTCCAGCAGCACCGAATCCGGCAGGGGCAGATTCTTGCCGGTCTCGTATATGAGCCGTTCCCGGCTGGTGTCCAGGTCAAAGGCGACGAACCGGTTGCCATCCTTCTGGTAATAGATACGGCGGCCGTCCGCCGACCAGGTGGGGGTGTTGCCGTTGCGGGCAATCAGCCGTTCCCTGCCCGAGTCGATCTCCAGGAGGATCACGTCCCAGGCATAGTAGTTGCGCTGGGAGACCCGGGGCTCCCGGGAACGGCAGAAAACTATCTTTTTGCCGTCGGGCGAGATGCGCGGAAAATACTCGGTATGGGGATTGTCGGTGAGCCGGACCAGACGGCGCTCCGGCAGGGTCAGCATCAGGATATCGTGGTTGCCGTAGCGGTTGGAACTCCAGACGATGAAGCCCGACAGCCTGGCGAGCAGGGGATCCTTCTGCCTCGCTGCTGCCGGCAGGACAACGCCATGCTCGGCGGGCGGCGGCAACATGCCCAGTTTCTTCACCTTTCGCCATCCGTACAGGCCATAGAGCCCGCCGGCCGCGACCAGGAGGAGGAGCAGGCCGAGGACCCGGCGGCGGCCGCTGGCCGGACGCGGGCTTCCCGCTGCGCGACCTGCCGAAAAGACAAAGAGGATGAAGGCGCAGATACCCAGGGAATAGTCCATGGCCTGGCTGAGAAGATGGAGTGCCAGCATAATCAGGACCGAGGCCGTTTTCTCGGCGCCCAGGGCGATCATGGTCAGCGCGCCGCCGGTCTCGTAGGTACCGAAACTCATGAAGGCAGGTACCGGCAGGGCGGCAGCGGCCTCGGCACTGACCAGGGTGGCGAGCACCGGCGCCGGCCGGGTGTCGATACCCATGAAGGACGGCTGGACCACGGCCAGAAACAGGAGGTAGAGCCCCAGGTACTTGACGACCCGGATCCCCATGGAGAGCAGGAGCACCCGTCCGAAGATCCCGGCCTGCCGGCTCCTGTCCAGGGTCTGGGCCGTGGTCTCCAGGAAACGGACCGCACGGCCGATCAGCTTCAGGTTGTCCAGGCGGCTGCGCTCGAACAGGCCGCCGATCCAGGAGGCCACCGGAAAGATCAGCACCAGCAGTACCAGGCTGAGCAGACCGACCATCAGGAAGGAACCGATCAGCCAGGTCTGCAGTCCTCCCATCATCACCTGGCCCGCGATCAGCAGCAGCAGGAGCAGGGCCAGAGCCACCAGGTCGAAGACAAAGCTGATGGCAAGCGACGCCAGGCAGGCATCGGCAGCGACCCGGTAGCCGCGGTTGAGCATGGCGATGTAGCTCAGCTCACCCAGGCGGGCCGGCAGCATGTCGACGAACATATTGCGGCTCATGGAGACCAGAAACAGATGAAAAGCGCCGGGCACCGCAGGCTCGGTACTGCGCAGGATCACACCGTACCGCAGGCCGCGCAGCCAGGCCTGGGCCAGACCGGAGAGCGCGTACAGGCCGATGAACAGGGGCGAGGTGGCGGTGAGTACCGAAAGGAGACGCGGCCACAGGGCCCCGTCCGCCCGGCCGGTGACGGCTGCGAGCAGGGCCCCGAGCACCAGCAGGGAGACCCCAATGGACAGGAGCAGCTTGAGAAACAATCCCCGATCGGGGGCAAACGACGGTCCGCTGCTCATGGTTCCACTCCGGCATGGTTGTCCGGGCCCTGTTCAGCCTTGCCCGCACCGGTGGTGACAAAGAGAACCCGCCACAGGTGGAGCAGGCCGCCGATCAGGGAATAGGCCACCGTGAGCCCGAGAAAGAGCAGGGCCAGAGAGCGGGTCTGCAGATCGCTCAAGCCGGCCCAGCCGAAGAAAAATACATACCCGGCGTCCCGGATGCCCAGACCGTAGATGGAGATGGGCAGGGCCTCCATCAGGGTGATGAGCGGCACAAAGGCGGAAAAGTAGAAAAACGAGACCCGGGCGTGCAGGGAGAGCGCCAGCAGGTAGACCACGCAGATCACCAAAAGCTGAAAGGTAAGCGAGATCAGCATGACCTGCAGCAGCAGACGCCGGTCGCGGCCATACTTCTGCCAGGAGAGGAAAAACTTTTCCGTCAGGCGGAGGATCACCGGAAAACGGTCAAGCCGGCTGAAGGCGAGAAAACGGCGAACCGGGCTCTGCCGCTGCAGGGCGACCAGGACAAGGAGCAGGAGCAGGAAGATGGCCAGGGGCCCGAAAAAAAACGACCAGTTGCCAAGACGATGGGCGACAAAGACCGAAGAGAGCAGACCGAGAGTGACCAGGGCAAGGAAACCGGAAAAACGGTCCGCAAACACCGAGACCGCCGAGCGGGCCGTCTGCCCGGACTTGCGGGCGATATCAAAGATCCGGTAGGAATCGCCGCCGATATTGGAAGGCAGAAACAGGTTGTAGAAACTGCCGATCAGGTAGGTGGCGGTGAGGGTGGCAAGCGGGATATCCACCTGATCGCACCGGAGGAGGATCCGCCATTTGAGGGCGCTGAGCACGGTATTGACGAACAGGAGCACCGCGATGGGCAGCAGATAACGCCAGTCGATGTCGGCCAGCAGCACCAGCAGCCCGTCCAGGGGCGTCTTGCGGTAGAGCAGGAAGAGCAGGCCGGCGCTGACCAGGAGTTTTATGATCCTCAGCACCATGTTGCCTCCGGTCGTCATTGGCCCCGCCTTTTAATCACCCGGGCGGGTACCCCCATGCTGACGGTCAGGGGATCCACCGGCCTGGTCAGCACGCTGCCCGCGGCCGCGATACTGGAACGTCCCATGGTCACGCCGCCGAGCACGGTGACGTTGCCGCCCAGCCAGACATCCTCTTCCAGGCGAACCCCGCCGTCGGGCCTGATGCCCTGCTCACGGATCGGGATATCGATCCGCCCGGTGTGGTAATTCCCGCCACCGATGATGAAACAGCGCTGGCCGATGACGCAGTCACTGCCGATCTCCACCGGGCAGTCGCTGGTGGACTGGACAATGGTCTGGGCATTGAGGCCGACGTTGTCGCCGATGCGGATGGTGCCGTTCTTGCACGAAAGCATGACATTGTTGGAAAGGATCACGTTGTCGCCCAGCAGGATCACATCCTCGCAGTCGGTGTGCCGGCCGTCGAGCACACAGCCCTCGCTGACGACCACGTTGCGACCAAGCCGGATGCGGCCGGGATGGCGGACCACGATGCCGGCGCCGAACATGCAGCCCCGGCCGCAGGAGCCGAACAGCCGCGGCCAGAAGATCCGGCGCAGCGCCATGCCGAGGGCACCCGGCAGCACGGACAGCAGCATGCACCACTCGAAGTAGAGCAGATCCGGCCAGGAACGGCTGCCGACCACGACCTCCTGGTATTTTCTCAGGGTCGAGCCCCGGCCGGTGACGGCGGCATGGGTTTTTTTCATTGGTCAGAAATCACAGATAGCCTTCGGCCCGGTACCAGTCGGCCGTGCGCCTGAGCCCCTCGTCCAGGGAGATATCGGGCCTGTAGCCCAGCTCCCGCTTGGCCTTGGAGATGTCAAAGGCCCGGTTCTGGCGGAACCAGTCAACCCGCCGGGGAAAGATGGGCGGCTTGATCTTGAACGGCTTGCAGGCCTTCTCGCAGACATGGCCGGCGATGACGAGCGGCAGGATGGGAAAATGGGGAATCTTCACATCCACGCCCAGGGCACGGGCCGTGCGCCGGACCAGGTCTTCGATGGTCACGTACTCCTCGTCGGCGATCAGATACGCTTCGCCATCACCCACTCCTTCCTGCTGGGCCAGGAGAAAGGCGTCCACCAGGTGATCGATGTAGAGCGGGTGGTAGAGGGTCCTGCCGGAACCGAACATGGGAAAGGTCCCCCTGTTCACCCGTTTGAAGATCATGAAGAACCGCTCCGGATCCCCTGGCCCGTAGATGGCCGCAGGCCGCAGGATCACCGAGGGCAGGCCGTTTCTGTGGAACTCCAGCACCACCGGTTCGGCCCGGTACTTGGTCTGCTGGTAGTAATCGGCCGCATTGATGGGCGCATTCTCGTCCGCGGGCGGATTGTCGACATTACCGTGCACACCGCAGGTGGAACAGTAGATGAACTTTTTCACCCCCGCCTTTTTCGCCTCTTCCAGACAGATACGGGTGCCGCCGATATTGACCTCGTCGTAGTAGGCATGGGGCACATCCAGCTCCCGGAAGGCGGCGGCCAGGTGGTGGACGATCTCGATACCATCCATGCACCGTTCCACCACGGCGCGGTCGGTCACCGTACCGATCACCACCTCGGCGCCCCACTGTCGCAGTTCCTCGGTCTTGAGCCCTTCCTGGTAATCCAGGGCCACCACCTGGTGCCCCTCATCAAGCAAACGCCGGACCAGGGCCTTGCCCGTAAAACCGGTTCCACCGGTGACAAGTATCTTCATGCTCGTAGCCTCTCAATCAGTCGCAACAGTTTACCGCGATCGGCAACTATCTCGAACTACTGTACTTTTACAATCAGTCAAAAAATCGGTCGTGCCATATGGCAACGTTGAGCAGGGCCCACAGGATATGGTTGTGGTTCTGCTTCATGCTGCAGTGTTCCTCGATCAGACGGTCGATGTAGGCCATATTCATGGTCTCGGCAAGGACCCGGGAATCATGCAGCCGTTCTATCATATACTGTTTGAGCCCGCCGCGCAGCAGATGTTTGACCGGCAGACTGTAGCCCTGCTTGCCGCGGTGGACAATGGTCTCCGGCAGCAATCCCTCCAGGGCCTTGCGGAAGATGTACTTGGTGGTCATGCCGTGCAGCTTCCAGGAACCGGGCAATGAGGCCAGAAATTCAACCAGAACGTGATCGAGCAGGGGAACACGGATCTCCAGGGACGAGGCCATGGACATCCGGTCCACCTTCATGAGCACGGAATCTGTCATCATGAAGCGCATGTCGAGATAGATCTCCCGGTTGACCTGGTCGGTGGCGTCGCAGCGGGCATCGAGCTCCCGGATCCGCCGAAAGGGGTCCATGGTGACACTGGCCCTGAATCCATCTGCAAACAGACGCTTTTCCAGGGTTGCATTCAGAAAATACTGCCAGCGCAGATGCTGACCGGATGGATCAAGGTTGGCGCCCTCGACAAAGCGCTTGAGCATGTTGATGGCCCCCTTCTTCTGGGGCTGGTCCGGCAGCATGGCAGTGAGCCGGCCGATGACCTGCCTGCGGAGCGGGGCCGGGACCAGGCGGAACCAGCGGTTCATGCGGCTGGCCTTGAACCGGTCATAGCCGGCAAAGGACTCGTCCGCGCCCTCGCCGGACAGGCAGACCGTGACATGCTCCCGCGCCTGTCTGCAGAGCAGGTACAGGGGCACGGTGGAGAGGTCGGTCATGGGCTCGTCCAGGTGCCAGAGGGTCTGTTCCACGTAGTCGGCATTGAGGGTGTCAAGCCTGAGTACCTGGTGGTCGGTCTCGCAGTGGCGGGCCACGATCTCGGCATAGTCCAGCTCGGAGAAGGACCGGTCCTCGTAGCCGATGGTAAAGGTCTTGAGCGGGCCGCTGATATGGCGGCGCATGAGGGCGACCAGGCAGCTCGAATCCAGGCCTCCGGAGAGGAACACGCCCAGGGGCACGTCCGAGACCAGGTGGCTTTTCACCGCCGTGTCGAGCTGGCTGCGCAGTTCCTCCACGGCCTCGTCCAGGGACGGAAGCGGACCATAACCGGTGAAACGCAGGTCCCAGTACTCGCGGACATTGATGCGGCCGTCCTCGAAGACCAGCAGGTGGCCGGCCGGCAGCTTGTGGATACCGTCAAACATGGTCCGGGGCGCGGGCACGAATTCAAATCCCAGGTAGTCATACAGGGCCTGGCTGTTGACCCGCCGCTCCACCCTGTCGTCGGCCAGGATGGCCTTGATCTCGGAGGCAAAGAGGAGCCGGCCGCCGGTGAAGGTGTAATAGAGGGGCTTGATGCCGATGCGGTCCCGGGCCAGCAGCAGCCTGTTGCGCTGCTGGTCATAGACGGCAAAGCCGAACATGCCGCGCAGGTGGTCCACGCAGTCATCACCATACTCCTCGTAGGCGTGGATGATGACCTCGGAATCGGTGCGGCTGCGGAACCGGTGACCCTTTTTTTTCAGCCGGTCGCGCAGCTCCTGAAAGTTGTAAATCTCGCCGTTGAAGACCAGGTGGATGGTCCCGTCCTCGTTGGCCATGGGCTGGGCGCCGTTTTCACTGAGATCGATGATGGAGAGCCGGCGGAACGCCAGGGTCATCTTCTCGCCTGCAAAGACCCCCTCCTGGTCTGGCCCCCGGTGGGTGATCCGGGCGGCCATCTTCCTGGCTAACGCCTCGTCCTTCCAGTTAAATCCGCAGATTCCGCACATGGTTCCAAGGAGAGCAATTCACAAAAAAACCGACCGGCATGGTCGGTGGCCATTTCAAGAAATCAGGCAAAAGCATTACTATTGTCAGGCCATTGCCGATGCGGTGAACTGATTACGAAATCAGAAGACCAGCAAGTCAAAAGCCTGAACATCTGATTTCCATCGGTTGCTGTATCCGCTCCCGCGGGCATGAATATTGAGCGACTCATCAGGGGTCACGAAGAATAAACTCACAGATTACCTTGTTTACACCGGGGGGGCAACTGGTTTCGTGCCGGAAAACAGTAGCCATCCACCCCGGGAAACCGGATCAGAGGCTCATCAGAAAATCCTCGTAATTATCCGGCGTAATAACCACCGCCCCGGCACAGTCATAGTTCCGTAGAAATGTCTTGGGAAAACGGACGCCTCTTTTCTGCACATTCCATTTGAATTCAAAGGCATACAATTTCTGCTGCCGTTCTTCGATATAATCAATCTCCTGCTGCTGGGCGGTTCGCCAGAAGTAGACAGCAGCATCTGTTGTCGTATTGGCCAGAAATTTAAACCGTTCACTGACAAGATAATTTTCCCACAGAGCCCCGGTATCGGTCCGGCCGACCAAAGGAGTAAAATTCCCGATAATGGCGTTACGGATACCGTTGTCGATAAAATAGAATTTTTTCCCTTTTCTGATCTCGTTACGGACATTTCGCGCCAGGGCAGGCAGACGGAAGAGGACAAAGGCCTTCTCGAGAAGATCGATGTATCGTTCCACTGTCTGACTATCAGCCCCCACAAGACGGCCGATCTCGAGGAAGGAGACCTCGCTGCCGACCTGGAGGGCAAGAGCACGAAGGATCTTTTCAAGCAGGACCGGCTTTTTGATCTGTTCCAGGGTGAGCAGATCCCTGTAGAGATAGCTGCCAGCCAGAAGACGAACCAGTTCCTCTTCCATTCCGGCAGATGTGACGATTTCAGGGTAGGATCCATAGAGGAGACGATGCTCGAGCAGGCGCTTTTCCTCCAGCAGACCGTGATGGGCGACCAGCTCGGCAAAAGATAACGGATAGAGCATAAACTCGAACTTGCGACCGGTCAGTGGTTCGGCGGTTCGTTCGTTCAGGGCAAAAGAGGAGGACCCCGTGGCTATGGCCTGCACCTCGGGAATCTGGTCCGTCACCAGTTTCAGGGTAAGACCGATATCTGGAATTCTCTGGGCCTCGTCTATGAACAAGAGCTGCCGGTCGCCCAGCAGGGTTCGCAATCTTGTCGAAGTGCAGCCGTCAAGAAGGGCACGCACATCAGGTTCATCTCCATTCAGCTCCAGGACACGTTCACCCATCTGCCGGAGTAACATCTTGACAAGGGTGGTTTTGCCAGACTGGCGAGGTCCCAGCAGAATAATCGCCTTGCCAAGAAACAGCCGGTTCTGCAGGCGGTTGCCCATGGCTCTTTTTATAATATTTTTCGTTTTCATACTTAAAATATTATAAAAAAAACAGAAAATGCAAGAAAATACGAAATACCGGCGGACCAGGAAACGTGCCGTGCAGGATCTGGCGAAAGTGGTGTTTCAAGGTATATGCCGATAGCGGCAACCGGTTACCGGGCCTGCAGAATCACAGAGGCGGATGTCCTCAACCCCGTGACGATAATCGCCGGTACAGGGCAAGCAGTTTCCTGCCTGCACCGGCCATGGAGTAGTCGCGGCCGATGACCGTCCTGCCCTGTTCGCCGCGTCTGCGTGCCTGGTCCGGGTCGGCCAGTGCATGCTCCACGGCCCGGGCCAGGGCCTCGGCGCTCACCTCGTCTCCATAGTAGCCCAGTTCGCCGAGGAACTTCCTGTTGTTGGCCGTGGCAAAACAGGCCACCGGCAGGCCGGCGGCCATGTAGTGGAGCAGCTTGCCGCTGGCCTCCCCCGATTCCTCCGCCTTGGGCTCTATGGCCACATCACCGGTCCCCAGCCAGGCGGCAAGCTCATCGTAGGCGACCCGGCCTGTCAGCCGGACCCGGTCCGAAAGATGACGCGTTTCGAGAAAAGGCGCCACCCCTTCCACGGGATACCCCACAAGGACAAAAAAGAGGTCCTCGCGCCTGGCGCAGAGGATCTCCATGGCATCGAGCAGAGCCTGCACCCCCTTGCCGGGCAGCAGGGAACCGGTATACAGAATAATCTTCCTGTCCGCAGGGAGCCCCAGTTGTCTGCGCAGCCCCTCGCGGTCAGCCGGGGCAAAGAAAGACTCCGGCACCACGTCCTGCAGGAGCATGGTCTTTTCCCGGGGCACGCGGAAACGGGTGACCAGGGTGGAGCGGCTCTCCTGCGACGAGCAGAGGATAAAATCCGGCATCCGGCAGATCAACCCCTCTGCCAGGACAACAAGACGGGTCAGCAGTGAACGGGCCCTGAGCGTTCCATAGCCGACCAGTTCGCCACTCAGGCTGCCCTGCATATCCATGACCAGGGCCATGCGCCGCCGGAAGAGACAGGTTCTTGCGGCCCAGCCGATGAGCGCGCCCTCGTGCAGGTGGCCATGCAGAATGTGCGGCCGCTCCCGCAGGCAGGTCTTCAGGACCAGAAAGAAGAGCAGGATATCGGAGGGAAACCTGAATGGTGAAAAACCGGCATCCAGCTTGTGGTAACCGGGAACAGCAGGGATTCTGCGCACGTCGATCCCATCCACGTCCCGGCCCAGGTGATAGGTGCAGACCATGGCCCGGAGCGGATGGCGCCGCAGGGATTGAAGTTCGTTACGGATCCGGATGTGGCATCCACGGTCGGCAAAGAAGGGTGTGGGGGCAATATGCAGGACCTTGAGGTGCCGGCTGGAGGACATCCCGTGACGGGTTACGT
>JALSNC010000230.1 GCA_026987195.1 Desulfobulbaceae bacterium | reverse complement strand
CGGTCGCGTTTGTCCGCATAGAGGGGCTATAGCGAACAAACGCGCCTGCACAAATATGCACTACCTGTGAACGCTTACAGCTCTGAGGTTGTGAAACCGCATAGTTGCCAACCCTGTGAGGGGTTACCGATGGTTAGCCATCCCGTGAGGGGTTACGAGCGCAGACCTCAGAAAAGATAACAGTTCACCTCTCTCGGCAATCACCTGAACATACCGATACCTTGGATAAAAGTTCAGCAGTGCGTCAGCTGTGCGTGATCGTGGCTGACCGGCTACAGGCCGCTATGCGGCCAGCCGCCAGCGCGTGCAGATGGCGTGCTGCTGAACTTTTATCAGAAAAGCGTCTTCAGGACCGTGTACACCAGGAGCCCCACACCTATGGAGCCGTACATGAGCAGTCAGGGGATGCAGTCGCCGCCGGAGCGGCGCAGGAGCAGCACAAAGGCCACTATTGCCGCCAGCAGCGCCACACCGAGAAGTACCAGGTCTTTCATCATATCCGGCCCGGCCGAAACCGGGCCCTCCAAGACGTTCCTTGGGCAACATGCCGCCGCCCGTGCCGACACGGCTGCATGTTGTCATCGTTGCGGGGCAGGCTATCCCCTGATCCGCACACCCGGTTGCTTGCGCAGCCTGATCGCCCCGGGCGTGACTTCCACCAGTTCATCGTCATTGATATACGATATGCAGTCCTCCAGGCTCATGTCAACCGGCGGGGTCAGAATAACCGCTTCGTCGGAGCCCGAGGCCCGCATGTTGGTCAGTTTCTTGCCCTTGGCCGGATTGACGACCAGGTCTGCCGGACGGCAGTGCTCGCCGATGATCTGGCCCTGGTAGGTCTCCACGCCCGGGCCGAGGAACAGCCGGCCCCGGTCCTGGAGATTGAACAGGGCATAGGCCACGGTGGTGCAGGGTTCCTTGACCACCATCACGCCGTTGGAACGATTCTGGATCTCACCGGCATAGGGGCCCCATTCGGCAAAGACATAGTTCATCACCCCCATGCCGCGGGTATCGGTCATGAACTCGGACCGGTAGCCGAGCAGGCCACGTGTGGGCACCTTGAACTTCATCCGTGCCATGGCATTCTCCACCTGCATGTCCAGGAGCACCCCCTTGACCTTGCCCAGCTTCTCGATGACCACACCCTGGAACTGTTCGTCCACGTCCACGGTCAGCTCCTCATAGGGCTCCACGGTCTGTCCGTTTTCCTCGCGCATGATGACATGGGGCCGGGTGACCTGGAACTCATAGCCTTCGCGCCGCATCTTCTCGATGAGGATGGAAAGGTGCAGCTCGCCGCGGCCGGCGACCCGGAAACCGACACCGTCGGTGAGGGGTTCCACCCGCAGGGCCACGTCGGCCAGGGTCTCGCGGCGCAGCCGTTCCTCCAGATGACGGGAGGTGACGAACTTGCCGTCCTGGCCGGCAAAGGGGGAATCATTGGGGATGAAGTTCATGGAGATGGTGGGGGGGTCGATCTCGATGAGCGGCAGGGGCCGGGGATCGTCGGGATCGGTGAAGGTGACGCCGACGGTGACATCCTCCATGCCGGCCACGGCAACGATATCGCCGGCCAGGGCACTCTCCACCGGCACCTGCTGGTCGCCGGCAAAGGCAAAGATCTTGTTGATGCGCACCGGCGCCACCGTACCGTCCCGGCGGACCACGACGACATTTCGGTTCAGGCTGATGCGGCCGTTGACCAGCTTGCCGATGCCCAGCCGGCCGAGATAGGGCGAGTAGTCGATGGTATTGACCTGGAGCTGCAGGGGCGCGTCCGGATCACCCGACGGCGGCGGCACATGGTTGACGATCATCTCCGAGACCAGGTCCATGCCGGTCTCCGGGGTCACCTCCTCATCGGGTTCGGCGATGGCATAACCGGCCTTGGCAGAGGCATAGACCACCGGGAAATCGAGAATGTCATCGGGCGC
>JALSNC010000229.1 GCA_026987195.1 Desulfobulbaceae bacterium | reverse complement strand
TGTTTGTCAGAGGATCAGGTGCCAGGTGCCAGGGGTCAGGTGCCAGGGGACGCGACAGTCACCTGTCTGGGGGCGTGAGGTTTTTCTCGATTTTCATGTTTTGTTGTGCCTCCGGGGGCATGCGGGTTTATCATGTCATGGTGCTGGAGAGTACCATGGAAAAGGCCGGCAAAGGAGATTGGGGGAAGAAAAGATTGCCGCCGGACAGAGGATGCTTATTGTTAAACCAGGTGGACCGGCCGGGCCTTTCGGGCGGTCGGCCGGTTCGGGCCGGGTTCCGTGGTGTACGGCGGGGCCATGGTTTTTTCGTTTCCCCCCGGGGACAAGAGCTGAGGAGGCGCATCATGACAGGTGAAGTCAACAAGGAGATGGAGAGCATCAGGGAGGATCTTGTCGATCTGAAAGAGGATGTCCGCAAGTTGACCGCCGCCCTGACGGAGTTGGGCCGGGAGCGGGTCGGCGAGGCTGCGGAGAAGGTCCAGGAGAAGAAAGAGGATCTCCTGGACAGGCTGTCGCTGGCTGAGATCCGGGAGCGGCTGGCCGAGCTCAGGGACGAGGGGGAGGATGCCCTGGAAACGGTGCGGGGACAGATGGAAAAGTACCCCGCCGGCACCCTGCTGGCCGCGGTGGGCGTGGGCGTGCTCATCGGTAAACTGCTCTGCGGCGGCAGGAAATGAGCAGAGTGACCATCTCCGACTTTGCCATTGCCCTGTTTGACCTGGCAGAGGCGGAGGCGCGGGCCCTGCAGGAGTCGGCCAGGGCCTTTCTCCGCGCGGAGCGCCAAGGCCTGGAGGCCGCTCTCTGGCGGAGCGGCATTGGCCTGATGCTGGCCGGCGCTGCCCTGTGCAGCCTGCTGGCCGGCCTGGGTTTCATAAGCTGGGGAATCTACCTGCTCGTGGCGGCCTACCTGGCACCCGGAGCGGCCCCCTTTGTCACCGGCGGTCTCTGGCTGTTCATCGGACTCGGCTTTGGTGTGGCTGCCGGCAGGAGAAGAAGCGGTGCGGAATAGAGAGGCCCGCCGGAACTTCGAGAGGGTACTGGCCGGCAAGGCGCCCAGACGACATCTTTCGCCTGCCGAGGCAAAGGCGCGCCTGCGCGCCGCCGACCCGGGCATCGACATCAGCGGCCCTCTGGCCAGCCTGAACCGGGGGGAGGTGGAAGATGCCGCCACCGCCCTGGCCGTAGAGACGGCGGTGGCCATCAGCCTGCCCTCCCTGCGCTCCCTGCTGCGCCGGGCAGTGGTGCATCTGCTGGCCGACGGCAGGCGGCAGGATCCGGGATAACCGTCTGCGGGGCCAGTGGCCATGGACACAGTCCGGCCTGCCGGGCCGGGATCAGCCCGGGGGCCAGTTCATGGTCCGGCCGCCCAGGATATGCATGTGAATGTGGAACACGGTCTGGCCGGCCTGCTCACCGTTGTTGAACACGACCCGGTAGTGGTCGATTCCTTCCTTGCGGGCGATCTCGTTACCCTTGCGCATCATCTTGCCGATAAGCCGTTCCTCGGCCTCGGTGACCGCGGCCGGGCCGCTGAAGTGTTTCTTGGGAATCACCAGGAAATGGACCGGCGCCTGGGGTGAGATGTCGCGGAAGGCGAGGATATCGTCGTCCTCGTACAGTTTGTCGGCCGGGATATCGCCGCGCACGATCTTGCAGAAGAGACAGTTGTCAGACATGTTGACTCCTTGCACTGAAAGGGTTGGTACCTTACAATAGAATTCCTGCCATAAAAAACAAGAAAATTTTCAGGTACAGCGTAGGAGCCGAACCTGCGGCACCTGTGATCAGTTACGAATCAACGGCCCTTGCCGGAGACCAGACCGAGCACCAGGACGTTGTTGCGGGCGCTGATGGAGACGGGATGCACGTTAACGGCGATCACCTGCGTGCCGATCCTGAAGCGCAGGGGCTGGAGATCGGCCAGATCCACCGGGTACTCC
>JALSNC010000228.1 GCA_026987195.1 Desulfobulbaceae bacterium | reverse complement strand
AGAGAAGATCAGGATGCCGATGGACGGTCCAGAACCTTCGCAGGACATGCAGGGTGTTTTCAGGCAGCGGTACCAGCCGGTCCTTGTTGCCCTTGCGTCGCGGATATGGACCTGCATCTTGACAGAGTCGATATCGCCGACCTTCAGCCTGACTCCTTCACCAAGCCGGAGGCCCAGGCTGTAGAGGGTGAAGAAAAAGACCTTGTAGCTCAACTTGGCGGTTGCGGCCAGCAGACGTTCTACCTGCTCGACGGAGAGAATATCCGGGATCCTGGAGACCTTGGGCGGCTTGACCAGGGGAATCTCCTCTTGCTGCATGTTGACATGGATGGCAGTGGCCCTTGCACCGCCCATGGCTCTTTATGGCAGAGGAGCAAAGAAGTTACAACAGATTACAGCAAAGAAGGGATGGAGTGGCAGGGGTTGTCTGCCGCGTAGCGGCTTCGTCCAACAAAACGCTGCACTGGACGCCAATTCCGCTGCGGCCTTCGGCCTTGCTTCATCGGCGCCAGTGAGCTTGGTGTTTTAGCGCTTAAATACAAACCCGGAGCCTAAAGCGTACAAAGGAGCATGAAATGGAACTAAAAGAGAAAATTAAGAAAGAAATCGATTTGATACCAGAGGAATATTTACCTCAGCTTGAACAATATCTTAAAACAATAAAATGCGGAAAAAGAAGACAGCTATGTATCAAAAAATTACACTTAAAAGGGAAATATGATCACCTGAAAATAAGAAAATTAGCATATGAATAATTATGAACGACTCAATAATAGTTGATACAAACATACTGATTTATGCTATTGATGCTGACTCTCAATTCAATGAGCGGGCAATAACATTTTTGTCAGATTCATCATTGAAGCTTTTAACCACTTCCAAAAATATTTCTGAATTTTTGGTTGTATTGACCAGGAATACGGAAATAAATCTATCCTCCAGTGAATGCATAGATATCCTAAATGGCCTTCTGAGTGATATCGTCATTCTCTATCCTACGCCCATGTCAATGAATGTATTTCAAGAACTAATTCGTCAATACAACCCTCGTGGTTTATGGATTCACGACGTAGAAATAGCCAGTATTGGTATAGCGCATGGTATTTCTGCGATTGCCACTAATAATGTTGCTGATTTCAAGCGCATTGAAGAGTTGGAAATTATAGAAATATGAATATTTCGCTAACACTTAGAAGGCCCCCGTTGGTCAAGCAACAAAAGTAGTTCGTGACGATACCTGATACGCCATTCGGTCTCTCAAGACCGCCTGCTCTTTGACAGCGCCCTGGCTTGGGTTTCATAATCGGTAGCAGATCCTGCACCAAACACTCGTCGTATCGTGCCGATACCACTTATTGAGGATCAACCGCCCGGTCAACTCGATAAGGGTGGCGCCACCTCTGAGCGGACATGGTGTCCGCGTCCCCTGGAGCAGCAAACTGCCTGGCGGTTGCTGCAAGCAGAGCTTGCAGCAACCTAGAAACTGTCACGTACCCTCATGCCGTCCCAGTCAATGGGGTGCATTACGCGTTTGTCCTAAAGTATTTCCTGGCCTGGTCCCGAGTGACATATTTCGCAAAAGCCTCATCGAAGGTGCCGTTGACCAGGGAGCAGCAGAGGCGAAGCATGCCATTACCATTTTCCTTCAGCCACCATGCGCCGGATCGTTTCAGGCGGGTATGGCAGATAAACTTGTTGGCTGGTTCAATTCCGCCGCTGCCGACGGGACATCCTCTTCTTTTGGCACCATTGTAGTTGAGGCGGTGCCGGTTATTGTTCAGGTAACCAATGAGTTTCCTGATCTGTTCTTTGACATGGGTGCATTAGGCGTTTGTCTCAGGTAGTAAAGTTTATTCCCAGCGTTGGAATAAACAAAAAGGCCCGCAGCGGATGATCCGCCGCGGGCCTTTACCTGTGGACCGCCGGCCCGCCCGCAACGGGCAGGGGCCTACTTGATCTCGATCTTCTTCTTCTTGCTCTCCTTGGTCTTGGGAATCCGCACCTCGAGCACGCCATCCTTGAACTCGGCCTTGGCCTTGCCGGCATTGACGTTGTCCGGCAGCCTGAAGCTGCGGCTGAACGAACCGTACCGCCGCTCGATGCGGTGATAGTTTTCTTTGTCCACCTTCTCCTCCTGCTTCTTCTCGCCGGAGATGGTGATGGCCTCGTCGGTGATTGTCACATCCAGGTCATCCTTCTTGATGCCCGGGATCTCCGCCTTGAGGACCATGTCATCGCCATCGTCGTATATATCCACCGACGGTGTGATCCCCTCCATCCTGGTCAGACCGCCGGTCATCAGCGGCGAGGACAGCATGGAAAACGGGTTGCGGAAGAACTGCTCCATGTAGCGGTCCATGTCCTCGAAAAGAGAAACAGGCTGCATGGTCTCCTTCTGTACCAGAGCTCCTTTTTCCTTCTTTGCCATGATCACACCTCCCTGGGTCGAAACTGTTCAACAACCTTTTTTACTCCTCATTCCACCTAGATAAAGGATAATCAGGAACAGGGATCCGTCAAGGGGTGGGCTGTCTGTTTTTTCCGCTTCCAGCACACCCGCTGTAATAGTTCACCGCTATCAGCAACTACCTGAAAAAGAGCAATACTTTTACCACCCGCTTCCCCGGCCGGGATTGCCGGTTGCCAGCATGCGGCTTTGATACGTGCTTGACAGAACAGACCAGACATGTACAGTAACCTGTACAAGGAGACGGCCGATGAAAGCGATAACCTATACAGCAGCCAGGCAAAATCTCGCGAAAACAATGGAGAGGGTGTGCAAGGACCGGGCTCCGGTCATTGTGACACGCAAGGCATCGGAATCGGTGGTCATCATGTCCCTGGAGGACTATGAAGCCCTCGAGGAAACGGCGTATCTCCTGCGATCCCCGAAGAACACCAGGCGGCTGGTCGAATCGATCCTTCAGCTGGAAAGCGGCCGCGGGACTGAAAGGAATCTTGTCGAGTGAAACTCGTTTTTTCTGATCATGCCTGGGGGGACTATCTTTTCTGGCAAAAAAACGACAAAAAAATTCTTCGCCGCATCAACACTCTGCTAAAGGAAACAAAAAGGAACCCTTTCGAGGGGATCGGCAAGCCGGAAGCGCTCAAACACGCTCTTTCCGGCTACTGGTCAAGACGGATCACCGATGAACACCGTTTTGTCTACAAGATCTCTGAGGCTACAATTCTCATTGCACTGTTGCGTTTCCATTATTGAGCCACCTATAAGCTGGGCAACCGCCGGGTAAATGGTTCGGTCTGTTTGGGGGGATGCCGACAGCGATAAACCAGTACACTGCCGGTCGTCCGAACGGCCAGACCGGTCATGAAGGATATTGTCAACCAAGGGTACGTCCCGGCCTCCATCATCCTTGAACTGACATTGCCTGGCGAGGAACATCACCAATGCATGTCCACATTATCCAGCACGTCGAATTCGAGGGGCCGGCCCATATCGGCCGGTGGATAGACTCTCACGGTCACAGCCGATCGGAAACGCATCTCTACCGTGGCGACGAGCTGCCGGCAGCAATGGCGTTTGACAGGCTCGTTATCATGGGCGGGCCCATGAACATCCATGAGCATGAACGGTATCCCTGGCTCGCGGCGGAAAAAGCGTTCATCGAGCAGGTCATCGGGGCAGGCAAGACGGTGATCGGCATCTGCCTGGGCGCGCAGCTCATTGCCGATGTTCTCGGGGCCCGGGTCTATGCGGGGCCGGAAAAGGAGATCGGCTGGTTTCCGGTCACATTGACCGGCGAGGGGCGGCAGTCCGGCCTGTTCAACGGCCTGCCTGACCGGTTCCCGGTCTTCCACTGGCACGGCGACACCTTTGATCTGCCCGCTGGGACGGTGCGGCTTGCCGAGAGCGCCGCCTGCGCCAACCAGGCCTTTCTCCATGACGGCCGTGTCCTGGGATTGCAGTTCCACCTCGAGTCCACGCCCGAAAGCGTGGACAAGATCACGGAGCAGTGCGCCGACGAGGTGGTCAGTGGGCATCCCTTTATCCAGAGTGTGGAGGAAATGCGGGATGCCGCTGCCGGGACCTTTCAGACCATCAACCGGGCCATGGAATCCATCCTCGACCGGCTGCCGTGAAGGGGACGGCAAAGACCGGGGACAGCGCCTCTCCCCTGCCCCGCATCATCCTCATCGCCGCCATGGCCGCCAACCGGGTCATCGGCCGTGACAACACCATCCCCTGGCACCTGCCCGGCGACCTTGCCCGCTTCAGGACCACCACCATGGGCCATCCGCTGATCATGGGCCGCAGGACCTTCGAGTCCATAGGCCGGCCCCTGCCCGGCCGCAGCAACATCGTCCTCAGCCGCGACCGCGACCTGATCCTGCCCGGCTGCCTGGTGGTCCACTCCCTGGACCAGGCACTGGAGGCCTGCCGCGGCAGGGACAGGGCCTTTATTATCGGCGGCGAGCAGCTCTACCGGGACGCCCTGCCGCTGGCCGACGAGATCATCCTCACCGTGCTTGAGCGGGAGGTGGAGGGCGACACCTTTTTCCCGGAACTTCCCGAACAGGCCTTCAGCCTTGTCCATGCCGAACCGGTGGAAGGCCCTGTACCCGGTACGATCCGCACCTTCCGCAGGAACTGGTGACAACTGACCGGTATTCCGGAATATTCACATTAACAGGAAAAGTTTTCATTTTCCTTGACACCCGGACGGCTTCGGAATACATTTTTCATCAATGAAAAATCCCGGCCGGATAGGTTTTCCCTATCACTGCCCCCTGTTTTTCATCCCCAGAACCTTCACCAAGGAGGCCCCTTTATGAAGAGCAAGGATCTCAAGAAACTCCTTGCCGGCATGGGCATAGCCGGCCTGATCGGAGCCGGTGGCATGGCCGTGCCCGGCGCGCATGCCGCAGGCAGTGGTTGAACCGGAACCCCCGGTGCAGGTGGCACCGGACACGCCACAGAGGCGGCAGCATCAGGCGGCGGCTGAGCCGGCACCAAGGACAGCGCCGTGAGCGCTGTAAAGGAACAGGCTGAGCAGGCCGCAGAGAGCGTCAAGGAAGAGGTCAAGGAGACCGCCAAGGAAAAGGCCAACGAGGCCATCGACAAGGCGGCCGACGAGATGAAAAAACACGTCGGAGGCAGTGGCTGAGGCGCAACGAAAGAATAATGGTGCAGGTTGCACCAGATGGAAGTATTTTCAGAGCCGGTGACCGCATGGTTGCCGGCTCTCCTGTTTCAGGCAACTGCCGCCGGTAAGCGCTCACAGGAGCCGCACGGAGTCTTCGCGTACCTCTTTGCACGGTCGTGCCGGCCCGCATAGGCAGGCTATCGGAGTCTCCCTGCGGTCGCTTACCTGCCGGCCAGGCACGCCCGGACAGGTAAGCGTAGACTCCGAATATGCGGCCCCTGAGAGCGCTTACACCATTGTGGTCGGACAACCCGATGGTCAGCCATCCCGTGAGGGTTACGTTACGCAAGCTCAAGCCAACGAGGTCATCTCTTGCCTGCTCCTGACACCGGTCTTTCCACCCTCTGTCCGCTCTGCTGCCGGCTGGTACCTGCACTTGCCACAGCCGGGGCCGGCGATGATATCGAGAATTTCCTGGCCCGCCATCCGCAACAGGCGGCCAGGTTTCCCTACCTGGCCGACCTGGCTGCCGTGGAAATGGCCATGGCCCGGGCCGGTGACCAGCCTGCTCCCCTGCCGGAACAGGTGGAACGGCTGACCGTCAATCCGACCCTGGAGCTACTGCCTGTCAAGTGGAGCCACCTTGCGGACCTGGTCCGGGGCGAGCGCGCGCATCCTGAGCCCTGGCAGGGATTTGTCCTGGTCTACCGGCGTCCCGGCAACGGTGAACTGGTGGTCCGGGAGGCCGGCGGTCACGACCTGCTGGCCCTGAAGGTTGTCAGCGAGGGACTGGACACCAGGGAGGCTGCGCAGAGCGGTGGTGTCACGGTGGGCAGAATCGACCACATCCTCCACGGCGCCGGCCGGATCGGCCTGCTGCTCCGGCCCCCTTCCCTGCTGGTGCGTGAAGAAAACTATCCCCGCGGCACCATCACCGATCCGGACCGTTTCAGGACCGGGATCTTCACCCTGCAGTGGCATATCACCCAGGCCTGCGACCTGCACTGCCGTCACTGCTATGACCGCAGCGAGCGAAGTCCCATGCCACCCTCCCGGGCCATCAGGGTCCTGGATGATCTGTACGACTTCTGCCAGAGCCATCACGTCCTGGGCCAGGTGAGTTTCACCGGCGGCAACCCCCTGCTCTACCCCCACTTCAACGAGATCTACCAGGAGGCTGCGGACAGGGGATTCCTGACCGCCATTCTCGGCAACCCCATGCCCGGCCGGCGGATCGAGGAGATCCTTGCCATCCGCCGGCCCGAGTTCTACCAGGTCAGCCTGGAGGGCCTGGAAGAGCATAACGACTACATCCGCGGCAAGGGCCATTTCCGGCGGGTTCTCGATTTTCTGGCACTGTTGCGCGAGATGGATATCTATTCCATGGTCATGCTGACCCTGACCCGGGCCAACATGGACCAGGTGCTGCAACTGGCCGAACTGCTGCAGGGTCGCGCCGATCTTTTCACCTTCAACCGGCTGGCCATGGTTGGAGAAGGCGCCGCACTGGCCTCGGCGCCAATTGACCGGTTTCCCGGTTTCCTGGCCGACTACATGGAAGCGGCTGAAAAAACCCCCTGTATGGGGCTGAAGGACAACTTCTTCAACCTGGTCCGCCAAGACCGGAACCTGCCCCTCACCGGCGGCTGTACCGGCTACGGCTGTGGCGCGGCCTTCAATTTTGTCTCGCTGCTGCCGGACGGCGAAGTCCATGCCTGCCGCAAGCTGCCCTCCCTGATCGGCAACCTCTACCGCCAGAGCCTGGCCGAGATCTATCACGGCAGGGCAGCCAGACAGTACCGCCTCGGGCCCGAGGGCTGCCGCGACTGCGACATCCGCCCCCTGTGCGGCGGCTGCCTGGCAGTGAGCTACGGCTTTGGCCGCGACATCTTCAGTGAACCGGATCCCTACTGTTTCCGCTGCCGCGATACCACCAGCTGATCCTGCCTGCCGTGCGCCGTTTCTTTGTCGATCCCCGCGCCATAGACGGCCAAATCGCCCGCCTGGACGGCGACGAGGCCCGTCACCTTGTCTCGGTGCTCCGGTTGCGCGCCGGCGCCGGGGTGGAGCTTTTCGATGCCACCGGCACGGTCTACCGGGGGCGCGTCCTGCGGGCCACCCCGGCCACAGTCGAGGTGGAGATCACCGAGCGCCATCATGCCGCCTCCTCCGCCTCGCCCATCACCCTGGCCATGGCCCTTATCAAGGGCCGGAAGATGGACACCCTGGTTCGGCGGGCCACCGAACTGGGAGTGGCACGGTTCATTCCCCTCCGGAGCCGATACTGCGAAAACCGTGGCCGCCGCGACCGGCAGCGCGAGCGCTGGCACCGGATCATGCTGCAGGCCTGCAAACAGTGCCGACGGGTCACCCCCATGGAGATCGACCCGGTCCAGGCCCTGTCCGAGCTGGATCCAGCCGGATACCGCCACCGGATCATGGCCTGGGAAGGGGAAAAACTGGCCGGTTTCCCGTCCGAACTTGCCACTGATCCGGGCCCTGTCTGCCTGCTTGTCGGGCCGGAGGGGGGCTTTCATGCCGACGAGGTCGCCCTGGCCCGCTCTCACGGGTTCACCCCTGTCTGCCTGGGCCCCCTCGTGCTGCCGGCCGAGACCGCCGCTCTCACCGCCATCGCCATCACCGGCCATCTCTGCGGCTGGCTCGGCCCGGCCAGGGAACGCTAGGTATGGCGGTCCTGCTGATGTTCCTCTCCTCGGCCTGCTTTGTCACCATGTCGGCCATGGTCAAGGCCCTGGGCCCGGAACTGCCCATCACCGAGATCATGTTCCTCCGCAGCCTGATCGCTGTGCCCGTTCTCCTTCTCGTCCTGGTGCGGCAGGGCAAACCCCTTGTCACCCGGGCCAGGCGCCTGCTCCTTGTCCGGAGCCTGTTCGGGATCACGGCCATGTTCTCCTTCTACTACGCCCTGACCCACATGCAGCTCCCCGACGTGGTCTTCATCGGCCGCTGTCAGCCCATCATCCTCGCCCTGCTGGCACCGCTCCTGGTGGGCGAATCGTCGCCGCCCTCAGCCCGGGTCGCCATCGCTCTCGGCCTGGCCGGCGCGGCCCTGGTGATGCGGCCCGGCATGGACTTCTCTTTCCCGGCCCTGGTGGCCTTCGGCGGAGCCACCTCTTCCGCGGTGGCCCACCTGATGGTCCGCAGGCTCGGGCAGAGCGACGATACCCTGGTCATCGTCTTCAACTTCACCCTGATCCTCGCCCTGGCCAGCGGCACGGCCACTCTGCCCGTCTTTGTAGCGCCCGCTCCCCGCCAGTGGCTCCTGCTCCTGTTCATTGCCACCTTTGCCAGCACGGGCCAGTTTCTCCTCACCCGCGCCTACAGCCTGGACCGGGCCCCG